>NZ_JBHIRA010000007.1:0-118146 GCF_042196825.1 Bartonella sp. AC10YNML | reverse complement strand
AGGCTTAAAGATGATGTCACGCATCATGAAGTGGATTGCCTTCATTCTCTTTATGTTTGTAATAGATTTTTCCCGTTTTGTGGATGCCATAGAGAATAGCTTCTTACATCTTAAAAGATGGATAACAAAAAGTTAGATATCAAATCTCTCCTTTAAAGAAAAAAGATTGATATTAATGACAAGTTAAACTATGTTTAACTAAGTTAAATAATATATAACTATTAAAGTGCTTAAAGAGACAATGTGATGAGTGTAAAAAGTGAACTTATAGCAGCTAAAGTAGATATAAATCTAAAAAATGCATTTATGGCTATAGCTGAAAGAAAACACCGCCCAGCATCTCAGATCTTACGTGATCTTATTCGTGTTTATGTTGAAAATAACAAGGTACCTAATAAGGAAACACTTGAAACTTTTCATAAAACGGACAGCAATGAAGATATTTTTTATGCTGACAATATAGCTGATTTAATCCAGCAATTAGATCTCTAAAATTATGCGTTCAGTAAGTTATTCAGGAAAGTTTAAAAAGGATATAAAACGGGCAAAAAAGCGTGGAAGGGATATGCAAAAGCTTACAGAAGTTATGCAACTTCTGATTCATAAGCAGCAATTGCCATCTATTTTAAATGATTATGCCTTACAAGGAAATTGGAAGCCCCGTCGAGATCTTCATATAGAATCCGATTGGTTACTAATTTATATAGTTGATGAAGACCGAGTCCATTTTGATAGAACAGGAACACATTCAGATTTATTTAGGTAAGAATCTAATTCTGAATCGCCGAAAAAAGTTCTTGATTCGCAATAATTGAGGAAAATCTCAAAAAGATTTGTTAGAATCAGAAAAAATGTTTCTTCGTGTGACAGAACTTTTTAGATGGCTTACATCAAGAAGCGTTAGCAGACTTCAAAGAAACATTAGAAACATTGTGCGAAGCGTGCTTTATAGAGAAATGTTAAAAATCCTATTCCCCTAACTTTATTTAGGCATCCCTTATCTTTAAAAAAATATATGAAGAATCAAAAACTTAATAGGAATATAAAACAGAATGGTGGGCGATGAGAGACTCGAACTCCCGACATCCTCGGTGTAAACGAGGCGCTCTACCAGCTGAGCTAATCGCCCAATGCAATGATCAGCAATTGAATGGAGACTATTTAAGGAAGAATTTTTCTAAACGCAAGAATAAAGATGAGATTTGATAATTTTTTTTAAAAATGCATAATCCTTCTTGACATAAACGCATGAACCCCTTACACGACCGCTTGTACCAAATTAACATTGGTTCGAAAAAAATGCGCGGGTGTAGCTCAGTTGGTTAGAGTGCTGGCCTGTCACGCCGGAGGTCGCGGGTTCGAGCCCCGTCACTCGCGCCATTTCATGATTCCTTATGAAATTTCCTTTATTAAAATATCCATATGCTATGAGTAATGTGGTGGAGTATTTGATTGGGGAATAAATATATTTTTTCTTTCTTTTTATATGGTTTATAAGATATAGGGCTTGCGTCTTTCTTTGCTCTGCGTTACCTATGCCGATAAGAAAAGTATCGCTCTGTATGCCTTTGAAGCAGTATGAATAGAGTTAATAGAGCGATTGTTAAATTTGTCTGTTTGGTCTCGCAATATTGAATCATTGTGTTAAACTCAGGCATTTCGTTATGATGGAAGAGGGTTATGGCTTATTTATTGAGCTCTTATTTACCGGTCTTGATCTTTATTATTGTTTCGGCAGTTATTGCTGGAGCTTTATTGATTATGCCTTACATTGTAGCATATCGTTCCCCCGATCCTGAAAAGTTATCGGCTTATGAATGTGGGTTTAATTCATTTAGTGATGCTCGCATGAAGTTTGATATTCGTTTCTATTTGGTATCAATTTTATTTATTATTTTTGATCTTGAAGTTGCTTTTCTTTTTCCTTGGGCTGTTTCATTCGAATCAATAGGTATGTTTGGCTTTTGGTCGATGATTGTGTTTTTAGCGATTTTGACTATTGGATTTATATATGAATGGAAAAAAGGAGCCCTTGAATGGAATTAAGATCTAATAATTCAACGATTGAGGCTCCAAAACCAAAAGGAATCATTGATCCAAATACTGGTGGGCTAATAGGATCTGACGATAAGTTTTTTCGTGATATCAATGCTGAATTATCAGATAAGGGGTTTTTAGTTACCTCGGCAGATGCTTTGATTACTTGGGCACGTACCGGTTCTTTAATGTGGATGAGTTTTGGTTTGGCTTGTTGTGCTATCGAAATGATGCAATGCTCAATGCCTCATTATGATAATGAGCGTTTTGGATATGCACCACGAGCTTCACCCCGCCAGTCAGATGTGATGGTGGTGGCAGGTACTCTAACAAATAAGATGGCTCCTGCTTTAAGAAAAGTGTATGATCAGATGCCAGAGCCGCGTTATGTGATTTCTATGGGATCATGTGCAAATGGTGGGGGATATTATCATTATTCCTATTCAGTGGTGCGTGGCTGTGATCGTATTGTGCCTGTCGATATTTATGTTCCAGGGTGTCCACCGACAGCAGAGGCATTATTATACGGCATATTATTGTTACAGAAAAAAATCCGTCGTACCGGATCCATAGAGCGATAGAGAGTTTTCTTGTCATGATGAATGAATCATTGGTTGAACTTGCGGCTTATTTGGAAAATAAGTTAGGAAATAAGCTTGAAGAGACTGTTCTTGCTTTTGGTGAATTGACTATTGTGGCACGTCTTGATGCAATTATCGATGTCTTAATGTTTGTTCGTGATGATTCTCGCTGTCAATTTATTAATCTCACAGACATTAGTGGTGTGGATTATCCTTCCCGCGATAAGCGCTTTGATGTTTCTTACCAATTATTATCCCCTCGTGAGAATTTACGCTTACGTGTAAAAGTTCGTACGGATGAAAATACTCCCGTTGCTTCAGCTTGTACGGTTTATCCTGGTGCAGAGTGGTATGAACGTGAAACGTATGATATGTATGGGATTTTATTTTCAGGACATCCGGATTTAAGACGGATTTTAACAGATTATGGTTTTGAAGGATATCCTTTACGTAAAGACTTTCCTGTGACAGGATTTGTTGAATGCCGTTATGATAATGAAGCAAAGAGGGTGATTTATGAGCCTGTTGTTTTGCGCCAAGAGATGCGTAATTTTGATTTTCTTTCTCCTTGGGAAGGAGGACAATATATTTTACCATGTGATGAAAAAGCAGACAGTAAAAAATGATATTGGTTTTGATAAGGCGTTCTATTAGAATAGCATATTTTTAAAATAATTAATGTTTTTAATATGATAGATTTTTTTAATATTTGATATGAAGTTTTTAAAAAAAGCAAGGGGTTGATTGTGGCTGAGGTCAATGTTCGAAACTTTAATATCAATTTTGGTCCGCAGCATCCTGCCGCGCATGGGGTTTTGCGCATGGTTCTGGAGCTGGACGGTGAAGTTGTTGAGCGTGTAGATCCACATATTGGGTTGTTGCATCGCGGTACTGAAAAATTAATGGAAACAAAGACTTATCTCCAAGCGGGTCCTTATCTAGATCGTTTGGATTATGTTGCTCCTATGAATCAGGAACATGCTTTTGTTCTTGCTATTGAAAAGTTATTAGATATAAAAGTTCCTAAAAGAGGGCAATTAATACGTGTTTTGTTTTCTGAAATTGGGCGTATTCTTAATCATTTGCTTAATGTAACGACACAGGCAATGGATGTTGGTGCTTTAACACCACCGCTTTGGGGATTTGAGCAACGTGAAAGATTGATGATTTTTTATGAGCGTGCCTGTGGTGCTCGTCTTCATGCAAATTATTTTCGCCCCGGTGGCGTGCATCAAGATTTACCAGAATCTTTAGTTGAGGGTATTGGTGATTTTATTGATCCATTTCTTGTTTCTCTCGGAAAACTTGATGCGCTTGTGACCCCAAATCGAATTTTTAAGCAGCGTAATGTGGATATTGGCGTTGTAAGTATTGATGAAGCTTGGGCACGCGGTTTTTCTGGGGTTATGATTCGTGGAGCTGGTATTCCATGGGATTTGCGTAAAAGTCAGCCTTATGAATGTTACGATGAAATGGAATTCGATATTCCTATAGGTAAAAATAGTGATTGTTATGATCGCTATCTTATTCGTATGGAAGAAATGCGTCAATCAGCGAAAATTATGCGTCAATGCGTAGAACGGTTACTGGGGACTGAAAAGAATGGACCAGTTTCGAGTTTGGATCGCAAAATTGTACCACCAAAGCGGAGCGAAATGAAAAGCTCAATGGAGGCACTGATTCATCACTTTAAACTCTATACGGAAGGGTTTCACACGCCCCCTGGAGAAGTGTATGTTGCTGTAGAGGCTCCAAAGGGTGAGTTTGGTGTTTATCTTGTTTCTGATGGAACCAATAAGCCTTATCGTGTCAAGTTGCGTGCTCCTGGATTTGCTCATCTCCAAGCTATGGATTTTTTAACTCGAGGCCATATGTTGGCGGATGCTACAGCTATTTTGGGTTCGATTGATATTGTTTTTGGGGAGGTTGATCGCTAATGTCCGTACGCCGTCTTGCAGATGATATCTATCAGCCCGCAGAGTTTTCTTTTACAAAAGAAAATCAAATATGGGTAAAAAATACTATAGAAAAGTATCCTGTCGGGCGTGAGCAATCAGCTGTCATTCCGTTATTAATGCGTGCGCAAGAGCAAGATGGTTGGGTGACACGTGCTGCAATTGAACATATCGCTCAAATTCTTTCTATGGCATATATCCGTGTCTTAGAAGTTGCTACTTTTTATACTCAGTTTCAGCTTAAGCCTGTTGGAACAAAAGCGCATATTCAAGTTTGTGGGACAACGCCTTGTATGTTACGTGGTTCTGATGAATTGATTAAAGTTTGTCAGAAAAAAATTCATCATGAGCCTTTTACAACCAATCAGGATGGAACATTGTCATGGGAAGAGGTGGAGTGTCTTGGTGCTTGTGTTAATGCTCCCATGGTTATGATTTTTAAAGATACTTACGAAGATCTTACAGCGGAACGCCTTGAAGAGATTATCGATGCATTTGAGGCGGGAAAGGGTCCTGAGATAGCTGTTGGTCCGCAAAATAGTCGTAAATCATCGGAGCCAATTAGTGGTTTAACATCTCTTCTTGATGATGAAGAAAAAAGTAAATCTCTCAAGGGATCAAAGAAAAAGGATAATAAGGGAATGGAATCTTAGTAAAAATTTTTTGAAAAGATATTCCATTATGTCACTCATTTATAACAACATTTGATTAAAAGTAGAAAGTTTCAAGATTTTTTTTAAATTGCATTTGAGGAAAAGCTAAAAATGCTACGGGCAATAGAAAAAAAGGTGGGGTATGCTAGCTGATAAAGATCGTATCTTCACCAATATTTATGGTTTAAAAGACAAATCATTAAAGGCTGCGATGTCGCGTGGACATTGGAATGGTCTGAAAGGGATTATTGACAAAGGTCGTGACTGGATTATTGATGAGGTGAAGGCGTCGGGTTTACGCGGTCGTGGTGGTGCTGGTTTTCCTACCGGAATGAAATGGTCTTTTATGCCAAAGCAGAGTGATGGGCGTCCTCATTATTTGGTTGTCAATGCTGATGAATCAGAGCCTGGGACATGTAAAGACCGTGATATTTTACGGCATGATCCCCATACTTTGATTGAAGGATGTGCAATCGCTACTTTTGCTATGGGAGCCAATGTTGCTTTTATTTATATTCGTGGTGAATATATTCGTGAGCGTGAAGCGCTACAGGCTGCCGTTGATGAATGTTATGATGCAGGTTTGCTTGGCAAAAAAACAAAATATGGGCATGCTTGCGATATTATCATTCATCATGGAGCCGGTGCTTATATTTGTGGTGAAGAAACGGCCCTTCTTGAAAGTCTTGAGGGAAAAAAGGGACAACCTCGGCTTAAACCACCATTTCCTGCTAATATGGGGATTTATGGCTGTCCAACAACAGTCAACAATGTAGAGTCCATTGCCGTTGTTCCAACAATTTTGCGGCGAGGAGCTTCGTGGTTTTCATCAATTGGGCGGGCGAATAATGTTGGCACAAAATTATTTATGGTTTCAGGGCATGTTAACGCCCCTTGTACATTTGAAGACGCTCTTGGTGTTTCATTCCGTGAATTAATTGAAAAACATACGGGTGGTATTCGTGGTGGATGGAATAATCTTTTAGCAGTTATTCCAGGGGGGGCTTCTTGTCCAGTCGTCCGTGGTGAGGATATGATCGATGCGATTATGGATTTTGATGGGATGCGAGATGTCGGGTCTTCTTTTGGCACAGGGGGAATGATTGTTATGGATAAATCAACCGATATTATCAAAGCAATTTGGCGTATAGCTGTTTTTTTTAAGCACGAGAGTTGTGGTCAGTGTACACCGTGTCGTGAGGGGACGGGTTGGATGATGCGTCTTTTAGGACGTATGGTTGAGGGAAGAGCGCAAAAACGCGAGATTGATCTTTTATTTGAGGTTTCTCAACAAGTTGAAGGGCATACTATCTGTGCTCTTGGCGATGCTGCAGCGTGGCCTGTACAAGGGCTGATTCGTAATTTCCGTCCAGAAATTGAACGTAGAATTGATGAATATACGCGAAATGTCGTCCAAAGAAAAAATATTGCTTTGGAAGTCGTGGGATAGAAAATTTTTTAAGGAGCAACCGAATGCAAATTTTAAGTGGATTATCCGCAGGTTGGATGGGTGATGATAAATATCAAAGTTGATGGCAAAGAGATTGAAGTTCCTGATTACTACACGCTGCTTCAGGCTGCCGAGGCAGCTGGGGCAGAAATACCACGTTTTTGTTTTCATGAATCTTTGTCAATTGCTGGAAATTGTCGCATGTGTTTGGTTGAGGTTAAGGGTGGTCCTCCAAAACCTCAGGCTTCTTGTGCTATGGGGGTTCGTGATTTACGGTTAGGACCTAACGGTGAAGCGCCTGAGATTTTTACCAATACGGAGATGGTAAAAAAAGCACGTGAAGGTGTTATGGAATTTCTTCTCATTAATCATCCTTTGGATTGTCCAGTATGTGATCAAGGGGGAGAATGTGATCTTCAAGATCAAGCAATGCTTTATGGGCGAGATTGTTCTCGTTATACAGAAAATAAACGTGCTGTAGAAGATAAATATATTGGACCTCTTGTCAAAACTGTTATGACACGGTGTATTCATTGTACACGGTGTGTTCGTTTTACAACGGAAGTAGCAGGTATTTCTGAGCTTGGTTTGATCGGTCGTGGTGAAGATGCTGAAATTACGACGTATCTTGAAAAAGCTATGACATCTGAATTACAGGGAAATGTTATTGATCTTTGTCCTGTAGGGGCTTTAACCTCAAAACCTTATGCATTTCATGCCCGTCCGTGGGAATTGGTCAAAACGGAATCGATCGATGTGATGGATGCGCTTGGTAGTGCTATCCGTATTGATAGCCGCGGTCGTGAAGTTATGCGGATTATGCCGCGCACGAATGAAGATGTAAATGAGGAATGGATCTCTGATAAAACGCGTTTTATTTGGGATGGATTACGGACTCAGCGGCTTGATAGGCCATATGTACGCAAAGATGGAAAGCTTCAACCTGTCAGTTGGACAGAAGCTTTTGCAAAAATTAAAATGGTGATCTCTAAAATTTTTCCAGAAAAAATTGGAGCCATTGCTGGAGATCTTGCTTCTGTTGAAGAAATGTACGCCCTTAAGGCATTATTGAGTTCGTTGGGCTCAACGCTCTTTGATTGTCGCCAAAGAGGGGTTGCTTTATCGCCTGAGTTTGGGCGTTCGAGTTATATTTTTAATCCTACAATTGCAGGTATTGAACAGGCTGATGCTCTGCTTATTGTGGGATCTAATCCACGTCATGAAGCGGCTGTTTTAAATGCACGCATTTTAAAGCGCCAACGAATAGGAAATTTTCCTATTGCATTAATTGGAGAGAAAGTTGATTTACGTTATCCTTATTCTTACCTTGGATCTGGAAGTGATACATTAACGACACTTATTCGGGGAGAGGATGCTTTTTTAAATGTCTTAAGAGAAGCAAAGAGGCCCCTTATTCTTATTGGAGAGGGAGCAATTTCAGGAAATGAAGGTTTACCTGTTTTAAAAAATCTTGCTAAATTAGCGGATGATATAGGTGCTCTTAGTGAGACATGGAATGGATTTGGAGTTCTTCATAATGCAGCATCAACTGTTGGAGGGTTGGATATAGGCTTTACTTCTAAGCTTGGGGTTGCCAATATTCTAAAAACCTGTGAAATTTTATTTCTACTTGGTGCTGATGAAGTAGAATTAGCTGATACAAAAGCTTTTATAGTTTATATTGGTAGCCATGGTGACAATGGTGCGCATGCTGCTGATGTTATTTTGCCTGCATCTGCTTATACTGAAAAATCAGGGCTTTATGTAAATACAGAAGGGCGTGTTCAAATGACAAATCGGGCTGGTTTTGCTCCAGGTGAAGCAAAAGAAGATTGGGCTATTTTACGTGCTTTATCGGATGTTTTAGGACAAAGGCTTCCTTTTGATTCTCTTTCTCAATTAAGACAATGTTTGTTTAATGATTATCCACATCTTTGTGCCGTTGATGATATAGTGCCTTCTGATATAAGTAATCTTAAGGTGCTTGGTTCAAAAATGGTTTCTCTAGAGAGTCAAACATTTACTTCTATGATTAAAGACTTTTATTTGACAAATCCGATAGCACGTGCTTCTGCCGTTATGGCTGAATGTTCATCTCTTGCAAAAAACCGTGTTACGCAAACTGTAGAGTAAAGGCAAAGGAAAAGGAATAATGATGTATGATTTCTTTATGACTTGGCTGTTGCCATTACTTATTATCGTTGGAAAAACACTGCTTCTTTTAGTCGTTCTTTTGATCTTAGTTGCTTATCTTCTTTACGCAGATAGAAAAATTTGGGCAGCGGTACAATTGCGTCGTGGACCAAACGTTGTTGGCCCATGGGGTTTGTTACAGTCTTTTGCAGATTTAATTAAATTTGTTGTTAAGGAGCCTATTATCCCTGCAGGTGCAAATAAGGGTGTTTTTCTTTTAGCTCCTTTTGTTTCAGCGACACTTGCTTTATCAACTTGGGCTGTTATTCCTGTCAATGAGGGCTGGGAGGTTGCAAAGATTAATGTTGGCTTGCTTTATATTTTAGCCATTTCATCTCTTGAAGTTTATGGTGTTATTATGGGGGGATGGGCATCAAATTCAAAATATCCTTTCTTAGGAGCTCTTCGTTCGGCGGCACAAATGGTTTCTTATGAAGTTTCCATTGGTTTTGTGCTTGTGAGTGTCATTTTAATAAGTGGTTCGTTAGATCTCACAACAATTGTTTTTAAACAAACGCACGGGCTTGGTACAACTCTTGGTCTTCCTTTTAACAGTTTTCTCGATTGGAATTGGTTGGTCCTTTTTCCAATGTTTATTATATTTTTTATTTCTGCGCTTGCAGAGACAAACCGTCCTCCGTTCGATTTGGTGGAAGCAGAATCTGAACTTGTTGCTGGTCATATGGTTGAATATTCTTCAACGCCTTACATGCTCTTCTTTCTAGGTGAATATGTTGCGATTGTTTTAATGTGCGCATTAACAACCATTCTATTTCTGGGCGGTTGGCTGCCTCCTTTAGATGTTTGGTGGCTTAATTGGGTTCCTGGTATCATTTGGTTTGTTTTAAAAGTCTGTTTTGTATTTTTTTGGTTTGCTATGGTTAAAGCTTTTGTTCCACGTTATCGCTATGATCAGCTCATGCGGCTTGGTTGGAAGGTTTTTCTTCCTCTCTCACTAGCAATGGTTGTGATAACTGCTTCTTTTTTAAAATTTACGGATTTCGTTTAAGAGGAGATTTTACGATGTCAGGTTTCATTCAGGCGGCAAAATCACTTCTTCTATTGGAATTCGTGAGTGCTTTTTTCTTAGCTATGCGTCAATTTTTTTCACCAAAACCCACAATTAATTATCCTTATGAAAAAGGTTTTGTATCTGGCCGTTTCCGTGGTGAGCATGCATTGCGTCGCTATCCAAATGGTGAAGAACGGTGTATTGCTTGTAAATTATGTGAAGCAATTTGCCCTGCACAAGCGATTACAATTGAAGCAGGTCCGCGACGTAATGATGGTACACGGAGAACTGTCCGTTATGATATCGATATGGTTAAGTGTATCTACTGCGGTTTTTGTCAAGAAGCGTGTCCGGTAGAAGCTATTGTTGAGGGACCAAATTTTGAATTTGCAACAGAAACACGTGAAGAACTCTATTATGATAAAGAAAAACTTTTAATGAATGGAGATCGTTGGGAGCGAGAAATTGCTCGAAATATATTGATGGATGCACCTTATCGTTAAGTGTATCATTAAATGAGGTGTCGGATAGTTTTCCGATAAATTGTAATCTGGTATGAAGTTTATACCAATTGTTTGAATAATTAAGGAGAAGCCTATGCTAACAGATCTAGCGGCGGCATTTTTCTATTTGTTTGCTTTTATTATGCTAACAAGTGCAGTTATTGTTATTACAGCACGCAATCCAGTGCATTCTGTTTTGTTTTTAATCCTCGCATTTTTTAATGCTGTGGCTTTATTTTTACTTGCAGGAGCAGAGTTTTTAGGGCTTATTCTGCTTGTTGTTTATGTTGGAGCTGTCGCTGTTTTATTTTTATTTGTCGTTATGATGCTTGATGTCGATTTTGCTGAGTTAAAGAGTGGAACTCTTCGGTATGCTCCTATTGGAGCTCTTATTGGCGTTATTATCGCTGTAGAATTGATTGTTGTTTTTGTAAGTAGCTATTTTTCTCCAGTCTTGAGAGCGCATATTACGCAACCAATGCCTGATTTAGCGCAGCGAACAAATACACAGGCATTAGGAGATATTCTCTATACGGATTATGTTTTCTATTTTCAAATTGCTGGAATAATTTTATTGGTTGCAATGATTGGTGCTATTGTTTTAACACTTCGTCATAAATTAGGAGTAAAGAGGCAATCTATTGCAGAGCAAGTTTCTAGAACGGTAGAAAGTGCCATTGAAATCAAGCAAGTTGAATCAGGAAAAGGTATTTAAGGGGGGCTATATAGATGTATATTGATATTACGCATTATCTCACAGTTTCTGCTTTGATGTTTACAATTGGTATTGCTGGAATTTTTCTCAACAGAAAAAATGTGATTATTATCTTGATGTCTATTGAGCTTATATTACTCTCAGTTAATCTTAATTTTGTTGCATTTTCAGCGTTTCTTCATGATCTCGTTGGGCAGATATTTGCTCTATTTGTCTTAACCGTAGCAGCTGCTGAAGCTGCCATTGGTTTAGCAATTCTTGTCGTTTTTTTCCGTAATCGTGGTTCCATTGCGGTTGAAGATGTTAATGTAATGAAAGGCTAACCAGTGATGTATTATACGATTGTCTTTCTTCCGCTTTTGAGTTTTCTCATTGCTGCACTAGGTGGGAAAACGATAGGAGATCGTGCGAGTGAATTGATAACATGTAGCTTTATGGTGATTGTTGCCATATTGTCGTGGGTGGCTTTTTTTAGTATTGCACTTGGTCATACTCCAGTAATTGATGTATTGGTATTACATTGGATGACTGTTGGTGACTTAAGCTTTAACTGGGCTTTACATATTGATACATTAACAGCGGTCATGCTTATTGTTGTAAACAGTGTTTCGGCATTAGTGCATATTTATTCAATTGGTTATATGCATCGTGACCCCTCAAGGTCCCGTTTTTTTGCTTATCTTTCTTTGTTTACATTTATGATGCTTATGTTGGTGACCTCCAACAATTTGATCCAAATGTTTTTTGGATGGGAAGGTGTCGGACTTGCTTCTTATCTGTTAATTGGTTTTTGGTTTCAACGCGATTCTGCTAATAAGGCTGCAATGAAAGCTTTTGTCGTCAATCGTGTTGGAGACTTTGGTTTTCTCTTAGGAATATTTAGTATTTTTGTTTTATTTCAATCGGTTGATTTTAGCTCTATTTTTGCAAAAGCTGCAAACAATAGCTTTATACAAAATATGACATTTTTAGGTTGGCAGTTTGATGGACAGATGGCAATTACCATTACATGTCTTTTATTATTTATTGGTGCGATGGGAAAATCCGCACAATTTCTTTTACATACTTGGCTTCCTGATGCAATGGAAGGGCCAACCCCTGTATCAGCACTTATTCATGCAGCAACAATGGTAACGGCTGGTGTTTTTATGGTTGCGCGTATGTCGCCAATTTTTGAACTTTCTTCAACTGCTTTGACCGTGATTATTATTGTTGGAGCAACAACGGCATTTTTTGCAGCAACTGTGGGGTTAGTGCAGAATGATATTAAGCGTGTTATTGCTTATTCTACATGTTCTCAACTTGGTTATATGTTTGTTGCATTAGGTGTTGGAGCTTATGGAGCTGCTGTCTTTCATCTTTTTACGCATGCTTTTTTTAAAGCCTTATTGTTTCTTGGGGCGGGCTCTGTCATTCATGCTGTATCTGATGAACAAGATATGCGAAAAATGGGCGGGTTACGCAAACATATAAAGGTCACCTATTGGATGATGATGGTCGGGACCATTGCATTGACCGGTGTTGGCGTTCCTGGAACACTTTTCGGGACTGCGGGTTTTTTCTCAAAAGATGCGATTATAGAGTCTGCTTTTGCATCCCATAATATTGCTTCAGGGTATGCTTTTTATCTTCTTGTTTTTGCAGCCTTATTAACAAGCTTTTATTCATGGCGGCTTATCTTTATGACGTTCCATGGAAAACCACGAGCAACTGTTGATGTTATGCATCATGTACATGAATCGCCCCCAGTGATGTTGATCCCTCTCTTTATTTTATCTATTGGAGCAATATTTGCTGGTGTTATTTTCCAACCTTATTTTTTTGGTGATTTATACGATACTTTTTGGAAGGGAGCATTGTTTACAAGCAGCCACAATCATATCCTTCATGATGCCCACCATGTTTTTAATTGGGTAAAATGGTCGCCTTTTATAGCAATGATTCTTGGGTTTATGTTGGCTTATTTATTTTATATTGCGGCTCCCTCTCTTCCCAAGAAAATGGCGCGTATTATGCCAGGAGTGTATCACTTTCTTTACCAAAAGTGGTATTTCGATCAATTATATAACTTTTTATTTGTTCGTCCTACCTTTAGAATTGGTTCTTTTCTTTGGAAAGTGGGAGACGGTAAGATTATTGATGGTCTAGGTCCCAATGGTATTGCAGCGCGTGTTGTTGATATTACAAATAGAGTTGTTCGAATGCAAACAGGCTATCTTTACCACTATGCATTTGCAATGCTTATCGGCGTTGCATTGCTCATTACATGGATGATGATCGGGGGCGTAAACTAATGACCGATTGGCCTATTCTTTCTACGGTTACATTTTTGCCGCTTGTTGGTGTTCTTCTGATTTTGTTTATCAAAGATGATAGTGAAGTAGCACGCCATAATATACGTAATGTTGCATTTTTTACAACTCTATTTGTTTTTATTATTTCTTTAATTATTTGGATAGGATTTGATTCTAGCAACCAAAATTTTCAAATGGTTGAAAAATCCAGTTGGTTAGGGGGTGGTATTAGCTATCATATGGGGGTCGATGGTATTTCTATTCTTTTTGTTGTTCTCTCGGCTTTTCTTTTGCCTTTCTGTATTTTAGCAAGTTGGGAGAATGTTAAAGAGAGATTAAAAGCCTATATGATTGCGTTTCTTCTTCTAGAAGTTGCGATTATTGGTGTTTTTTGTGCTCTTGATGCAATGCTATTCTATGTTTTTTTTGAAGGCAGCCTCATTCCAATGTTTATCATTATAGGTGTGTGGGGTGGAGCACGTCGTGTTTATGCAAGTATCAAGTTTTTCCTATACACTTTACTTGGTTCAGTGCTTATGTTGGTTGCTCTTATGGTTATGTATTGGGAGGCTGGGACACTTGATATACCAACTTTACTCAATTATCAGTTTCCTGTTCATATGCAAATATGGTTGTGGCTTGCATTTTTTGCTTCTTTCGCAGTTAAAATGCCAATGTGGCCAGTTCATACATGGCTCCCTGATGCTCACGTAGAAGCACCGACGGCGGGTTCTGTTATTTTAGCTGGTGTCTTACTTAAATTAGGTGGGTATGGTTTTCTTCGTTTTTCTTTACCAATGTTTCCTATCGCTTCAGCAGATTTTGCGCCTTTTGTTTTCACATTATCGCTTATCGCTATTATTTATACATCACTGGTTGCACTTGTTCAAAGTGACATCAAAAAACTTATTGCATATTCCTCAATAGCGCATATGGGATATGTAACGATGGGTATTTTTGCTGCGAATGAACAGGGGATACAAGGGGCTATTTATCAGATGCTATCCCATGGAATTGTTTCAGCAGCATTGTTTCTTTGTGTTGGTGTTATCTATGATCGCTTGCATACACGTGAAATTTCAGCGTTTGGTGGTTTAGTGAATAATATGCCTAAATATGCTGTTGTTTTCTTAATTTTCACCATGGCAAATGTTGGTTTGCCTGGAAGCTCAGGGTTTTTGGGTGAATTTTTAACCTTAATAGGTGTTTTTCAAGTAAATAAATTGGTTGTTGTTTTAGCAACAACAGGTGTTATCTTATCGGCAGCCTATGCTCTTTATCTTTATCGGCGTGTGATTTTTGGTTCCTTGGATAAAGAGAATTTAAAAGTATTAATAGATCTTTCTTTAAGAGAAAAATTCCTCCTTTATCCAATGGTTATTCTTACAATATTCTTTGGTATCTATCCAACGCCTATTCTTAAGGCAACGGCGTTTTCCGTAGAAACCCTCATCAATAAACTGCACTAGATAAGGGAAGAATGCACATGCAAACTGAAATAATAGCGCAATTAGTCTTAATTCTTCCAGAGCTTTTAATTGCATTAGGAGCTGTCGTGCTGCTTATGATTGGTGTTTATTCCAATACACGTGCTTCTTTAACAGTGACAGGTTTAGCCATAGCACTTCTTGTGGCAACCATTGTTATTCTTATAGTTTTTCCGGAAAATGGCTCATTTCAAACCAATGCGCTCGTTATCGATTCCTTTAGTCGTTATATGAAAATTTTAATGCTTATTGGTGCACTCTTTTCTCTTATCATGTCTGTTGGTTTTGCCAATGCACAAAAGTTTAATATATTTGAGTTTCCAGTGCTTGTTCTTTTAGCAACCCTTGGAATGATGTTTATGATTTCAGCGGGTAATATGCTGTCGCTTTATATGGGGTTAGAATTGCAATCTTTAGCTTTATATGTTTTAGCAGCGATTAATCGTAATAATGTGAAATCTTCTGAAGCCGGTATAAAATACTTTGTTTTAGGAGCATTATCTTCAGGGTTGCTTCTTTATGGTATTTCTTTGCTTTATGGTTTTACCGGTCAAATTGGTTTTCACGAAATTGCTCTTGCTTTAAAAGGCAAGAATGTACAATTAGGGGTTATTTTTGGAATTGTCTTTATTTTAGCTGGTTTGGCTTTCAAAATTTCTGCTGTTCCGTTTCATATGTGGACACCTGATGTTTATGAAGGAGCGCCCACACCGATTACAGCATTTTTTGCTGGTGCCCCTAAAGTCGCTGCAATGGCTTTAATCATCCGTATTATTGTGGTGACCTTTATTCCCCTAGGACGTGTTGATAACGTGATGCCTGCATGGCAACAAATTTTGGTGTTCATGGCAATTGCATCAATGATACTGGGTGCTTTTGCTGCAATCGGTCAGAATAATATTAAGCGCTTAATGGCTTATTCGTCGATCAGTCATATGGGTTATGCACTTGTTGGTTTATCTGCTGGAGATATGCTTGGGATAAAAAGCGTTATCCTTTATATGACTATTTATCTTGGAATGACGCTTGGTTCATTTGCCTTTATTCTTGGAATGCGCTCTCAGAATGGAAATGTTGAAAATATTTATGATCTTTCAGGGTTAGCAAAGACGAATCCGTTTATGGCTGTTGTGATGACAATACAGCTTTTTTCTTTAGCAAGCATACCTCCTATGGCTGGTTTTTTTGGAAAGTGGTATACATTTTCTGCTGCTGTCCACGCTGGACTTACGCCACTTGCTGTCGTTGGGATGATAGCGTCTGTAGTTGGGGCTTTTTACTATTTGCGAGTCATTAAAATTATGTGGTTTGATGATGCAAAAGCGCATTTTGTTGCTTTATCGAAAGAGCTTCAATTTTGTCTTGGTCTTTCTGTATTCTTTATTTTACTTTACGCGCTTTTTGGAGTTTGGTTCGCTGAGCTAGCAGAAAAAGCAGCAACAGCATTGTTTTAACGAATATGGTTTATACTTTATCAGATTTTGCACAAAAACAGGGATACACTGTTGAAGCGTACGATAGTATTGATTCAACAAATCTCATTGCGCAACGAAAAGCGCAAACTGGTCATCAAGGTAATCTTTGGATTGTTGCACAAGAACAATTACAGGGAAGAGCGAGAAGAGGGAGAACTTGGTCTAGTCCTAAAGGGAACCTTTATTCTAGTCTTTTGTTAATTGAGGATATTGTGCATCAAACTGCTGCTCAACTTGGTTTTGTTGCTGGAGTAAGTGTAGCAGAGGCAATAAAACAATTTATAAAAGATGAAAAGCAAACAAACAATATTGTGAGCTTAAAATGGCCAAACGATATTTTGCTCAGAGGTGTGAAAAGCTCTGGAATTTTGCTCGAGATTTTAAAATTGCCATCACAACAATATGCATTGGTTATTGGTATTGGAATAAATGTGAAATATAATTATGAAAACGCACTCTATCCCACTTCAAGTTTAAAGAATATTGGTTTGCATATTGAAGCAGAACAGTTATTTACGGTTCTGACGGAGTTTTTTTCTAAAAACTATCTCCTTTGGAAACAATCAGGAGGACGCAATATAATTCGCGAAAAGTGGCTTTTATACTCTGCTCATCTTGGGCAACATGTCAAAATAATCAATGATGAAAAAGTCATCGAGGGTATTTTTGATGGTCTTGATAGTGATTTTAACTGCATCATAAAACAAAATAATGGTCAAACAGCCATTATAACAGCTGGGGATGTTCATTTTGGTTCAGCTGCTTCTGCTCATGCAAATCGTATTAATTGATAAAGTTTTATTTCATCATCAGATTATCTTAATGATTTAGGAGATGTTTATGGTTGCGGCCAACGAGAATGAATTTGTTTTTTTACCTTTAGGAGGAGTAGGTGAAATAGGGATGAATCTCGCTGCTTATGGATTTGGTCCTGAAAATTTTCGTGAATGGTTGCTTGTTGATATGGGAGTTAGTTTTGCTGGACCTGAATTACCGGGAGCAGATCTTGTTTTGCCTGATATTCGTTTTCTAGAAAGTGAAAAACACAATATTCATGGTCTTGTTTTAACACATGCTCATGAAGATCATTATGGGGCCGTTCTTGATTTATGGCCAAAGTTACAGGTTCCAATTTACTGTACACCTTTTACGGCAGGATTATTGGAAAGTAAAAGGCAAGCAGATTTTGAATCTCAAAAAATTTCACTCAATATTTTTCAAGCTGGTGATTGTTTTCAGGTAGGTTCCTTTGCTGTAGAGGCTATAGCCGTTAACCATTCAATACCAGAAGCTGTCTCTTTAGCAATTACAACCTCTTTGGGGACTGTGATTCATACTGGTGATTGGAAAATCGATCATACCCCTTCACTCGGGGCTGTAACCGATGAAAAAAGATTTCGTGCTTTAGGCAAAAAAGGTATTTTAGCATTACTTTGTGATTCCACAAATGCGTGTCGGGATGGTATATCTCCATCAGAGCAGCAGGTTCAAACCAGTCTTTCTGAAATTATTTTGAAAGCTAAAGGGCGCGTTGCGATAGCAACTTTTGCTTCTAATATTGGTCGGATACGTTCTATTGCTCTTGCCGCTGAAGCTTCTGGGCGTAAGGTACTTGTCATTGGGCGTTCCCTTAAGCGAAGTATTATGGTTGCACAAGAGCTTGGTTATATGAATGGTTTAGCGCCATTTGTAACAGAAGATGATTATGGTTACATCCCGCGAAAAGATCTTGTTTTAATCGTCACAGGAAGCCAAGGTGAGCCGTGTGCTGCTTTGGCTAAACTTTCACGTGATGGAATGAGGAATATTGCACTCTCCGCTGGTGATACCGTTATTTATTCATCACGAAGTATTCCAGGAAACGAAAAATCTATTCTTGAGGTACAAAATCGTTTCATTGATTTGGGTATTGAAATTATTACGAATGAAGATGCTCTTGTTCATGTTTCAGGTCATCCCCGTCGTTCAGAACTTTTACAGATGTATGATTGGATAAAGCCACAGATACTTGTTCCTGTACATGGGGAAGCAATGCATCTTAAGACTCACGCAACTTTAGCCCGTCAAGCAGGTATTCAAACTGTTATGGATATCAGAAATGGCTATATGTTACGTCTCGCACCAAAGCCTGTAAAAGTTGTTGATCAAGTTCCTGTTGGACGTATCTATAAGGATGGTTGCCTAATTGGGGATGAAGATGAATTAGGGATTCGTGAACGCCGCAAACTCAGTTATGCTGGTCATGTTACTATTTCTCTCCATATAAATAATAAGTATGAATTATTGGGGGATATCGGTCTATCAACATTCGGGTTACCTGAAAATAATGGAAAAGGGGAGAGTTTGAAAGATATTCTTTTAGATATTGTAGAAAATACAGTTTATAACATCCCACGGCTAAAACGGAACAATAATGAACTTATTCGAGAGGCAACACGACGTGCAGTAAGAGCAGCTGTTCATGAGATTTGGCAAAAAAAACCTATCTGTACAGTTTTTTTGCATCGGTCAAAATAAAGAATTTTCCTATTACGTTATTTAAAGAGAAAAGCATTTTTATTTTATTGCTAAATAAGAAAAATAGAGAATAGAGCACAATAAATTTTGAAACAATAAGATCGTTATATTTGCAAGTATTCAGAATGCGGCTATAGATGAATGGAGGGTGTGTTAAATTGTTTCAATATGGTAGATCTGATTAGGAGTTAATTATTTCAATGCGTCTTTCTCAATATTTCCTTCCCCTGTTAAAAGAGAATCCTAAAGAAGCAGAAATTGTTTCTCATCGTTTTATGTTGCGTGCTGGGATGATTCGACAGCAAACATCAGGAATTTATTCTTGGCTTCCTTTGGGAAAAAAAGTGCTTGATAAAGTTTGTAAAATTATTCGTGAGGAGCAAGAACGCGCTGGTGCAATAGAAGTATTGATGCCTACAATTCAATCTGCTGATCTTTGGCGTGAAAGCGGTCGCTATGATGATTATGGTTTGGAAATGCTCCGCATTAAAGATCGTCAAAAACGTGATTTACTTTATGGTCCAACCAATGAAGAGATGGTAACAGATATTTTTCGCTCTTATGTTCGTTCTTATAAAGATCTTCCGCTTAATTTGTATCATATTCAATGGAAATTTCGTGATGAAATTCGTCCACGTTTTGGTGTGATGCGGGCACGAGAATTTTTAATGAAAGATGCTTATTCTTTTGATCTTGATTATGAAGGTTCTAAAACATCTTATAACCGTATGTTTGTTGCTTATTTACGCACTTTTTTTCGTCTTGGTTTAAAAGCAATTCCCATGCGTGCTGACACAGGTCCCATTGGGGGGGAGCTCAGTCATGAATTTATCATTTTGGCTGAAACGGGAGAGAGCGCTATCTTCTGTGATAGACAATTTCTTGAACTTACCGTTCCCCATAGTTCAATCGATTTCAGTGATAAAGCTGTTTTAGATGATATCGTTAAACAGTGGACATCTTTTTATGCAGCGACAGAAGAAATGCATGAGGAAGAGGAATGGGCTAAAATTTCTGATAATAATCGTCTTTCAGCGCGTGGTATTGAGGTTGGGCATATTTTCCACTTTGGTACTAAATATTCCGCTCCAATGGGAGCAAAAGTTATGGGACAAGATGGAAAAGAGCATGTGGTCTCTATGGGATCTTATGGTATTGGGCCTTCGCGTCTTGTTGCGGCCGCTATTGAGGCTTCTCATGATGAAAATGGTATTATTTGGCCAAAGTCGATGGCACCGTTCGATTTTGGGATTATCAATATGAAGCCCGATGATGAAAAATGCACACAGGCATGTGAGTTTCTCTATCAGGGATTAAAGAAGGTTGGTTTTGATCCGTTATTAGATGATAGAAATGAACGTCCTGGATCAAAATTTGCAACAATGGATTTGATTGGTTTGCCAACGCAAATCATTGTTGGTCCTAACAGCATTGCACAAAATGAAGTTGAAATTAAAGATCGCAAAACAGGTGTAAAAAAATCTCTAAAGGTTGAAGATGTACTCAGCCAACTTTCTATAATTTAATAGGAAATATTATGAAGAGGCTGAAAAACAAATGCTTTTCATCTTATGAGTGGATGATCGCTTTTCGTTATATGATTCCCAATAAAAAACATGTCGTTGCCTCTGTTATTTCAATTATTTCTCTTATTGGGATTATGTTGGGCGTATTTGCTCTGGTTGTTGTTATGGCGGTGATGAATGGCTTTCGTACAGAACTTCTCAATCGTATTCTTGGTATGAATGGACATCTTATTGTTCAAACAGTTGATTCTGGTTTTTCTGATTATAAGACTCTTATTTCTTCTTTAGAAACTACAAACGGTGTGAAGTTTGCTTTACCTGTTATTGAAGGTCAAGCGCTTGTTCAAGGTGAAGTTCAAGGTGGCTCTGGCGCGTTAGTTCGTGGTATGCGCAAACAAGATCTAGAAAAGCTTAAAACAGTCTCTCAAAACATTAAATTAGGATCGATTTCTCGGTTTGATAAAGAAGAAGGAGTTGCAATTGGAAGTGGCTTAGCAGAAAAATTAGGACTGACAGTTGGAAGAGATATTCGTATTATTACTCCAGATGGTGATGAGACTCCTTTTGGCGTTACTCCGCGCGTGAAAGCTTATAAAGTCGTTGCTATTTTTGAAGTTGGTATGTCTGAATATGATTCAATATTTATCTTTATGCCTCTTCATGAAGCACAAATGTTTTTTAATTTAGGAGATAAGGTTCAGTCTTTAGAGTTATTTCTAAATAATCCTGATGCAGTTGATCAAATAAAACCCGTTGTAGAAAAAGCAGTTGATCAACAGGTTTATTTAATTGATTGGCGTACACGCAATCAGGCTTTTTTTTCAGCTTTACAAATTGAACGAAATGTTATGTTTTTTATTCTTTCTCTGATCGTTCTTGTTGCTGCTTTAAATATTATTTCAGGGCTGATTATGCTTGTAAAAGATAAAAGTCATGATATTGCAATTTTACGCACGATGGGGGCGCAACAGAGTGCGATTTTGCGTATATTTATCATTACAGGAATGATGATTGGTTTTATTGGAACGATATTGGGGTTAGTTTTAGGTGTTATCGCGACCGCGAATATTAATCATATCCAAGATTTTATATCTTGGTTATTTAATGTTGACGTTTTTAATCCTCAACTTTATTTTTTAACAAAATTGCCTGCACAAATTGAGTGGAGACAGACCGTCTTGGTTGCTATGATGGCTTTATTTTTGTCGTTTCTTGCTGCTCTCATTCCGGCATGGCGTGCTGCTAAGCTAGATCCCGTACAAGCTTTGAGGTATGAATAATGACAGCTATTTTAGAGCTTGTAGAGATTGAAAGACGCTTTTTCGAGGGGCATAAGCCGCTCATTGTTTTAGATAAAGCGAATTTTATTCTTAATCGTGGAGAGCTTGTCGCACTTGTTGCACCATCTGGTGCTGGAAAATCAACACTTCTTCATATTGCTGGATTATTAGAAAAACCAACCGCTGGTGATGTGATGTTACGGGGTGTTTCTTGTGCAAAGCGTTCTGATAGTGAGCGAACAGCTATCAGACGAAATGATATTGGTTTTGTTTATCAATTTCATCATTTACTTCCAGAGTTTACGGCGTTAGAAAATGTCATGATACCGCAAATGATAGCAGGATTAAAAAAATCCATAGCAGAAGATCGTGCGCGTAAATTATTAACGTATCTGCGTATTTCTCATCGTGCTAACCATCGTCCCTCAGAGTTATCGGGAGGAGAACAACAACGTGTTGCTATTGCACGTGCAGTAGCAAATGGCCCTTCGGTTCTTTTGGCTGATGAACCTACAGGAAATCTTGATCCAGTAACTTCAGCTTATGTCTTTCAAGCTTTATCTATCCTTGTTCGTCAGTCTGGTCTTTCTGCTCTTATTGCAACACATAATTACGCTTTGGCTAAGCAAATGCATCGTCGAATTACACTTAAAGAACAAAAAATTATAGAACTTCCTTAAAGCAATGTATAAAATTTATACGAATAATTGAATAGTTTATATTACTTTATTCAAGGAGATTTTTTATGACAGTTTTTGCCGTTGACAAAAATCAATTAGATGCTCGTCGTCGTCGATTGATTTTTCGTGCATGGCATCGCGGTATTCGTGAAATGGATCTCATTTTTGGACATTATGTTGATGCTCATATCACTGAGATGAATGATAAAACGCTCTCTGAGCTTGAGTATATTATGTCTTTTGATGATCGTGATTTACTCACATGGATTACTGGAGAAATTTTGCCCCCCTCTGAAGTTGATAGTCCACTTTTCCGTGATATTGCCAATTATCGTACTTGCTTAAGTTATTAATCCCGATGCCTATATTTAAAAAAATTGTTATTCCCAAAAATAATTCTGTTCGTATGATTTTAGATGGCGTTACTGATGGATTTGAAGCCTTTGCGCTTGCTAAATTAAGTTCAGAAATTGCACAAGGTAAACCGCTCATCTATGTTATCCGTGACGGAACAAAAATTGCGCATTTACAACAAGTTTTAAATTTTATTGAACCCAATTTACCCGTACTTCAATTTCCTGCATGGGATTGTTTGCCTTATGATCGTGTGTCACCAGGAATTGCTGTTATGGCACGTCGACTATCAACATTGGCACACATAGCAAATTTACGGAAAGATCCACATCCTGCAATTATATTAACAACAGCAAATGCAATTATGCAAAAGTTGCCTCCTCGTGAAATGATAGAAGCTCAGCTTATTCACGCATGTGTTGGCCAACGCAATAACATGGGAAATCTTATTCAATTCCTAGAAACCAATGGTTTTGAACGCGTTACAGTTGTCCGTGATGTTGGTGAGTTTGCTGTAAGAGGAGGAATACTTGATATCTTTTCTCCGATGGATGTTGAACCTTTACGCCTTGATTTTTTTGGAGATACCCTGGAAAGTATCCGCGTATTTGATCCAGAAAGTCAAAGGACAACACGTCAAAAAACTGAACTTTTATTACAGGCAATGAGTGAGGTTGTTCTTACACCAGAACGAATCAGCCGATTTAAAAGAAATTATACCCGTACATTTGGTGTATCACAAAAAAATAACATGCTTTATGAAGCAATTGCTCAAGGACGGCGTTTTGCCGGTATGGAACATTGGCTTCCTTTTTTTTATGAAAACCTTGACACTTTTTTTGACCATTGTGGCAACCTACCGCTTGTTTTTGAGCATCTTATAGAAGAAGTTTTCATTGAGCGCTATCGCCTTATTGAAGACTATTATAATGCGCGTAAAGAGCGCGAAAATGATAAAGAAATTTCTACTTCTTATCATCCAATAGACCCTAGTCTTCTTTATTTAACGCCAGAGCGTGTTTTGGAATGTGTGCAACAATCTTCACAGCGTATTGATTTTTCACCTTTTAATATTCCACAAAGTTTGGAACAAACAGTTATTCACACCAATGTTAAACAGGGATATGATTTTGTAAAAGAGCGTAATGCGCAAGAAAAAAATGTTTTTTCAAATGTTATTGATCATATCGCCTCTTTACGCACTGCTGGCAAAAAAGTACTTTTAGCGTGTTGGAGTGAAGGGTCTCTCAATCGTTTGATACAAGTTCTTGATGAGCATGGATTGAAAAAAATAGATGTTGTAAAATCCTTGCAAACTGTCAAAGCAACACCACGAGATCATATATTAGCAGCTGTTATCATGATAGAACATGGTTTTGAGGCTGAAGATTTAGCTATTATAGCAGAGCAGGATATCCTAGGTGATCGCTTCATCAGATCACCAAAGCGGCGTAAGAATAATACAAATTTTATTTCTGAAATTTCTGCTTTAAATTCTGGTGATATTGTTGTGCATATCGACCATGGTATTGGCCAATTTGTTGGTCTTAAAACCATCACAACCACTGGAATTTTACGAGATTGCCTTGAAATTAAATATGCTGGAGGAGATCTCCTCTTTTTACCTGTTGAAAATATTGAGCTTCTCTCACGTTATGGCTCAGAAGGAACAGAGGTAACTTTAGATAAATTAGGGGGTGTTGCTTGGCAAGCACGTAAAGCGCGGCTTAAAAAACATTTATTGGAAATGGCAGGGCAATTAATCCGTATAGCTGCAGAGCGTATGACTCGTGCTGCGCCTGCTTTACTTCCACCAATTGGACCATTTGATGAGTTTGTTGCTTGCTTTCCCTATGAAGAAACGGAAGATCAAATGAATGCAATTGATGCTGTTCTGGATGATCTAGCCTCAGGCAAGCCGATGGATCGCTTGATATGCGGTGATGTTGGTTTTGGAAAAACTGAAGTAGCCATTCGAAGTGCTTTTGTTGCAGCATTAAATGGATATCAGGTTGCGGTTGTTGTACCAACAACTTTGCTTTCACGTCAACATTACAAAACATTTATTTCGCGTTTTCAAGGATTACCAGTTAAAATTGGACATGCTTCGAGGCTTGTAAAAGCGAAAGAACTTGCACGAGTAAAAAAAGGTGTTTCAGATGGTACAATCGATATTGTCATTGGAACCCATGCATTATTAAGTGGTGCAGTTAATTTTTTACGGTTAGGCCTTCTTATCATTGATGAGGAACAGCATTTTGGTGTCAAACACAAAGAGCGTTTAAAAGAGCTTAAAAGTGATATTCATGTTCTCACACTTTCAGCAACTCCCATACCACGCACTTTAGGGTTAGCTTTATCGGGTGTACGTGAACTTTCATTGATAACAACCCCCCCCATTGATAGAATGGCGGTTCGTACTTTTATTTCACCATTTGATGCACTTGTTATACGAGAGACCCTGCTTCGAGAATATTATCGTGGTGGACAAAGTTTCTATGTTTGTCCTCGTATTTCTGATCTGGCTTTTGTAGAAGAATATCTCAAAACACATGTGCCAGAACTGAAATTCGTTGTGGCTCATGGACAAATGCCGGCTGGACAACTTGATGATATCATGAATGCATTTTATGATGGGCAATATGATGTGCTACTCTCAACAACCATTATTGAATCGGGGCTTGATATTCCAACAGCCAATACTCTAATTGTGCATCGTGCTGAGATGTTTGGCCTTTCTGCCCTTTATCAGTTACGTGGTAGGGTAGGGCGTTCAAAACAACGTGCTTATGCTCTCTTTACATTTCCTGCTGGTAAAGTCTTAACAGCTGCTGCCGATCGCCGTCTTAAAGTTTTACAATCTCTTGACACCTTAGGGGCTGGTTTTCAATTAGCAAGCCATGACATGGATATCCGCGGTTCAGGCAATTTTTTAGGTGAAGAGCAATCGGGGCATATCAAAGAAGTTGGATTTGAACTCTATCAAAAAATGCTTGAAGAAGCTATTGCTGAATTAAAAGATGGAGAGCTAAATGAAGATAAGCAATGGTCTCCTCAAATTTCTCTTGGTACAACAGTGATGATACCAGAAAGTTTCGTGCCTGACTTATCATTACGTATGGGACTTTATCGTCGTTTAACAGAACTTGATGATTTAGAACAAATTGATGAATTTGCAGCGGAGTTAATTGATCGCTTTGGTCCTTTACCCATTGAGGTTCAACACCTTCTTAAAGTCTTTTATATCAAAACATTGTGTCGAAAAGCGCATGTAGAGAAATTAGATACAGGACCAAAGGGGATTGTTATACAGTTTCGTAATAACTATTTCGCAAATAGTGTTGCTCTTGTTCAGTGGGTTGGAAAACAAGGTTCGATGGCAAAAATTCGTCCAGATCAAAGTATCGCTCTTATTCGTGATTGGTCCACAGCGGATGAAAGGCTTGTTGGAGCAGCGAATATTATGACACAGCTTGTCGAAATGGCAGAACAACATTCTGTTTAAAAAATATCTTTATTATTTCAGAACTATTACTTATTTTTATATAAGAATAAAATTTAAGTTTATAATAAAGAACCATTTATATATTTATTTGGTTTTTATTATACACGTATTGATATAATTAAGAAAATAGATTAGATTGTTTAACTCCAATAAGTAGCACTTATCATATAATAAGCTAATAAGCTTTTGTAAATTTTTTAGAAAGAAAAAATTTGGTAAAGATAACATGCTTTCTTCATTACAAAAGTGTCTAACTATCGTTTTTTTATTACTCACTTTGATATATGGCGTAAAAAACGCTCACGCTGAGTTATCTTCTGATGAACAATACCAACATTTAAAAAACAAAAGAAAGAATATTAAAGAGAGCATACAATTTATTGAAGAAAGTATGTCTCATTTGAACATTTGGGAAAAAAATATTTCTAAAGCAGAGTACTATGAGCGTTTGCAGGAACGGAATAAGCTATACAAAAAACTGAAAACTCTGAAGAATGAATATTATAATCTTGGTTCGAAATTACAGGATCTAGCTGAAAAAAAACAAAAAATTATCTTTAGAATACATATAGCGAGAGAGTACGAAGTAGGGGAGTATGAAGAAAAGTTGATTAAAACAAAAGATTATTTAAAAAAAACTCAAATGTTTAATGAATGGGGAATGAATGAGAAAAGTGGAGGTGATGATGAGATAATGAAAAATTATCTCATGTTTATTATTGCTTGCAACACGTTAGCGGATATATTGCAGAGTGATATAGGTGCTATTTTGCGCAAAGATTTTGATTGGAAAGATAAAGATTTTAGTTAGGCTAAAGGCGCAAATAATTCAATAAGTCCTAGTTTAGTCAGGGATATTAAAGAATTACTAACAGATGGCTCTTATAGTTATGAAAAACAAATATTTGACGATATAAAAAATAGTCTTACAAAAGATAATTGGTTTGTTAAAAATGCACCTGAGCTTTGTAGAACGATTAAAGAAGTACATAATATAATGCTGCCAAACAAGAAAAAGAATATTATAGATCGTATGCGTTCTCATGTTAAAGAATTATTCAATTAAAAAGTATTGTTTGATTTATGTTGAATTATATTCAAAATAGAAAAATACTTAATTTTTCTTAACAGTATAATTTAGAAAATTCATAAAAAATAATGCCATAAGAATATCCAATTAAAAATTTTCTCATATAAATACAGATAAATTAAGATTATATAATAAATAATATTTAAAATATGTTAGTAAAATATATTTTAATTTTTTGTTTTTAATATTAATTTATAATAAAGTAATTTTATGTATATAAGATATTATATATTGTTATTATCATATAAGATTTAATATATATTAAATAATAAACTCATATATCTTTTTTATGTTTTCTTTTTATGCATAATTTTTTGTGTTTGTAGTTTTTTATTTTTATCTGATTAATTATTTTAATGACGATACATCTCATATCATAAATCTTGTTTCATTAATACGATAAGAGAAATATTTATAGCTCTAAGTTGTGTTATATACAGAAACAAAATGATATTTTGAATTCATTTTTTTTAAAACTTAAATCATTAACGATTTATATCTTTGATGTTCTGAAAGATGAAAAGAATTTACAATTTAGCAGCTTCTTTTATTTGAGAAATAACTTAAAATAAATTGATAAAAGCTATATTTTTATTCACGTTGTAAAGCTGAGAGATGATATTTGTACAGAGGTACAATAATGGGTGTTTAATATATGAGCATAAATTTATTATGGCTTTGGGCACGTAAGATAATTCATAGGGGGTATTTTTATTCTTTTGTTTAGTAGTTTTATCTATAAAACTAATTCCGCTTATGATGTACAAGTGGAGAAATTTTATTGATTCAATAATAAGAGAGATTCGCGCTATTAGGATCTTTCACACAATATAGAAAAAAGATAAATTATTATTATAAATTAATATGTTATTATATTTTAAGGAAGTTTATTATAAATAAAATATTTTCAGCAGTCATAGATTTTTTCTCTAAGAAAATGTGTTGTTTAATTAAGAAAAAACGCTTCTTTAGTAGCGTATTTTTAAACTAAACTGTTTAGTTAAACGCTATAGAATATAAAATTTTTTATTACAAAAGCGTATCACCATTGTTTTGTAAACAAGGGCAGAATTTTTAGACAATCAGTGGTTTAATTCATCAAATGTTTCAATAATATCATAGATGATTTTGTTTTTGTGTATCATACAAGGCACATAAGGAAAACAGTAAAATTTATCTGATATTTTGGAGCTTCATGCATTGCAACACCTGTTTCTAAGGTTCTATGAGCTTAACACGAAGAGTAATAAATGTAAAAAGTTTAATTAGTAAGTTTTTTAGAGTAGTATTAGAGTTTATTTTAATTAATATTGCAATATTGATTCGTTTGTGTAATCTTAGTTTAAATGCACAGAGGTGTTTTATGGATAGATTGCATCAAATACCAATGTGATGAAGAGGGGAAATGATATGAGTGTATAAAATTAGAATGGCTCGTCGTATTTTTTCTCTAAATTTGACTTTTTTTTTTATATTGAAGTAAAAATAGTAAAATTAATTGTTATTTCATTATAAGTTAATAAATTAAGTTGGAATTATATTGAATATTTTTTTGAAGTTACTTAAAAGCGCGTTGAAAGGATTAACTTAATCATGTCGCATAAAAATGTTTATTCTGCTGTTTCAGTATTAGTTGGAGCCGCTGCCCTTTTTCTTATAGCTGGTATTTCTGCAAATGCGCAAACTTTATCACAAGGTTGGTACAAAGTTTGCAGTAAGCAGCATGATGTTGATATTTGTAATACAATGAATACTGTATTATCGAATACGGGACAACCTTTAACGGCTTTTAATCTTGTTGAAATAAAAGGGAAGCAAAATGAAAAACGTATAGGCATTCAAGTGCCGACAGGTCGTTTTTTGCCAGAAGGTGTTCATATTAAAATTGGTGATGATTTCTCTAAAAAAATCCCTTATGTGATTTGTAATGGACCAAGTTGTATTGCCAATGATGTTTTAGATGATAAGCTTATAGCAGCTATGAAAAGTGGTACAAAAATGGTTGTAACCACAGTTAATTTCCGTGGTTCAGCTAATCCTATTGAATTTTCTCTGAATGGATTTACAGCAGCCTATACCGGTCCTGGTATGGAAGAAAAAGATTTTCAACAAGAACAAATAAAGCTGCAGCAAGCTATTCAATCAAAACAAAAAGAAATTGAAGAGCGTATGCGTGCTGAGCAAGAAAAAGCAAAACAAAAGTAATAAAACCACACCATAAAATTTGGTCAAAACGTTTTCTATAATTGTTTATTTGAACCGCCACAGTTTTCTGTGGCGGTTTTTTAAAATCCTTAATTTTTCGAAAGAATTCTGCGTTTCCACCAACCAATACGTTCAGTTTTGGAAGAATCATTAGGCGTTGATGAAATAACAACGGGTTGATTAATTGTTTCTTCAATTTGGGAAGGAGAGGTTTCGATAATTTCCTCCATCTCGATTACAGTTTCTTGCTCTAATATTTTTTGTACTTGCGTTGTCTCTTTAGAAGATGATTTTTTACGTGTTCCACGTGTTGATTTTTTACTCTTTTCAAGAGCTTTATCTTCTACCTCATGAATAGATTTGTCTGCTTTTTTTGTTTTAGTTTTACGCACCGAACTGGTTGTAGGTTTTTCTTCAAGAGATTTTTGTTCTGCAATATTTTGATCATTCTCTAAAGAAAGTTGATTTTCTATTACTTTTGAAGAACGTGTTTTACGTTTTTTAGGTTTAATACTTGTATCATTTTTTTTAGATTCACTCTGTTGTTGTATACCTAGAGCTTGTGTATTATTTTTTGTTTCTTCAAGTTCAAAAGATTTAGCAGATGAAACACGACGTTTGCGATGCGCTGCTTTAATTTCTGCTAAAGCTTGCTTAGCAAAATCTCCCACTGGTTCTGCATAAGGAACGCGAATCTGATGAAAACTATTATCTTGATTGCGTCGACCACCACGACGTCCTCGACGACGTCCTCGATGATAAGAATCATCATTCAAGGTATCTTCTTTTTTATGAACGTTGGAGAGAGAATGATCAGTAATTTCACCGTGACGATTTTTGCGCCGACGCTTTTGGTTTGTTTCAATGGGAGATGGATTTTCAATAGATTCACTCTTTATGAAAACAGAATCTTCAATTTCTTGCTTATTGTCACCTTCCAATGAAGATTGAGAAATTCTCTCTGCTATTGAGCCTTTAGAAATAACAAGATGTTGTGTTCCAATACTATCATCTGCTTCAATACTAATATTAAGTTTAAAGCGAGCTTCTAAATTAACAAGAATATTGCGTTTATGATTTAATACATAAAGCGCAGTTGCTACGGGAGTGCGCACGATAATATTATGTTGCGAATTATGAAGAAGATATTCTTCAATTGAGCGCATGACATGTAACGCAATTGATGATTCAGAACGTATAGTTCCTGTTCCTGCGCAATGTGGGCATGGCTGTGTCGTACTTTCTAAAACCGATATGCGAATACGTTGACGACTCATTTCTAAAAGGCCGAAGTGTGAAATATGACCAACTTGAATACGAGCACGATCGTTTTTTAAACAATCTTTTAATTTTTTTTCGACAAGCTTCACATTACGTTCTTCAAGCATATCGATAAAATCAATCACAATTAAACCAGCAAGGTCACGCAAGCGTAATTGACGCGCGACTTCTTCAGCAGCTTCAAGGTTAGTTTGTAAGGCTGTCTTTTCGACAGAGAATTCTTTCGTAGAGCGGCCAGAATTTACGTCAATAGCAACAAGTGCTTCTGTTTGATTAATAACAAGATAACCACCAGATTTTAAAGAAACTTGTGGTTGCAACATTTTATCAAGTTGAATTTCAATATTATTTCTTGCAAAAATGGGCGTAGGATCACGGTAAGGTTGCACAACTTTTGCATGACTTGGCATGAGCATACGCATAAAGTCTTTCGCTTCACGATATCCTTGGTCTCCAGATACAAGAATTTCACTAATGTTCTTATTGTAAAGATCTCGTATAGAACGCTTGATGAGATTGCTTTCTTCATGGACAAGGCATGGCGCCGTTGACTCGAGTGTCAAAGTGCGAATAGTATCCCATAACCGCATAAGATATTCATAATCACGTTTAATTTCAGCTTTTGTTCTATTGGCACCAGCGGTTCGTAAGATAACTCCCATACCTTTTGGAACGGCTAATTCTTTTACGATTTCTTTAAGACGCTTACGGTCTTGTACGTTCGTAATTTTTCGTGAAATACCACCACCACGTGCTGTGTTGGGCATTAGAACAGAGTAACGACCAGCTAGAGATAGATATGTTGTAAGGGCAGCACCTTTATTACCACGCTCTTCTTTGATAACTTGTACCAACAAAATTTGACGTCGTTTAATGACTTCTTGAATTTTATACTGGCGCCCTTGTTTTCTTTGATAAATCGGGAGCTCTTCACGGATGTCCTCAGCACCGACCATTTCAATCTCATCGTAAGAGATATTGGCATTTAATGCTTCTTCTGTATTATCAATTATTGTCGCTTCAGATGTGATATCATTTTCAATATCGGCTGCTATAACATTGTTTTTTTCACTTTTTTTTGTTCTTCTGGAGCGTTTTTTATTTTTAGTTGCTTCTTCCGTAAAGGTATCTATAGAATTTTCTCCTACAGCTTCTTTTTCTTCTTCTTCAAGAAGAGCAAGGCGATCAGCAATAGGAATTTGATAATAATCAGGATGAATTTCAGAAAATGTTAAAAAACCATGTCGGTTTCCACCATATTCAACAAAAGCTGCTTGGAGAGACGGTTCTACACGCGTAATACGTGCGAGATAAATATTCCCCTTGAGCTGTTTTCTATGTTCTGATTCAAAATCAAGTTCTTCAATTTTGTTGCCGTGAACAACAACAACACGTGTTTCCTCCGGATGGGAGGCATCTATAAGCATTTTGTTTGACATAAGTTAATATCCTGAAGGCGACATGCACAATTTTATTCAAACGAATGCTATAACTATTCGTAAACATAAAAGGCTGTCTGCCATAAAAGGGAGGTACCAGAAAAACAGGACGGAACACCACGTGCAAAGGCATGACTGCATTTACACCATTTCTCATCATTATTTCCATCTGTTTTTTATGACTCATATTTCTTAAAAGTCTCCGGTAAAATAATCTTTAAAACAGTTCGGATATCCGAACCAACGAATCTTAAGTAATGCAATCCTAATGTTACAACATAGAAATTTTTCATCCATAAAAAAGTCTCAACGCATAATAGACAAAAAACCCCTAAAGACAACTTAATATGAGTTGTAGATAATTTAGATGACTATTATCAGCTAGGAAGCATAAATATTCTTTTATGTTGATATCATGCGTTTGGCAAGTAACAATGTAAATTTGGCAAGTAACAATGTAAATCATGTATAATTATAATATCTTTATGACCTTAATTCCATTTTGAGGTGTTTATTTAGCTTTTATTGAAAAATAGAGATAAATTGGTGTATCGTTTTATGTAACCAAGATAAATTATTACAAAGGTAATGTAGAGTATTTTGCTTATGATAAAAGTTTTTTTTACCAAAAAGCTGAAAACAGCTTATGGGGATGTTATTGTGCTCGTCACATACTTTTTATTATCTTTTTTGCTACTCCAAACTAGTGTTCAAGCCGCAGATCCTCTGAGACTTATTAATTTTCGAACCATTGGTGATAGTGTTCATACGCGTATTATTGCGGTTTTTAATTCAAAACCAAATGTTCGTTTACAGATTTTGGACAGGCCAGCACGTTTGGTTATCAATTTACCTACAATTGACTTTTCGATGCAAAATACGCCTTTAAAGAAACGGAATACATTATCTGTTATGCTTTCAGATGTTCGTTATGCTTTCTCTGACATACAGACTTCACGCATTATTTTGACAAGTAAAACGGCTTTTGTGGTTGAAAAAAATGTCGTAAAAAAATTAAATAATGGTTTATGGCAGTTGCTGATTGATATTCGTAAAAGTACACAAGAAAAATTTGATGAGATATTAAAAAAACAGCAAAGAAGCAATTTTGATACAAAAACACAGTTAATGCCAGCATATAATTTCCGTGTTGTTCTTGATCCTGGTCATGGTGGTATTGATGGTGGTGCACGGGGTGTTACTGGAATTTTAGAAAAAGATGTGACTTTAGACTTTGCGCGTGCATTGCGAGACGAATTACAAAAGGATTCTCATATTACCGTTGCTTTAACACGAGATTCCAATATTTTTTTAAGACTAAGTGAAAGAGTTAAAAAAGCGCAAGAGTTTGATGCTGATCTTTTTATATCTATTCACGCGGATACGATTGATCTACATTCTCTTCGCGGTGCCACAGTGTATACCATATCAGACAAAGCCTCTGATGCCATTGCAAAATCTTTAGCTGAAAATGAAAATAAAGTTGATTTGCTTGATGGTTTGCCTGCAGATGAAACGCTCGAAGTTACAGATATTTTGATGGATCTTACACGACGTGAAACACATACATTTTCGGTTAATTTTGCAAATAGTGTTATTTCAAGTTTATCAAAGAATCATATTAACTTGATTAATAACCCACATCGGTACGCTAATTTTCAAGTTTTAAGAGCTTCAGATATACCCTCAGTCTTGATAGAGATAGGTTATTTATCCAATAAAGAGGACGAAAAGTTATTAAATGATCCTCATTGGAGAAAACAAATGGCAGCCTCTATTGCTCATTCTATTCGTCAATTTGCTGATTATAGGCAGAAAATGATACAGCCTCTTTAAATTTGTGAGAAAATAGAGTATCAATAGGGGCTTCTAGTGTACCCTAGTATAAATAAAAGATAGAAAACAATTTCTCTTGATCTCAATCTTGTGGTGTTATCCACTTGGTGTGTTTGAAGTATAACGTATTTTTTCTTTGATTAATTCTTAAGAAAGCGATAGCCGTTTTTATGATGATTTTTTTAAGATATCTTCTTCGTTTTTTTGTTGCTATTGGACTTTGTGGTGCAATAATGTGGGGTGTTATGACCAGTGGTCAAGCAAATGCGCTTCCTGATTATGAAGTTCTTTCACTTTATGAGCCGCCAGTAATGACCCGCGTCCATGCTTCTGATGGTCGTCTTATGGCAGAGTTTGCAACAAAACACCGTCTTTATTTGCCGATTCAATCAATACCAAAGCTTGTTATAGATGCTTTTGTTTCGGCTGAAGACAAGAATTTTTATCATCATTTTGGTTTAGATCCCGAAGGGCTTTCTCGCGCTTTGATCAATAATATTCGTAATATTGGTTCTGGAAGACGTCCAGAGGGTGCATCAACTATAACGCAACAAGTCGCTAAAAACTTCCTTTTAAGTTCAGAAACAACGTTAGAACGTAAATTTAAGGAAGCTATTTTAGCAATGCGTATTGAGAAAACTTATTCAAAAGATCATATTCTCGAGCTTTACCTCAATGAAATTTATCTGGGTCGTGGCACTTATGGTATAGCAGCAGCTTCTTTGACTTATTTTAATAAATCCGTTAATGATCTGACGCTAGAACAATGTGCTTATTTGGCTGCTCTTCCAAAAGGACCAGCAAATTATGATCCATTTAAGAATACACAACGTGCTATTGAACGGCGTAATTGGGTTATAGACCGTATGATTGCAAATGGATATGTAACGCGTGAACAAGGTGAAAAAGCGAAAGCTAAACCTTTAGGAGTGACAATACGTGGGAGTGATAGCTATGTTTTTGCGGCTGATTATTTTACTGAAGAAGTGCGGCGTCGTTTAATACATCGCTATGGGGCTAAAACACTTTATGAAGGTGGGCTTTCCATTCGTACAACGCTTGATCCGCATTTACAACTTATTGCACGACGTGCTTTGCACAATGGATTAATTAGATTTGATCATGCGCAAGGATGGCGTGGAGCTTATGCGCATATTGATGAGAAAGGTGATTGGGGGACAGAACTTGCAAATATCACAGGGCTAAGTGATGTTCCTGAATGGCGTTTAGCTGTTGTTCTTTCTACTAATCCCAACAAAGTAGAGATTGGTTTACAGCCACAGCACGAAGCTTCAGGTATATTATCCCAAAAACGGGAAATTGCTGTTTTATCTGAAGCTGATTCAAAATGGGCTCTCCATGTTGTAAAAGAAAATGGTTATCGAAAAACTGTTCAGAACTTATCTCATGTTCTGCAAGTTGGGGATGTCATTTTTGTTGAAAAACTATCCAATACAAACAACACTTATCGTTTACAACAAATTCCAAAGGTTGAAGGTGCAATTGTTGCTATGGAACCTCATACAGGGCGTGTTCTTGCTATGGTGGGAGGATTTTCTTTTGCCGAATCTGAATTCAATCGTGCAACCCAAGCTTACCGCCAACCGGGGTCTGCTTTTAAGCCTTTTGTTTATGCAGCAGCTCTTGATAACGGATATACACCAGCATCCGTTGTTTTAGATGGCCCCATAGAAGTTCGTCAATATAATGGTGAAGTTTGGCAACCCAAAAATTATGGTGGTACCTTTGCAGGACCTTCAACGTTGCGTTACGGTATTGAGCATTCTCGTAATCTTATGACAATACGGCTTGCCAATGATATGGGAATGCCTCTTGTCGCTGAATATGCAGAACGTTTTGGGGTGGTAGATAAATTGCAGCCTTATCTTCCCATGGCTTTAGGGGCTGGTGAAACAACAGTATTACGGATGGTTACAGCTTATTCCGTTATTGCCAATGGCGGACGCTCTATTAAACCTTCTCTGATAGACAGAATTCAAGATCGTTATGGGAAGACAATTTATCGTCATGATGATCGTATTTGCGAAAATTGTAATACGAATTCATGGAATAATCAAAGTGAGCCCACATTGATTGATGAGCGAGATCAAGTTCTTGACCCTATGACGGCTTATCAAATTACATCGATGATGGAAGGGGTTGTTCAGCGTGGTACTGCGGCACGTTTACGTTATCTTAATCGACATATTGCCGCTAAAACAGGAACAACCAATGACTCTAAGGATGTCTGGTTTATGGGATTTACTCCTGACATTGTCGTTGGTATTTTTGTCGGTTATGATCAACCAGCTCCGTTAGGATATAATGGAACAGGAAGTTCATTAGCTGCACCTATTTTTGGTGATTTTATGGTAGATGCTCTTAAAGGGAAGCCAGATGTTCCCTTTAAGATGCCAAAGGGTATGATTTTAATGCCAATTAATCGAAAAACAGGAATGCTTGCCGAAAGAGGAGATCAAGATGTCATTATAGAAGCATTTAAACCAGGGACTGGTCCTGCTGATATCTATCAAGTCATTGGGAGTACGAATTCTTTTCAAGAAGGTGTTCCTGCAGTAACCACTTCTCCACAAGTCAATAAAGCTCTTGAAAGTGGGACGGGTGGGCTGTATTAATCGATAAATTTTTTTGCCATGAGTTATGGTTTTTATCTATTTTTTACAATGTCGGTTCCGTAAATAGAATGATAAAACCCTACCATTTTCTGATAGCTGCTTTTAAATTTGTATAAAATGCTAAGAGACATAACCAGAAAGAGTATTAAAAAATACGGTGTTAAATTATGCGAGCAGAAATAGAAACATTAGTTGATGAAATCCAGAAAGCAATTCAATTGCTAAGGGGGCATCTTTGACTGGGATCAATCACTAAAACGTCTCGAATATCTTAATCAAAAAGCGGAAGATCCATCCTTATGGGATGATGCGCAACGAGCACAGGATATGATGCGTGAGCGTCAACGTCTTGATGATTCAATTAATGGCCTTTTATCATTTACAAAAACTCTTGAAGAATGCATTGAGCTTATCGCGATGGGCGAAGAAGAAAGTGATGTTGAAATTATCGCTGAAGCAGAAAATTCAATACGTAATCTTAAAAGTGAGATAGATAAAAAGCAAATTGATGTGCTTCTTTCAGGAGAGGCGGATCCAAATGATACCTATTTAGAAGTTCATGCTGGGGCAGGGGGAACTGAGAGCCAAGATTGGGCTTCTATGCTCTTACGCATGTATATGCGCTGGGCTGAACAGCATGCAATGAAGGTTGAAGTTTTAGAAATTCATGATGGAGAAGAAGCAGGAATAAAGTCAGCGACTATTCTTGTAAAAGGGCATAATGCTTATGGAATGTTAAAAACAGAATCAGGCGTTCATCGCTTAGTGCGGATTTCCCCGTTTGATTCGAATGCAAAGCGCCATACCTCTTTTGCAAGCATTTGGGTTTATCCGGTTATTGATGATAATATTGAGGTTGATGTTTCAGAGGCAGATGTGCGGATTGATACATATCGTGCATCAGGAGCAGGAGGGCAACATGTTAATACGACAGATTCTGCCGTTCGCATCACACATATAAAAACGGGTATTGTTGTTCAATGTCAAACAGAGCGTTCTCAACATAAAAATCGCGCTACGGCTTGGTCGATGTTGCGTGCACGGCTTTATGAAGAAGAGCTTAAAAAAAGAGAAGAAGAAACCAATGCTGCTGAATCTTCTAAAACAGAAATCGGATGGGGACATCAAATTAGATCTTATGTTCTTCAACCCTATCAGCTTGTCAAAGATTTGCGTACAGGAATTGAAAATACTGATCCACAATCTGTACTTAATGGTAACTTAGATGTATTTATAGAAGCAGCGCTTGCTCGACGCATTTATGGACAAGATAAAGAAATTGAAGATATTAATTAATTATATATCATCCTTCAAGGATGCAAATTTGTTTCTTAAGTTGTTCATTTTACTGAGGTTGTGATTTACGGTAGCTCTTGATACTTGAGAGGTTCAAAGAGGTATTCTCTTTTTTCCTTTCTTCAAGTTTTTTCTCACACGCCAATCCTGCTATATAAACGAATTGATTTATAATGATAATTCACTGTTTTGCCTATTGAATGAGAATCCCGCATATCGTAAGATTCTTTCATTTCAAACTTATTTATGTTGAATCAATCAAAATCACTACTTTCACATAACAAACGGGATGAGTGTGTGGATAAAAATTATAGAAAAAAGGACTCAAAATGGCTCTTATGAACTGTCTTAAGTACTAGGAGCGATCTCAATCATCCACGAGCTGGCAAAGTGTGTGATGGTGCCGGCTTGTTTCTTCACAAGCGTAAAGATGGGGGTGCTCAATGGATTTTTTATTATTTCATGGGAGATTTATCATTATACCATTCACGAGGTGTCGTCGTGAAATGGATTTTGGAGGCAGATGTCTCTTTAAAACAAGCTTGTGAATGTGCACCCTAATGGCGCTTCTGTTTTACGTGAGGGGCGTGATCCTATTAAAGAACGCGATAAACAAAAGCGTGAGATAATAAGCAATCTCCATTATTTAAAAGATATTGCTCTAGAGACTTTTGAAAGTCGTAAAACCGAACTAAAGAATGATGGCAAAGGTGGCAAATGGTTTTTATCTTTACGGCTTTAATTCTCCCACAATTAGGCTGTATTTCCGTTTCAGAGATTACACAAACAGAGATACACAATATCTTGCTCTTATTTGGCATACAAAAGCTGGCGTTGCTTACAAAGCTCTCATTTCGTTTCAATCGTTGTCTCAAACATGCTGCTGCACTATGACGGATGCAAGTGAATTGATTTTGATTCATTCAAAATAAGAAGAATTTACGATATTCAGGAGGATAATTTAAATGTAGAATAATCAGTTGTTCTTATAAAGCAATATATTATAAAAATTGAAACCATTGGAAAAATTAATATCAATTGGGAAGGAAAACTTTTGCTTTTTAAGATAAATCAAGCATTCTCTTTATAAGTCACCATTACGATGTAAAAGTGTTGCAGCAGCTAAAACATTCTCAGCATGTCCAGATACACTTACTTTGCGCCATTCTTCTGTTATTATTCCATGTGCATCAATTAAAAAAGTGCTCCGTTCAACACCCATATATTTGCGTCCATACATACTTTTCTCCACCCAAACACCATAAGCTTCAAGGGTCCTTTTTTCTTCATCAGAAACCAAGATAACATCAAGTTCATGTTTTACTTTAAATTTATCATGTTTTTTTACATTATCTGGAGAGATTCCAATAACAACAACACCAATTTCATCAAATTTCGTCTTTAATTTTGTAAAATCAAGCGCTTCGCTTGTGCATCCGCTGGTATCATCTTTGGGATAAAAATATAAAACAACAGTTTTTCCTTTAAAGTCAGAAAGACATACTGTCTCTCCTCCATCGCGTGGTAAATTAAAATCAGGAGCAAGAGTACCTTTCATTGAGTTTATCATTTTTTTATCTTTCTTTTTAAGCGCAAAGATCAATCACTAGCATACAGAGAAGGAATAAAGTTTCAACTCTCTAAAATAGAATTATTTTAAAGACTTTTTCGCCATCATATAAAATTATTCTGTCATAAGAATTAAATTAAAAAATGAGGGAAGAAAGCGTAAGAAAGATCAATATCATGGATATAAATATAGAATGAATGAGAAATCAATAGATTATAGCGGTTTGATCAAAATATGTTTTTTCTTTCCGAAAGAAAGTTTAATGATTCCTTCTGCTGTCACATCTTTTTCAATAATAAGGTGTGTTTCATCCTCAATAATTTGATCATTAACACGTACGCCCCCACCTTGAACGTGTCGGCGTGCCTCACTATTAGATTTAGCAAGTCCTGCTTGTACTAAAAGAGTGAGCAATCCAACACCTTTTTTTAATTTTGAGGAATTAATTTCAACAGTTGGAAGATTTTCTCCCAGAGTTTTTTCTTCAAACGTTTTGCGAGCCGTTTCTGCAGCTTCATCGGCAAGAGCGCGTCCATGCAACATTGCTGTAATTTCTGTTGCAAGAATTTTTTTTGCTTCGTTAATTTCAGTTCCTTGTAATAGAGAAAGTTTAAGAATCTCATCCATCGGTAATGGAGTATAGAGCTTTAGAAATCGTGTTACATCAGCATCTTCTGTATTGCGCCAGTATTGCCAAAATTGATAAGGTGAAAGCTTATCCGCATTCAGCCATACAGCCCCATTCAATGATTTACCCATTTTGGCACCGGAAGAGGTTGTCAGCAATGGTGATGTTAACGCATATAATTGCGGTGTTCCTAAACGATGCCCTAATTCAATTCCGTTAATAATGTTGCCCCACTGATCAGAGCCGCCCATTTGCATACGCAACCCATAACGTTTATAAAGTTCAACAAAGTCATAAGCTTGCAGAATCATATAATTAAACTCTAAGAATGACAAAGAGTGCTCACGCTCAAGTCTGAGTCTGACAGAATCAAATGACAACATACGGTTGACAGAAAAATGCTTTCCTACATCACGCAAAAATTCTAAGTAGTTTAAATTGCATAACCATTCAGCATTATTCACAATACAAGCATCGGTTTCTCGGTCACCGAATGTCAAATAGTTAGCAAATACCTTTTTAATACCATCAATATTTGCAGCAATATCATCTTGTGTCAGAAGGCGTCGCGCTTCGTCTTTGAAGGAAGGATCACCAATCAATCCGGTCCCTCCACCCATTAAAGCAATGGGGCGATGACCCGTTTTTTGTAACCAATAAAGCATCATAATCTGAAGAAGACTTCCAGCATGTAAACTCGATGCTGTTGGATCAAATCCAGTATAAGCGCTTACAGTTTCTTTTGAAAAAAGATCATCTAAGCCTTTTTCATCTGAAATTTGGTGGATAAAACCACGTTCGCTCATAATATGTAAAAAATCAGATTTAAAGGCAAACACAGATTTAATTTCCTAATTTAAGAGTGCATTTATTGTATATAACAGGCGATTATATAATAAGTTATTAATGTGTTATCTATCATAACTGACGCACACCTCACAAGAGAAAGAGACATATTGGTAGTATAAAGATAATAACACAGGTATTATTTCTTTTTTACGCTAAAAAAGAGCCTTCTTAGTAATAGAAAAAAGGTATTCTGTTACTCTCATTTCTATCCTGAAATAAAATTTAGAAAAGTTTTAATATAGACTGAAAAAATACTTTGTTATGATCAGGGACGATTTTTGCTAATTTTTTATAAATCTATCGTATTTTCCTAAGTTAGTGAAAGTACTTCAGAAGGAGGAGCGAGAAGTTCATTGGAGATATGGTTATCCAAATAGTGGGCACATCGCTCAATAAGTTCTTCATGACATCCACTGAAAAAGTGATTAGCCTCTTCCAATATTTCTTGTGTGATGATGATACCTTTTTGTGTTTTTAATTTATCGACAAGTATTTGAACATCTTTTGGAGGGGCAACTTTATCGATACCGCCATGAATGATAAGTCCAGAAGATGGACAAGGTGCAAGAAATGAAAAGTCATAAACATTAGGCTGAGGAGCAACTGAGATAAATCCCTCAATTTCCGGTCGGCGCATTAAAAGCTGCATACCAATCCATGCTCCAAATGAGTATCCTGCTACCCAACAATTTTTAGAGTCTGGATGTTGTGTTTGCACCCAATCCAGAGCAGCAGCAGCATCTGAAAGTTCTCCTATTCCATAATCAAATTCACCCTGACTACGACCAATACCACGAAAGTTAAAACGTAAAGTTGTAAAGCCACGTTGTTGGAACATATAAAAGAGGTCATAGACAATTTTATGATTCATAGTTCCACCAAATTGGGGATGAGGATGCAAAATGATCGCAATGGGTGCATTTTTTTGTTGTGAAGGTTGATAACGCCCTTCGAGCCGACCCGCAGGACCGTTAAAAATAATTTCTGGCATAAAATGCTCCTTAATGCAATAAAAGGCTCTCTTTGACCCTGGTCGACTTTTACCATAGAATCTCTTAAATAATTATTAGATATTCTTTTTTTAGTGCACTTTTCAAGAAAATTGCGCTATTTTTTTAATCAATTCATAAGATTAATGATTGCGATGTAAAATGGTTATAAAACGCCGATATTTTGATCATAACGCAACAACACCACTCAAAAAAGTGGCACGAATGGCGCTACTAGAATCTTTAGAGATATTTGGTAATCCATCATCGGTTCATAAGGAAGGGCGTGCGGCTAAAACTTTGTTGCAAAAGGCCCGTCGGCAAATCGCTGAAAATCTTAAAACAGATCCAGATCACGTGGTATTTACCTCTGGTGCGAGTGAAGCTGCAATGACTTTGTTAACACCCTTTTACAATATTGGGAAAGCAAAAGTTAAATTTTCTCATCTTTACCTTGGAGCGACTGAACATCCCTCTGTTGCAGAGGGAGGACGTTTTTCTAAAGAGTTGATAAGCGTCATTGCTGTTGATCAAGATGGGCTCATTCAACAAGATAAATTAACATCACTCTTAGCGGCTCACGATAAAACAAAAGGTTTACCTCTTGTTGCTATTCAAGCTGCAAATAGTGAAACTGGTGTTGTTCAACCATTAAAAGAAATAGCTGCTGTTGTTCGCGATTTAGGAGGCACTCTTGTTGTTGATTTGACACAATATGTAGATAAAAATTTTGTTGATATTCATCAGTTAGGAGGAGACTTTTTTATACTGTCTGCCCATAAAATTGGCGGTCCTAAAGGGATAGGTGCTTTTGTTTCATGTGGTAATCTTCTCACTCCACATCCTCTTATTGTCGGGGGAGGACAGGAAAAAGGTTTACGGGGAGGAACAGAAGCATTGCCCCTTATTGCTGCTTTTGGGGCAGCAATGGCTGATTGTTTCACGCAAGAAGAAAGAAAACAATTAATATATTTACGCAATAAATTAGAAGATGGACTACAAAAAATAAGTAAAAATGTTGAAATTTTTGGTAAAAGAGTTCAACGTTTGCCAAATACAACTTACTTTACCGTGAAAAATATAAAAGCTGAAACGATGCAAATTGCTTTTGATTTAGAAGGGTTTTCTGTATCAGCTGGTTCTGCCTGTTCTTCGGGAAAAGTAAAACAAAGCAAAGTGTTGGAGGCAATGGGGTATCATGTTCCAAATGGTGCCATTCGCATTTCGCTAGGGCGTGGTACAACTTCTGAAGATATTGATGATTTTCTGTCGTTTTTTTCTCAAATTATAAGCAGGAAAAAAGGAGAAGATTTATCATCAGAAAGTTATAAAAATTAGAATTATTTTAAAAATAAAATAAGTTTGATTGAAATTTTTGCACTTTACCTATAGCCTAGGAGATAACTTGCTTACTTTAATCTTGTAAAAAACAAGACTTTAGTTACCGGTTTTTGACGCCAAAAAATGGAGAAAATTTATGCCGGCAGTACAAGAAACGATACGCCAAGTACGTGAAATAGATGTTGACCAATATAAATATGGTTTTGAAACCAATATTGAAACCGATAAAGCTCCAAAAGGCTTAAATGAGAATATTATCAAATTTATTTCCGTTAAAAAAAATGAGCCTGAATGGATGCTAACATGGCGCTTAAAAGCTTACCGCCGTTGGCTGACAATGCAAGAGCCTCATTGGGCGCGTCTTGAATATCCTAAAATTGATTTTCAGGAGCTTTATTATTATGCTGCTCCAAAAAATCATACAGGACCAAAATCTTTGGATGAAGTGGATCCTGAGTTATTAGCAACGTACGAAAAACTTGGCATTCCTCTTAAAGAACAAGAGATTTTGGCAGGAGTAAGAAAACAGTCTGATCCCTCCACTTTTGATGACAGTATGTCTGTATCGGGGCAGGTGGCTGTTGATGCAGTCTTTGATTCTGTTTCTGTTGTAACAACATTCAAAAAAGAACTGGCACGTGCTGGTGTGATTTTTTGTTCTATTTCAGAGGCGATTATTGAACATTCTGAGCTTATTAAAGAATATTTAGGAACAGTTGTACCTATAAGTGATAATTATTATGCGGCTTTAAATGCAGCTGTCTTTACAGATGGTTCATTTGTTTATATTCCCAAAGGGGTTCGTTGTCCTATGGAGCTTTCAACTTATTTTAGGATTAATGAACGCAACACTGGCCAATTTGAACGAACATTGATTATCGCCGCTGAAGATTCCTATGTTTCTTATCTTGAAGGGTGTACAGCACCCCAACGTGATGAAAACCAACTTCATGCTGCTGTTGTTGAGCTTATTGCGCTTGAAAATGCAGAGATTAAATATTCTACAGTACAAAACTGGTATCCTGGCGATAAAGATGGAAAGGGCGGTATTTATAATTTTGTGACGAAGCGTGGAGATTGTCGAGGTGATAACTCTAAGATTTCATGGACACAAGTTGAGACCGGTTCTGCGATTACTTGGAAATATCCATCCTGTTTACTGCGCGGTGAGAACGCGCGTGGAGAATTTTATTCTATTGCTGTTGCAAACGGTCATCAACAAATTGATTCCGGTACAAAAATGATTCATTTAGGAAAAAATACATCCAGTCGTATTATTTCCAAAGGCATTTCTGCTGGTTTTTCAAATAACACGTATCGAGGACAAGTTACAGCGCATAGAAAAGCACAAAATGCGCGTAACTTTACGCAATGTGATAGTTTGTTAATCGGGAATGATTGTGGTGCGCATACAGTTCCTTATATTGAAGCAAAAAATGCAACAGCTCAGTTTGAACATGAAGCCACAACATCAAAAATTTCCGATGACCAACTTTTTTATGTTATGCAAAGAGGAATTCCTGAAGAAGAAGCTATCGCATTAATTGTAAATGGTTTTGTAAAAGAGGTCATTCAAAAACTTCCCATGGAATTTGCTGTCGAAGCGCAAAAGCTTATTGGTATTAGCCTTGAAGGTAGTGTTGGATAATTTTATTTAATGAGATAAATAGAAGACTTTATGTAACAAGGCTGTAACGGTAGCACATAATGCTAAAAATGACCTCTATGGTAATTACAAAAGTAGATGGATGCTAAGGTAAAATAATACGCATTGATATCTGAAAAACAGCCAAAACAGGATTAAATGATGTTAGAGATCAAAAATTTGCACGCCCGTATTGCTGAAACCGATACAGAAATTATTCGTGGTTTAAACTTGACAGTTCAAGACGGAGAAGTTGCCGCTATCATGGGACAAAATGGAGCCGGAAAATCAACTTTATCTTATTTGCTTGCTGGTCGTGATGATTATCAAATAACAGAAGGAGATATTCTCTATAATGGACAATCACTTTTAGAAATGGATCCAGCAGAACGTGCTGCATATGGTGTTTTTCTTGCATTTCAATATCCAATGGAAATACCAGGGGTAGCAACAATGGAATTTTTAAAAGTTGCGATGAATTCTCAACGCAAAGCGCGAGGTGACGAAGAACTTAAAATTCCTGAATTTATAAAATGTGTTAAAGAAGTTTCAGCCAAACTTGAAATAGATATGGATATGCTAAAGCGTCCATTAAATGTAGGTTTTTCAGGTGGAGAAAAAAAACGCGCTGAAATTTTACAAATGGCACTTCTTGAGCCTACACTTTGCATTTTAGATGAAACGGATTCTGGTTTAGATATTGATGCGCTAAAAATTGTTGCAGATGGTGTTAATAAACTTCGCGATTCAAAACGTTCATTTTTGGTGATTACCCATTATCAACGGCTGCTTAATTATATTATTCCTGATACGGTACATGTTCTTTATAAAGGACAAATTATCAAAAGCGGTGATAAATCCTTAGCACTTTATTTAGAGCAAAATGGGTATGCTGATCTTATTAGGGAAGCGGTTTGAGGTTATTAAATATGAATGCACAGCAAAACTTGTTAGCGGTTGAAGAAAATATACTCAGTAATTTTAATCAGTATGTAAACCACTTACCTGGTGATAAAGCTGTACAGGAAATCCGCAAGAAAACTATTGAGCAGTTTCAAACGACACGGCTTCCTTCCCGTAAAATCGAAAGTTGGCATTATACCAATCTGCGTACCTTACTGAAGTCTATTAGCAATTTTTCAAAAGTTCAAGACAATCAATTGGTTGATGCATTGCTTTCAGAAAGTGCTGTTTTCTCCATAAACAATGGAAAAACATCGATAGAGTCAAAGATAGACAATATTGCAGTAAAACGCCTTTCAGATGCATTAGAAGATAATTCTTTACAGATAAATCAAAACATTTCTGATGAAGATTTTATTGGACAGTTAAATACAGCTTTTGTTACAGATGGTTGGCTTTTTCACATCCCTGAGAATACAAAGTTAAATATCCCCATTGAGTTACAAAATATACAAATGGGGGGACAATCTCATATTTTTTCGGATATAAAAGTTGATAAAAATAGTCAAGTTATGTTTATTGAACATCAGGTTGGCAATGATAAAGATACCTTTGTCAGTTCAATATTTTCATTAAATGTTGCTGCTGATAGTGATGTTACGTGGATTCTCATTCGCAATCGTGATTTTAATTCTACACAATTTGGTCGATTTTGTGCTGTTCTTGATCAAAGAGCGAAGTTATCACTTTATGTCATTAATATAGGGAGTCAATTAAATCGCCAAGAAATCGATATTGAATTACAGGGAGAAGAATCTGACTTTCAATTACGCGTCATAAATTTATTATCAGGACAAACACATAGTGATCTTACAATGACTGTTCGTCACGTGGAAGAAAAATCAACATCAACCGAAATTATACGCAATGTGGTTACAGATAAGGCTGTTGGTGTTTTCCAAGGAATAATACGTGTTTCTCAAAAAGCGCAAAAAACAGATGCACGCATGGCTTGTAATAGCCTTATTCTTTCAGATGATGCAGAATTTAATGCAAAGCCTGAATTAGAGATTTTTGCTGATGATGTTGCATGCGGTCATGGTGCAACAGTTGCTAATATTAATCATGATTATCTTTTTTATCTCATGGCGCGCGGTATTCCATTTAAAACGGCTCGTGCACTTTTAATCAAAGGATTTATCTCTGAGCTTATTGATGACATCAAGCAAGATAATATTCAGATTATTTTGGAGAATATCATTGGTAAATGGCTTGAAAAAAATGTTTAAGGTGGAAAAAATGGAAAATAACGTACAAACATTTACTTATAATGTAGAAGAAATTCGGCGTGATTTTCCTCTTTTGCACCATCAAGTTTATGGAAAGCGATTAGCCTATCTTGATAGTGCTGCTTCTGCCCAAAAACCACAATCAGTACTCAGTGCAATGAATAATTATTATCACTATAGTTATGCTAATGTGCATAGGGGAATGTACTTTTTAGCCAATGCAGCAACGCAATCCTATGAAAATTCTCGTGAAACCGTTCGTGTTTTTCTAAATGCACAAAAAGCGGAGGAGATTGTTTTTACGAAAAATGCAACAGAAGCTATTAATACTGTTGCTTATGGTTGGGCTATGCCTAAACTCAAGGAAGGTGATGAGATTGTTCTAACGATTATGGAACATCATTCAAATATTATTCCTTGGCATTTTCTTCGGGAACAAAAAGGTGTTAAACTTATTTTTGTTCCTGTCGATGAAAATGGTGTTCTGCACATTGAAGATTTCCAAAAGTCTTTAAGCGAAAAAACGCGGCTTGTTGCTATAACGCATATGTCCAATATATTAGGAACTGTGCCTCCTGTTAAAGAGATTATTAAGCGAGCACATCAAAATTCTATTCCGGTTCTTGTTGATGGTTCTCAAGGGGCAGTACATTTAACCGTTGATGTGCAAGATCTCGATTGTGATTGGTATGTCTTTACAGGTCATAAGCTTTATGGACCTACTGGTATTGGTGTTCTGTATGGTAAAGAAGATAGATTAGAAGAAATGCGTCCTTTTCAAGGGGGAGGGGAAATGATCGAGGAGGTAACAACCGATAAGGTTTTTTATAATGCTCCTCCTTACCGTTTTGAAGCAGGCACTCCTCCTATCGTTGAATCTATTGGATTAGCAGCGGCTATTGATTATATACAAGAGAAAGGTTGTAGCACGATTCATGCCCATGAGAGGTCCCTTTTAGCTTATGCGCAGGAAAAACTTAAAATGGTTGAGTCATTGCGTATTTATGGTCATTCTCCCAATAAAGGAGCTATTATATCATTTACAATTGAAGGGATTCACGCCCATGATATCGCTATGTTTATTGATAGAAGAGGAGTTGCAATCCGCGCCGGAACTCATTGTGCTCAGCCTTTATTACAGCGCTTTGGTCTAGCATCTATTTGCCGCGTATCGTTAGCCATGTATAACACTCAAGAGGATATAGATCAATTAGTAGAAGCATTGCAAGAAACAAGGACATTTTTTAATGGCTGAATCAATTGAAGAGCGTCATTCTACAGAATCCGTTGAAACTGTAAGCGAAAATAAAAAATCTTACATATCAGCAATTCCAGCAGACGAAATTGATCGTATGACAAATGATATTATTGCTGCTCTCAAAACAGTTTATGACCCAGAGATTCCTGCTGATATTTATGAGCTAGGACTGATTTATCGTATTGATATTGAAGATGATCGTTCAGTAAAAATTGAAATGACTCTTACAGCACCGGGATGTCCTGTTGCAGGTGAAATGCCGGGGTGGGTAGAAAATGCAGTTAGTGCAGTTGAAGGGGTTTCATATGTTGAAGTCACTATGACTTTTGATCCACCATGGACACCTGATTGTATGTCAGAAGAAGCTCAAATTGCTGTCGGATGGTACTAAAAGTATTGTTAAGAGACTCTAATCTAGCCATTCATGAATAAGCTGTTTACTTTTCACAAGCGTTTAAATTTAAGGGCGATCGCATGAGTTATAATAAACAAAAATTAGAACTCACTTGGATTGGAAAAGAAAAACGCCCCAAACTGGAACCTCGTATTTTATTGGAAGATCTTGAAAAATCTTATCACGCTCCGCACCAAGTATCTACCCAAGATATTTTTGATAATAAACTCATTTTTGGTGATAATTTATTCGCGCTCAAAGCGCTGGAACAAGAATATATGGGGAAGGTAAAATGTATCTATATCGATCCGCCTTATAATACAGGCAATGTCTTTGAACATTATGAAGATGGTTTGGAGCATTCCCTATGGCTCAGTCTTATGAGAGACAGGCTAGAATTGTTACATCGTTTACTGGCGGAAGATGGAAGTATTTGGATTTCCATTGATGATGATGAACAAGCCTATCTAAAAGTGATGATGGATGAAATTTTTGGTCGCCAAAATTTCATCAACAATATTATTTGGCAAAAGAAATATGCCCCACAGAATGATACAAAGTGGCTTTCCGATAACCATGATTTTATAATGGTTTATGCCAAAGATAAAACGATTTGGCGCCCTCAATTGCTTCCTCGTTCAAACGATATGGATGCGCGCTATAAAAATCCTGATAATGATCCTCGTGGTCCTTGGAAATCGGGAGATTTATCCGTGAAAAGAGTAACACCTAAGGATATTTATGAAATCATCACACCTTCTGGACGCAAGGTAATGCCTCCTAATGGTAGAAGTTGGGCTATGAATAAAAGAAAATTCTTTGAATTATTGAATGATAATCGTATTTGGTTTGGCCCCACAGGAAGCAATGTTCCTTCTTTGAAGCGTTTTTTATCAGAAGTAAAAAATGGTATGGTTTCAATGACCATTTGGCTTTATGAGGAAGTAGGGCATAACCAAGATGCCAAAAAAGAGGTTAAAGTTTTTAATTCTAAGAATGTCTTTACAACTCCCAAACCTGAGCGGTTAATGGAACGCATTATTCAACTTGCCACCAACTCTGGTGATCTTGTCTTGGATTCCTTTGCTGGTTCTGGTACGACCGGCGCTGTTGCTCATAAAATGGGCCGCAAGTGGATTATGATTGAACTCGGTGAACATTGTCATACACACATTATTCCTCGTTTAAAACAAGTAATTGATGGAACTGATCAAGGGGGAATTTCTAAAAGTGTCAATTGGCAAGGTGGCGGTGGATTTCATTATTATCGCCTTGCACCTTCTCTGTTGCAAAAAGACCCATGGGGACAATGGGTTATTAGCCGCGAATATAATGCTGCGATGCTTTCAGAAGCTATGTGCAAACATATGGGATTTACCTATGCGCCGGATGAAAATCATTATTGGATGCAGGGATATTCAACGGAAACGGATTATATTTATGTCACAACGAGCGCCATGACCCATGAACAACTCCGTATCATGAGCGAAGAAGTGGGCTCTCATCGGACCCTGCTGATTTGTTGTACAGCCTTTGATACAAAATCATCATCCTTTGAGAATCTTACACTTACAAAAATCCCTCGTGCAATATTGGAAAAATGCGAATGGGGAAGGGATGATTATAGTTTAAATGTAGCCAATCTTGAACCAATGGTTGTGGTAAAAGAAAGCGACAAAGATAAAGATATTGCGCAACAAGAATTAGATCTATTTGGATAAATATCAACGAGGCAGGTTACGAATGAGCCGTAATAAACAAAAATTAGAACTTAACTGGATTGGAAAAGAAAAACGCCCCAAACTGGAACCTCGTATATTGTTAGAAGATCTTGAAAAATCTTATCATGCCGCGCATCAAATATCATCACAGGATATTTTTGATAATAAACTTATTTTTGGTGATAATTTACTCGCACTCAAGGCACTTGAGCAAGAATATACGGGGAAGGTAAAATGTGTCTACATAGATCCACCTTATAATACAGGCAATGCCTTTGAACATTATGAAGATGGTTTGGAGCATTCCCTATGGCTCAGCCTTATGAGAGACAGGCTAGAATTGTTACATCGTTTACTGGCGGAAGATGGAAGTATTTGGATTTCCATTGATGATGATGAACAAGCCTATCTAAAAGTGATGATGGATGAAATTTTTGGTCGCCAAAATTTCATCAACAATATTATTTGGCAAAAGAAATATGCCCCACAGAATGATACAAAGTGGCTTTCCGATAACCATGATTTTATAATGGTTTATGCCAAAGACAAAACGATTTGGCGCCCTAATTTACTTCCTCGTTCAAGCGATATGGATGCGCGCTATAAAAATCCTGATAATGATCCTCGTGGGTTATGGAAATCGGGAGATTTATCCGTGAAAAGAGTAACACCTAAGGACATTTATGAAATCATCACACCTTCTGGACGCAAGGTGAATCCTCCTGCTGGAACGAGCTGGCGTTTTAGCAAGAAAAAATTCTCTGAATTATTGAAAGATAATCGTATTTGGTTTGGCCCCACAGGAAGCAATGTTCCTTCTTTGAAGCGTTTTTTATCAGAAGTAAAGAATGGCATGGTTTCAATGACGATTTGGCCCTATACGGAAGTAGGGCACAACCAAGACGCCAAAAAAGAAGTCAAAGCCTTTAATTCTGATAATGTTTTTACAACTCCTAAACCTGAGCGATTAATGGAACGCATCATTCAACTTGCCACCACCCCTGGTGATCTTGTCTTGGATTCCTTTGCTGGTTCTGGTACGACCGGCGCTGTTGCTCATAAAATGGGCCGCAAGTGGATTATGATTGAACTTGGTGAACATTGTCATACGCACATTATTCCTCGTTTAAAACAAGTAATTGATGGAACTGATCAAGGGGGAATTTCTAAAAGTATCAATTGGCAAGGTGGCGGTGGATTTCGCTATTATCGCCTTGCACCTTCTCTGTTGCAGAAAGATCCATGGGGACAATGGATTATTAGCCGCGAATATAATGCTGCGATGCTTTCAGAAGCTATGTGCAAACATATGGGATTTACCTATGCGCCGGATGAAAATCATTATTGGATGCAGGGATATTCAACGGAAACGGATTATATTTATGTCACAACGAGCGCCATGACCCATGAACAACTCCGTATCATGAGCGAAGAAGTGGGCTCTCATCGGACCCTGCTGATTTGTTGTACAGCCTTTGATACAAAATCATCATCCTTTGAGAATCTTACACTTACAAAAATCCCCCGTGCAGTATTGGAAAAATGCGAATGGGGAAGGGATGATTATAGTTTAAATGTAGCCAATCTTGAACCAATGATTGTGGTAAAAGAAAGCGACAAAGATAAAGATATTGCGCAACAAGAATTAGATCTATTTGAATAATATATAAAAAGCGGAGTTTTTTATGAACAGTGTTGAAAAAAGGATTTCAGCTCGCTTATCGTTGCGTGATCCTCAACGTGAATCATTAAATATTTTGGTGAAAATTTTAGAAAATATAGAGCTTTCTAAAAATGCTGATTTAGTTTCGAAATTAGAAATAATAAAAAGTCTCTATCCTTCTGTACAAGATTTTGAACGAAGCTTTCCCTCTTTTTGTTTTGCCTTAGCAACGGGAGTTGGAAAAACGCGACTTATGGGAGCTTTTATTAGCTATCTTTATTTAACAGGTCGTAGCCGACATTTTTTTGTTTTAGCGCCAAACTTGACTATTTATGAAAAATTAAAACAGGATTTTAGTCCTCAAAGTCCGAAGTATGTTTTCAGTGGAATAAGTGAATTCATTGCAAATAGACCCATTATTATTACAGGTGAAGATTATGAAAGTGGTAAAGGTATTCGCGCTGATGAACACCACTATTACGGACAAAAACGTTTGTTTGAAAATCGGGATACGGCCTTTATCAATATTTTTAATATTTCTAAAATTAATACAACGGATAATAAAAAAGGCACACTAAAATCTAGTATTCCGCGAATTAAACGCTTACAAGAAACGATTGGTGAAAGTTATTTTGATTATCTCGTAAATCTTCCTGATTTAGTTTTGTTAATGGATGAAGCGCATCGTTATCGAGCGTCTGCTGGTGCAGCAGCAATTAATGAGTTAAAACCTGTTTTAGGAATAGAACTTACAGCGACACCGAAAACAATAGGTGCAAAACCTGTAGATTTTAAAAATGTTGTTTACAGTTATTCACTTGCAGAGGCTATGAGAGATGGTTTTGTAAAAGAGCCTGCTGTTGCTACACGTAAAGACTTTCATCCTCAAAATTATACATCTGAACAATTAGAACATATTAAATTACAAGATGCAATTCATGCCCATGAAAACGTGAAAGCAGATTTAATTGCCTATGCCAAAGATTATAACAAAAAATTTGTTAAGCCTTTTATTTTAGTTGTCGCTCAAGATACAAATCATGCACAGAAATTGCGTGATTTATTGGAATCAGATGATTTTTTTGCAGGAGCTTATAAGGGAAAAGTTATAGAGATTCATACAAAACAGTCAAATATAGAGGAAGATCAAAATATTCAAAAACTCATTGTGATTGAGAATCCTCATGAGCCAACAGAAATTGTTATTCACGTTAATAAATTAAAGGAGGGATGGGATGTTAGCAATCTTTATACTATCGTACCGTTGCGTGCATCGGCTTCAGAAATTTTAACAGAACAAACAATTGGGCGTGGATTGCGTTTGCCTTATGGGCATAGAACAGGCATAGAATCTATTGATCGTTTAACAATCATTGCGCATGATCGTTTTCAAGATATTATTGATCGTGCGAACGATCCGAATTCAATTATAAAAAAGCATATTGAGATTGGAACAGGGGGTGATATATCCTCTGAAAAATCGGATATAGTGACAGTTCCAAGTCAAGCAGAAGCTTTATTTATAAAAACGATAGTAACACGTCATTCCGATATAAATGGAACATCTGATTTACACGGTATCATGTTACGTAATACGGATTCACCCACATTAACCTCTGAAGAACAAGAAATTGCTGCTATCGCATGGGATATTATTAAAGAAAATGATAATTTACCAAGTTCTCAAATGCTTTGTTCTGCACCGATACAAGAAAAAATGAATAATAAAATTATGAGTATTATACCGCTAGCACAAAAGTCTCTTGTGTCAAAAGTGGTTACAATTCTGACAAAACAATTACCAGAACTGATCATAGATATTCCTAATATTGTACTCATTCCTTCGCGTGAGGTTACTTATGGTTTTTCTGATTTTGATTTGGAGAATCTAGAAAGTTTAAATTTGCAACCTGTTAGTAAAGAACTTTTAATTCGAGAATTGCGTACCCATAAAAGCATTTTTCTCACTTCTAAAGATAAATATATTAAAGAACCTCATCTTGAAAATTACATCATTCGTGGTTTTATTGATAATGATTTTATCGATTATGATAGCCATACGCCATTATTACGAAAATTGGCTTGTCAGATGGTAGAGCATTTTCAATCTTATTTACCCAATGATATAGCTGTTGAGAACGTATTAATTCACTATCAGCATAAGATTAATACTTTTATTGTTGCGCAATTAAGAGAACATCAATGGGAAACACAAAAAGATTATGAGATTAAAGTTACACGAGGTTTTACAACTTTAACACCTATCCATTATGTTTTGCCGCAAGGAACATCTCCTATTGATTTTCGTAATATTCCTGCCATTAAAAGAGACATTAAAAAACTTATATTCAGCGGCTTTAGGAAATGTTGTTACCCTTTGCAAAAGTTTGACTCAGTAGAAGGGGAATTACGATTTGCTCAAATATTAGAAGACGATGCAAAAGTATTGAAATGGATGAAACCCGCTCGAGGTTTTTTCAAGATAGAATATGATAAAGGATCAGCCTATGAACCAGATTTTGTTGTAGAAACGAAGGATGCCAAATATCTTTGTGAACCTAAAAAAGCTTCTGAAATACAAAACGCTATTGTTTTAAAAAAGAAACAAGCTGCAGTTCAATGGTGTTGTCATGCAACGCATTATGCAGCTACTTACGGTGGTAAAAAATGGTATTATGTTCTTATTCCCCATGATGCTATTAAAGCAAATAGTAGTTTTGAAGGTTTATGTGCAGAATTTACCATTTCAGAATCTATACTTGAGAGCACATAACTTTTTGCTTTAAAAAAACATAAGTTTTTTAACTGGTCGATGCGAGAAATAATCAAATGTTTGAATATTATTTTTAATTTTGTTCCCTGTTGCACCATTAATTTAAGAATATGAGCTAATTCTTAAATCATGAAATTATTATTTTTTTCTAACTAACTTAAAGTAAAAGGAAAAATTTATAGGGAAATTATACAATATTATGCTTTTTTATGGGGATTTTCAGCCCATTTATGATTTTTGATAAAATAGAAGCTTACTTTCTTTATATGAAACAAAACCTTGAATTTGTAGTCACAAATTCAGAAAAAATATTTTAATTTTATAGACAGCTTTTTTCAAAAAAAATAGACAGTTTGTTGTGTTCTCTTTTGAAATATCTGAATATAATGGAATATCCAGAAGATAAAAGTAGGCTACTTTACATATGACTTTGAATTTAACAAACACTGTTTTTAATTTTTTAAAGAAAAACCCGACAAAAAAATTTACAGCTCGAGAAATTGCTCAATGGATATTTGAGAATTATCCAGAAAAATGCCACCAAAAACAAAAGCGTTCAACCGCAATAATCACTCCCCTTAACAGTGATGCAGCTCTTATTCAGCAAATTGTCGCTGAAATAGGAGCAAAACGTCCTCAGCTACAAAAGCGTTATCCAGAAATTAAAACCACTGAAGGACGACCACGGCAGTATTATTTTACTAAACAAACAGATAGCGCTGAAATTGATGCAGTAGAGGACAATGAAGAAAGTAGAGATTCTTCTGTTAAAGAGCGTGATCTTTATCCATTAGTATCTAAATTTTTATGGTCAGAGCTTGCAGTTTACAGCAAGCGCATTAATGAGAAATGTTCTCGTAATAAACATGGTGCAGGCGGCAATAAATGGCTTTATCCGGATCTCGTAGGGATACAAGATTTAAGCAGGGAATGGAATCGTGAAATCAAAGACTGTGTTTTGCAATATTTTGATAAAAAGACGAAGCTTTGGTCTTTTGAAGTTAAAATTCTCATTAATCGTTCAAATTTACGGAAAGCATTTTTTCAAACAGTTAGCAATTCTTCATGGGCTAATTTGAGCTATTTAGTTGCGAGTGAAATTGAAGGTATTGATACATTAAAAGAGCTTCGGATGCTTTCAAGTTTGCATGGAATTGGATTTATAAGGCTTGATAAAGAAAATTCTTCCGAGAGTGAGATCATAATTCCAGCGAAAGAACGTAGTGATATTGATTGGGATACTGCTAATAGATTAGTGGTAGAAAATAAAGACTTTCTTGATTATATTAAACTCATTCGTCAATTTTATCAAACTGGTGAAATGCGTCCATTGGATTGGGATCATACGGATCCATGAGGAGTATTAAAAAAGCTCTATTGTTTAAAGGCTCTTTTTGTAGAGTGATAAAAAATTACTTTCATGGTTTTATTTGATGATTATATTTAGGTAATACATTGATTTATAATGATAATTGGTATTTTTGACTTAAATGAGAATTCTGAATATCATAGCATTCAATCATTTTAAACTATCTTATATTGGTGTTAATCAATCAAGGTTGTTTTCGTGCATCTCACGAGAGAGGCGATAGGGAAGGGGCGTGTGGAAATTCTGTTTGGAGTGTTCTATTTTGTGCAAGAGATGTGATCCCATTAGATACTAGATTTAATGATTATAATTCATTACATATTTTGTATTGTAGAAAGTAAAATTAAACTTTGTTGTTTCTGTTTAACATAACATCAAGCATTGAAAAAATTTCCTCCTTATACTGAAGTTTCTTACAGAAAATTTATTCTGCTCTTTCCTTGTTTCCGATTTCTGTTCGTTCTGATTATTATTAAGTTCTTTATTCTCTGCATTAAATATTTAAAAAGAAATATCAATTTTATAAAATATTCACATAGTTTATTTCATTTCTTGAAATGGATTTAAAAAATAAATTTCTATCATATCTTATGCTCAAGAGAGTGTGTGTAACATAATATTCTATTTATTTTTCAATAATACCGCACGCTAAACGTGCTCCACCTCCGCCAAGCGGTAATGGTTTATCTGATTGATTATCAGCTCCTAAATGAATTATTAATGAGCGCCCTTTAATTTCAGAGATTGTTTTTAATCGTGGAGCAAGAACGCTCATTACGGCATTTCCTTGCTTATCAACATAAAGTGCCGGTAAATCACCAAGATGACCATTGATATTATAGGGTCCTAAGTGTTTCCCAGTATGCTCTGGATCATAATGTCCACCCGCGCTTCCACCTATTATGCCATCTTTTGTATCACATGAAGGGTTTACATGTACATGAAAACCATGCATCCCTTCTGGTAAAGTAGATAAATTGGGTATGAAAACTAAACCGTATGTATTTTCTTCAATTTTAATGCTACCAATAGCCTTTTTGGAATTGTTATTTTCTAATTTATAAATATTTATTTGTTTTGATAGTGCTAATGCAGAATTTTTATGAATTAAAAATGCCATAAAAAACAATAATGATAATAATATTTTTTTCATAAAATACCTTTATAATTACCTTTAAATAGATTATTATCTATAAATAATAATCTATACTAATTATATCTTATATAAGTGTCTTAAATTGAACTTTAAGAAAAATAATTTACATAGAAATATTAGTTCTTATAAAGAGCAAATAAATTAAAATATGTTTATATATTTCTGAACATAATTTTTATTTTTTGATCTATAAAAAATACAGCTTTATGGATGAATAATTATATCTCACTTACATTTCTTCAAGAGATGCTTTTAAAAAATCTACTTTTTGAGATATAATAAGGAATTCTAGTAAGTTAGCTATTATTTCATTTATAATATGATGATCGTTTCATCAAAAAAAATAACATATAATTTGTTGATGATTTAATTGTTTTTCATAGAAAAAATGACGAGGAGTTTCTATTTATTATGAAATTTATAAGAGAAAGAATTATTATGATTCGTATAAATTTCCCATAAAATACAGCATATACCGACACTCCCTCCCATTCCTGATCCTATCAGTGCTCCTATTATTATTCCGGAAGAAAGTGCTACTCTTATACCCATTGCAATAATTGGACCAAATCCTGGAAGAGCAATATAACCATAAGTTGCAAGAGTTGCCGCGATAGCTCCTGATAGGCTACCATTTAAACCGCCAATAAAAGCAAATTCTTTAATAGAATGGCGGCACTTTTTTAATTTTTTTTTCTTACGGCTGTAAAAAGAAACGTTGCTGTAAATTTTAAAATCAATCATATTCTTTTCTCTCATTTTGAATGCTAACTGTTCCTGAATAGTCAACGGATACGAAAAAATGGGACTTTTTAAATTTTACCAAAGCACGCCAGATACCATTGTCATCTAAGCGTAATCGTTTAATATTCTCAAAACCATTTTGCATAAGACAATTTTTAACTTGTGAAGCAGTAAATGAGTTCTGACCTATTTTAGTGACCTTTTGAGTAGAGCTATAGGTAAAGGCTTGACAATAAGGAAGGTGGAAAACTTCACTTATTGAAGTCGTGACTATCAACGAGACACATGCAATCATTATAAAAAAAGTACTTAATTTCAAAAAATTATTTAGTGTCATCTTATTACCATTTGTTGAAACAACACTTCATTAACCTCTGTGTTACTAACAGGTTCCAAAGATGATTTTATTTTTAATATTATAATTAACAATAAAAAGTTTTGAAAATATATTGATTAAATAAAACTGTTTTTCATTTTCTTTATAGTTCTAAATTTAACAGCTATGATTTAGCAAGATATATTTATTATTTAATTTGTAGTATATAATTCAGTTTTATCTTATTTCATATCAATATACTAATATATATAATAATTATTTAATAAAAAATAAATGTATAGTTATATTAATTATACATATTATTATTACAAATAAATTAAATAAATATAATTAATTATTTTAATATAATTTGTTACTTCTTAGAAAGAACAAAAATATTTTTTTACATCAGTAATAGATATGATTAAAAATGCAATTTATTATTTTTTATTTTACGTTATTATCCATTATTGCTTAGTAGAGTTGTTTAGATGATTTTGTTGGAAATATTTGCATAATTTCCTTGAATCCATAACCGGGATACATTCCTTCGCGCATAAATAAATTACGTAATGGCGGGAAACTATGTAACAAACCAAGCCCAATGCTTCGTATGATATGAACAGGCAACATATGAGAAAGTAGAGCAGAGTTCAGTGTATGAACAGCTCCACTTCGGATTAATATATCTGGTTTGCGGCATTTGTTATAATGTGCAACAATCATTTCAGTGTTAGAGTTGGATATTTTATTGGGTAAAATATCAATTAAAGTTTGGACATCACGCAATCCTAAATTCAATCCCTGTGCTCCAATAGGGGGGAAAACATGAGCGGCTTCACCGACTAAAATTGTTCGGTTAGCAGCAAAATGATGAGAAAGAAGTCCGAAAAGCGGCCATGCTTGAATTGATGTTTCTAAGCTTAGCTTTCCAAGCATTGATTGCATTTTGTTTTCGATCATTTTTGCAATTGTTTTTGGTTCTATATTCAATAATTCTTCAGCAAGGGAAGGATGAACAACCCATACAAGACTAGATCTTCGTCCTGGTAGTGGAACCTGTGTAAATGGACCGTGTTCTGTATGAAATTCAGTTGATGTATTTTGATGAGAAAACTCATGAGAAAAGTTGAGAACAAGTGCTTTTTGTGGATAATTCCACTGTTTGACACTTATCCCTGCTGCGGCACGTGTAAGAGAGTGACGCCCATCGGCTGCAACAACAAGTGGTGTTTGAATGACTCTACAATCAGCAAGAGTAATACATACATGGTTTTTTGTATGATGAACAGATTTGGCTGCAGAAACAAATCTTGTAATATTAGGCGTATGTGTAACAGCATCGACTAAAGCACTGTTTAATTTTACATTAGGTATATTATAGCCAAAAGCTTTTTCACCAATTTCAGCAGAAGAAAAATGTACCGTAGGAGCATGCACAATTCTAGAAGTTATATCTATAATTCTCATGGACGATAAAGCAGCTGCATGTTTTTGAAGATTATCCCAAATATTGAGTTTTTGAAGCATGCGTATTGCAGGCATCATAAGAGCAGTTGTTCGTAACTCATCTGTATGAGCAGGGGGCCCAACAAGAAAAACAGAAAGCCCCTCATGTGCAAGACTCAGCGCAGCTAACATTCCGACAGGACCTGCACCAATAACAGCAATATCTCTATGCTCGTTTTTTTCAAAGATCACAACTGTTTGAACCTTTCTCCATTGAGAAAATATTTTAACATTTCCAAATGATCACTCTCTTTTTATTATATGAAGCTCTTCTATTATTATAGTATGTAATAAATAATGCGATATAAAAAAGTAACCTTTTTATGATTTTTTAAAATGTTGAGTTATATCATCGGTAAAAAATGGCGTATTGATAGATGATTGAAGACTTTAAAAACGAGGATAAGAAAACCTTGAAACGTAAACTAACAAAGAAAATCAAAACAAATGCTAAATTATTACGCCATAAAAAAGTAACAATGCCACAAGCAAAGGCCTTTTCCGTTCATTTACTAACAGCTTCGGGATCATTTTTAGCGTTTCTTTCTCTTATATCAGCCTCTCAAAAAGAATGGACAGCTATGTTCTGTTGGCTTGGGCTTGCCCTTCTCGTTGATGGTATAGATGGACCAATTGCACGCAAACTTGATGTTAAATACGTTCTTCCAACATGGTCTGGAGAGCTGTTAGATAATATTATTGATTACGTGACTTATGTCTTAATTCCTGCCTTTGCACTCTATCAAAGTGGTTTTATGGGGGTAGGGTTATCATTTTCATTGAGTGCAATCATTGTTATTTCATCTGCTATTTATTATGCAGATACTAGTATGAAAACCAAAGAAAACTTTTTTAAAGGATTTCCTGTTGTTTGGAATATGATGATTTTTACGCTTTTTGTCGTCAGGCCAGGAGAGTGGATTACTTTTATCATTATTGTTTTATCGGCGATTATATCTTTTTTACCAATTTATTTTATTCATCCAGTAAGAGTCCTTCGTTTACGTAGAGTTAATTTTCCCATTTTTCTCTTATGGTGTGTTTTTGGTGTTTCTGCCTTCTTTTATCAACTAGAGGCTCCGTATTGGGTTAAAATAGGAATTTCGGTGACAGGAATTTATATATATTGTATTGGTGCAATCATGCAAATATTTCCTCAACTTGGGGGGGGGAATATAAAAAAACAATGAAATAGTTGTTTTTAAAAGGGTGTAAGATGCAAATTGACTTTGGAGCAGGTGATGATATTTCTTTTACGAAAGAAGGATGTGCTGGTATTATAAAGCTCACGCGTCCTTCAGCATTAAACGCTCTTAATCAACGAATGGTTTCAGCTTTAAGAAAAGCTCTCAGAACATGGGAAACAGATGACAATGTTTCTTGTGTCTTAATTGAAGGGGAGGGTCGTGCTTTTTGTGCTGGTGGAGATGTTGTGGAAATCCATCATATGGGGAAAAGTGCCTCTGCTTGTCAATACTTTAGGGATGAATATAGCTTAAATGCTTATATCAAACATTTTTCAAAACCCTACATTTCTTTCTTAAACGGTATTTGGATGGGGGGAGGGGTAGGTATTTCTCTCTATGGTTCGCATCGAATTGTTACAGAAAATACAGTTTTTGCTATGCCAGAAGGTGCGATTGGGTTTTTCCCAGATGTAGGTGCAAGTTTTTTCTTACCATCTCTTCCCAATCATTTTGGCATCTATCTTGCATTAACGGGCGCACGCATAAAGTGGGGAGATTGCTTAAATTTAGGATTAGCAACACATGCAGTTTCTGAAATTGAATTCGATAGGGTTAGAAAAGCTGTTATTGAGCAAGGAGATCCCACTTTAGCTTTAAACCAGCGAGCAATTACAAAAGATTATGAAACGAGTCATGAGATACGTTGTATTATTAACAGTTGTTTTAGTGCCCACAGCTTAGAAGAATGTCTTGAGTTGCTACATAAAAAAAGCAATGAAGATGTTTTATTTGCTAAAGAATGTTATGATATTTTGCAGTCACGTTCTCCGACAAGTTTAAAAGTTATTTGGAAACAAATGAAACAAAATTCATCTCAAACGTTGGAAGACTGTATGAAAATTGAAAACCGCATAGCGCATCATATGATTTATTCACATGATTTTTATGAAGGTATACGTGCTATGTTAATCGATAAGGATAAAAGACCTCAATGGCAGCCAGATAAACTTTCAAATGTGACAGATGAAATGGTAGATTCTTACTTCCAACCTGTTGAACAAGAGTTATTATTGTGAAAAATAATTCACACAAACAGATTTCAAAAATCAATTTAATCTATAACTGTTACTTACGGTTTTTGGCACTTATTTGCTTAGTTCTAGGTATTTTTTATTGGATACGCCTTGTGGGGGTCTTTCCAGGTGTTTTATGGCGTTTTGACCTTATGCCTTGGCAGTGGCAATTTGCATCAGCTATATTGGCTATTCTCTATCCTATTGCTTTAATTGGTCTTTGGATGTATTCACTATGGGGCATTATTTTATGGTGTGTTGCCGCATTGATTGAAACAATAGCAATATATTATTCCGATTTTATTTATCAGCCTTTTGTACCATTGTTTCATGGAATATTATTTTTAGCTTTTATTATCTTACAAATTATGATGATTTTTTTAAAAAGAGTAAAAAATAAAAAACCATTATGAAAAGTCATCAAAAAGTTTTTTAAGTAATAAGTAAAAGATATTCACCTCAATTATCAAACTTCTATTCTTATATATTAAAATACGCCCTTTCTAAAAAGTTCCATAATATATATTATGCGATAACATGATACAGAAGATAAATCCTTTATCCCAAAAGAAAACCCTACTTTAAAACATCATCATATTTATATCATACAATTTACTTTTAAAATAAAATTTGGTCTTTAAAGTATATTCCTTAAAGACCAAAAATAGTGATAATAAAATTACATATAATAAATAAAAAAAATTACTGTACTATTTTACAACGTTTTATACGTGCAAGATCACTTAAAACAGCATTACGATTATTTAAAGCCGAAATTTCATTGCTTTCACTGGATTTAGGATCCATAAAAAACAGAGCAGGTAAAAATACAACACCTGCCGCTGCTAAAGCTACATTTTTATTTCTTGCTGTAGAACGCTCTCTAATTGTATCATTAATCTGTCGTTTATTAGCAAAAAACTCCCGTTGAATATCGGTGCAACTCATTGATCCATCATGTAATGTTGTCGTTGCAATATTTTTTTCTAAACGCCCCCCACATGCTGTTAAGGAAACTGCTAAAACGGCAATACATACACCCCGCTTAAAATTCTTATACATAAAAACCTCATTTTAAACATAAAAAAGTGACATTTATGTCAAAAATAAAACAAAATAAAGGATAATCTTCAAAAAACTTTATTTAACGTAAAATATTGTATGAATAAACTTATGCAGTTGTTTCGAAAGTAAGGCCCTGATACGCAGGTTTTACAGAGGATGGAACGTAATTTACGACTGCATTATAATCCAGCGATCTATCCATATGTGTGAGTATTGCTTGTTTTGGCTTTAAATATTTTATCCATTGTAATGCTTGATCAACAGAAAAATGACTTGGGTGAGATTTAAATTGAAGGGCTTCAATGATGAGAACATCCAAACCCATTAATTTTGATAATGTTTTTTCAGGAAACTCACTAACATCTGTACAATAGGCAACATTTCCGATACGGAAACCTAAAGAATGAATATTTCCATGGTGTTGTAAATGCGTATTAACGCTTATTGCTCCACCCTCCCCTTGAATAATAAATTGGCTATCTTCATTGATAAGATGCTCTTTTAAAATAGGAGAATAAGATGAATCTTTTGGTGTTTGAAAACAATATCCGAAAGCATTTTTGAGGTGTTCTAGTGTAAATCTGTCAGCATAGATATCTATTAAACATTTTTGTGCAAGTGCATAGCTGCGTAAATCATCAATACCGTGGATATGATCTGCATGAGAATGCGTGTAAAGAGCAGCATCAAGATGGTTCACATGCGCTTCAATCATTTGTGAGCGAAAATCCGGCCCCGTATCAATAACGATTGTTGTTTTTTTTCCTGATGGTTTAATGCGTTCAACTAATAAAGAACTTCTGTAGCGTTTATTTTTAGGATTATTCGGATCACATATTCCCCAATCACCATTAGGTCTTGGCACTCCTGGAGAAGGCCCACACCCTAATATTGTAAATCGGTATTGATCACACATAGCTTTTGCCTTATTTCATTTTGCTAAATAAACGAAAAGCATTACGGGTTGTTATTTGAGCTGTTTCTTCAATGCTTAAACCAATTGTTTCAGCCAAAACAGCTGCTGTATAGCATACAAAAGATGGTTCATTTGTTTTTCCCCGATGAGGGGTAGGTGCTAAAAATGGTGCATCTGTTTCCACCAACAAATGTTCATGGGGCACAATTTTTGCTATTTCACGGATTTCAAGAGCGTTTTTAAAAGTAAGAATACCTGAAAAAGAAATATAACCACCAAGCTCAATTCCAGCACGAGCAAGTTGCATTCCAGATGAATAACAGTGAAGGATAAAGGGAAAAGCTCCTTCTTTTATCTGTTTGCGCAATATTTTTTCCATATCGATATCGGCATTGCGTGAATGGATAACAAGAGGAATCTGTGTTTCTCTAGAAGCGATGATATGTTCTTGAAAAACTTTCTTTTGTTCTTCTGGTGTAGAGTAATCATAATGATAATCAAGCCCCCCTTCCCCAAACGCAACAATTTTAGGATGATTCGAGAGCTGTATAAGCTCTTCCGCTGTAATATTTTGTTCTTCATGCGCATGATTGGGGTGTGTTCCAACGGAACAAAAGACTTGATCATAGCTTTGCGCAATAGCTAACAGCTTATCTAACTTATGAACATGGGTTGAAATTGTTATCATACGTTTAACGTTAGCATCTAAAGCCCGTTGGATAACATTATCCAAATCTTGTGAAAAATCTTCAAAATCAAGATGACAATGTGTATCAATCAACATGATGAGTATCTTCTTTCTTCAAGATATAACGAGGAAAAATTGGTTCTGGTGGTGGAAGATCAAGTCCTTCTTGAATTTTCGCATGGCTTATATGATACAACAACCGATCATCTTCAGCAATCGCAAGGCTATCAAGAAGTTTTGCTGCTGATTGAGGTATGAAAGGCAAAAGCATTATTCCTATTCGCCGCAAGATTTCTACAGTTATATAAAGAACTGTAGAAAACCGATCTCGATCATTTTTACGTAAACTCCAAGGTTGTTCGTTGGCAAAATAGCGATTGGCATCTGCTACAATTGAAAAAATAGCTGAAAGGGCTAAATGCATACTATGAGAAGACATTGCTTGATGTACAGTTTCCAGCACCTGAAGAGATTGTTCTAAAAGCTGTTTATCTTGAACTAAGAATGAAGTTGGTTTTGGGACTTGTGCATTACAATTTTTGGCAATCATAGATAAAGAGCGCTGTGCCAAATTACCAAGATCATTAGCAAGATCAGCATTAATACGGTTCACTAAACTCTCATGGCTATAACTACCATCTTGTCCAAATGGCACTTCACGGAGAAGAAAATAACGGACCTGATCAAGACCGTAATGATCAACCATTTCAAAAGGATCAACGACATTTCCAATAGATTTTGACATTTTTGCACCACGATTAAGTAAAAAACCATGTGCAAAAATATTCTTAGGCAAGTCAATTCCAGCAGACATTAAAAATGCTGGCCAATAGACTGCATGGAAACGAATAATATCCTTACCAATAATATGCGTATTTGCAGGCCAAAAATCACGTTTTGTTGAATTTTCATTGAAAAAACCAATTGCTGATAGATAATTTGTAAGTGCATCAACCCAAACATACATTACGTGCTTTGGATTATCAGGAACAGCAACGCCCCAATTAAAACTTGTGCGTGAAATAGAGATATCTTTTAAACCCGATTTGATAAAACTTATAATTTCATTTCGCCGCTCAAGTGGAGCAATAAAATCAGGATGTTTTTCATAATATTCAAGAAGAGCCTTTTCATAACGAGAAAGCCTAAAAAAATAACTTTCTTCTTCATTCCATTCAACTGGAGAGCCTAATTCCTTCTCGCGACGGATATTGTCTTGTCCAACTTCCGTATCTTTCTCTTCATAATAGGCTTCTTGGCGAACCGAATACCACCCCGTATAACGGCCGAGATAAATATCACCATTTGCTTCCATCTTTTTCCAAATTTCTTGACACGCTTGATAATGGCGTTCTTCTGTCGTACGGATAAAATCATCATTAGAACAATTTAATACTGCAAGCATTTTTTGAAATACCGCACTATTACGATCTGCAAGTTGCTGAGGTGTCATGCCTAATGCAGCTGCGGTTTGTTGCATCTTGAGACCATGCTCATCTGTACCAGAAAGAAAAAATACATTTTTCCCGTTTAACCGTTGAAAGCGGGCTAAAACATCGCTTGCAATGGCACTATAAGCATGTCCAATATGTGGAGCACCATTAGGATAAAAAATGGGAGTTGTTATGTAATATGTGTCACGCATGTCATACTCGTTGTAAAACGCTATAAATAGAAGATATTATGACATAACGTTTGTTCATCGCATTGTCACGGAAAAACTAATTCTCATGAATGATCTTATGAACTTTAAAAAGTAAGTTAATAACAAACTGCTTTTTATCGAGATTAAACAGTTGTATTTCCTCTATTTCTTGATGAATCTCCTGCCATTTTCCCGCATATTTTTTTGAGAGAAATAAGTCTCCCTTTTCAACGAGCATAATAGCTTTTTTTTGAATTTTATTAAGAATTTCATCACAAAATTGTTGAAATTGGAATGTAGAAGAAGCAGATGAAAATGTTTGTGCAAGAGTATGTACAATCGTTGCGTTACAAACAGGTTTCTCTAGGAGAGCATCAATTGTTTTAATAATTTCAAGACCGCCATGGCAAATAAGTAAAGCGGCTTTTCGAGGGCTTCCTTTAGATTTTTTAATAATCATTTCAATTGTTTTTTCATCAGGTAAATCCTGATCGGCGAAAATATGTATAATAACTTTTTTCATTTCATCGTTATTCAACGGACGAAAAGAAATTTTTTGACACCGTGAATGGATTGTTGGAAGCAATTTTCCTGAAGAATGTGCGATAATAACAAATAACGTTTTTGTAGGTGGTTCTTCAAGTATTTTGAGAATTGCATTTGCTGCATTTCTATTCATATCATCTGCGGAATCAATAATAACAATACGCCATCCATTATCTTGCGATGTTCGACTTAAAAAATGCATAATATCACGGATATCATCAACGAGTATTCCTGTTTTAAACTTTTGCGTTTTCACATCAAATCGACGTGAAATATACAAAAGACCAGGGTGACTTCCTTGTGTAATTTGGCGCCATGGGGTAGAATAAGGATCGGGTTTCAGGAAAGAACTCTGTTGAAAACTTAAAATATTCCAAGCAAGATGAAAGGCTAATGTAGCCTTTCCAATCCCATATTCTCCTTCAAATAATAATGCATGATGCAAACGCTCTTCTTTAAGCATTTGTGTCAAAAAATGACGAACATCCTCATGACCAAAGAGAACATTGTTCTGGGATGGTGATAAAATTGTATCAATATCATCATATTGGCGTAAGGTATTTACATTACTCATGAAAGCTGCTCCAACAATACCTGATGACAAATATTTTTTATTTGATGAGCAATGGCTTCCACTGAGCCAGTGGCATCAATGACTCGAAATCTATGGGGTTCCCGTTTGGCCAATTGAAGAAAAGCCTGACGCCTTTGTTCTTGAATTTCCAACTGATCTTTTTCAAAATAATCAATTTTTTCTGTTTTTTTTCTTCGCAAATTTGCACGCTTCATACCACACATTGCTGGCATATCTAATAAAAATGTTAAATGAGGCAAAATACCATTGAGCGCAATACACTCTAAAACAGAAAGAAGAGAAGAACTGACGGTATCATTGAGGCCTTGATAAACGCGTGTAGAATCAATAAAGCGGTCACATAAAACGATTTTACCTTTTTGCAAAGAAGGTGCGATAACCTCAGTAACATGGTCGACACGTGCCGCTGTAAACAAAACAGCTTCAATCAATGGTCCATATTGTTGTATCTTCCCTGACAATAAAATATGTCGGATTGCTTCTGCTCCTGCCGTTCCTCCTGGTTCTCGTGTTGTAACAACATCATAACCTTTGTGAGAGAGATACTCAGCAAGCAAAGAAATCTGTACTGTTTTTCCTACTCCCTCCCCTCCTTCGAATGTAATAAAATAACCTGACACGTATGACCTTAACCTTATTAGCGCGTAACTATAAATATTTCCGTAACCATCCAATTGTGATTTCATAGAATGCATTTTTTACTTTTGCAAAGAAACTTCCTTCCTGAACATTCATTCCGGCAAAAACTGGTTTTTCCAGAAGAACCTTTTTATCTTCTAAAATTTGAATAACGCCAACTGATTGCCCAGAAACGATGGGGGCTTTCAATGGACCATGATATTTAATTTTTGCTTTAACATTTACTTTTTTTTCATTCGAAAGCATAAAACTTATTGGTGTTTTAACAATGAGTGGAACAAAATTTTGCTTACCACCATAAACAGGAGCACGACCAACCGTTTCTTCTCTTGTGAAAATCGTTTTGAGATCAAATGCCGTCATTCCCCATTGAAGAATGCGTTCTATTTCTTTTGTATATTTTTTTCTATCTTGCAAACCATTGATTGCTAAAAAAAGACGTTGATGATTTTTAGAAATGGTGGCAACCATTGAAAAACCTTCTTTTTTACTGTAGCCAAAACCAAATCCTTCTACACCAATTTCCTTAGAAATAAGAGGGGTTTTGTTACGTTGAAAAATATTATTCCACGTAAAATGAGGTTCACGATAAAGTGCATAATAATCTGGATATTCCTGAGTAATGTAACGTGCTAATATAATCATATCACGCACTGTTACAAATTGTCCCTCTTCGGGAAGCCCTGTTGCATTAACAAAATGACTCTGAGATAATCCAATCATTTTAGCGCGCTGATTCATCAACTTTGCGAAATGAGCTTCATCTCCTGATATGCCTTCAGCAAGAATAATAGCAGCATCATTTCCATTGACAATAATTAAACCACGCAACAGATCATAAACACTGATTTCTGTTTTTATCTTTGCAAACATAGTGGTTGTACCAGAAGGTGCTCCACCCTTGCGCCAAGCATTTTCACTGACCTTAAATTTCTGCGTACTTTTTAATAATCCTTTTTTTAATTGATGAAATACAACTTCTGCTGTCATCAATTTTACTAATGAAGCAGGGAAAAAAGGAATAGCACTTTGTTTTTCATAGAGTACTGTCTCTGTATCATCATCGAGTAATAACAATTGGGATGCGGGAGTTTGAAAATCTTGCGCTCTCCCCCATGTATCAAATGCCAATACTCCCCATAATATTAATAAGATCCTTAATACTGTATACATAGCCGCTCCTCCCATCTAAAAATCAGCATAAAGAATTTACTATATAGGAAAAAACTTTTTGATTGCTGCAAATTGAGGAATTATTTACAACTCACAAAAAGATTTTATTTTCATTTAGCTTTAGAAAAAAATAATATGACACGCTTTTTATCTTCCATGTAGGTTCAGTTTAATTTTAAAGTATGAGAGACAAAATATTTTTTCCTATTTTTATTGATAGTATTTTGATTTGTTATGATAAATTATAATCTTTTAACGTGGATTTGATTCAAAATACTGTAAGATTCTCTCATCCCCTCCTCTCATATTAAATTCAATAAAATCACTTGCTTACGCGTCATAAGCAGGGTTCGTATATGGATAAAAATTATTAAAAAAGAGAGTAAAATACTTCTTATCAACCTCTCAAGTGTTAAGAATTATCGCACAAAACATTGGGGCTTGCAAAGTCTATGACGTTGCCGGTTTATATCTTCATAAGTGTGAAGATGGTGATATCTAAAGGCGTTACAGTTATGCCATTCACAGGCGCTGTCGTAAAATAGGCTTGTAGCGTGTTGAAATATATCTCTTTTAAATAAGTCCATGAATTGGCAATGTAAGTGTATTTTGTTTGAGACGCTCTGTTTTTCGTGAGGGAACTTACTCCATTAAAGAACATGATAAACAAAAGCATGAGATAATGCATAATCTTTTCATAGGATATTACCGTAGATACTTTAGAAAGATGCAAGGCCGAATCAAAAGAAAATATTTTTTTACTTGTTAAGCTTTTTATTCTTCTCAAATCGATTGTACAGTTGTTTTAGAGATTACACAAACAGACTGACACAATAATCTACCTTCATCTAGCAAAAGCTATTACAGCAAGAAAAGTACACGCTTTATTAAGCAAGCAATATCATAAAACGACGAAAATACTAGCAATGGAGTGGAAAGGCCCGTACTGAATTTATAATAATAGCACCCAACCACGCTTTTTGAAAAGGACAACGCGCCTTAAGATGAAACCCCTACACTAAATCCGTAAGTTCTTATCTTTTTTACTAGAAAATTATATTGATAAAAAATCAACGCATTTTTTCTTAAAACAGTTGTAGCCAATTGACCTTTGTTTTTTTGTTTAGCTTATTTATAGAAGCAACTTGATCGAATGGCATCGGCTTATCAACCATGATAGGACCAATTTCCGGCAATTTAACTGCAACAGTTTTATTACGTTGTTCCTGTTCAACAGCAGCTGCTTTAGCTAATTCTTTTTTGTTCCCTATATTGCGCTGCTCTTTTAACAAAACAGTTTCTCTTTTTTTCGAAACATTCTCCGACGCTAATGAATATGACACGGCGTTTCCTGGAGTATAAGAGGCCATTAAATATGCACCATCATAATAGCCAATGGGTGCTTCAGCGATATATTCCACCTTAACATCTGCTACTCCCTTATCGACATAACCAAGTATTGTCGCAGCTTGCCTTGATAAATCAATGATTCTGTCTTTCATAAAAGGTCCGCGATCATTCACTCTAACAACGATTGAAGATCCATTTCTCAAATTAGTAACACGAGCATAGCTAGGTAAAGGCATTGTAGGATGAGCGGCAGTCAAAAGATTCATGTCATAAATTTCACCATTAGCTGTTAATCGTCCATGAAAGTCTGAACCATACCATGATGCCTCACCAACACGTTTATAAGTTGGATCATTTTGAGGATAATACCACTTTCCTTTTATTTGATAAGGTTTACCAACAATCGCTCGTCCACGCTTTTTTTCTTCCGATTGATTTTTCTTATTGGAGACTTGTTGAGGTAGTACAGAAGTGTTTACGTTAATTGGTTTATTATGATAGGAATCTTTTATTGAAAAATTCATAGTTTGGCTTGCGCAACAAGATACCAGTGACTGAGAAATGACAATCATAGAAAACAATTGAAGTGTTGGTTTAATCATAAAAGTAATTTTCTTTTTTCTATTTGAAGGCATCTATTCAGTCCACTTATTTCTGTTAAGTAATACTGTAAAAACCACATCACGCTTTTTGTACGCAACGGAAGAATTTACGTTTTTTAATGATTCCCCTCGCGTATATACCACTCTTAAATTGGCTTCTTTTACCAAGAAATTAACGTATTGTTAACTTTTTTATGGTTTTCATACGAAATAAATGTACTATAGTAGATGTTAAAAAGATTAAAAGTTAAATAAATCAACATCTTATAGAAAATTCATTTCATAATATTAAAGTGTGAATAAGTGGTGATTTTAGCAACTGTTTTGCGAATCATGTAATGTATTGAGTATTAAAAAACCACCTATGGATTGAGAAAATTAGAAACTACATGTGCTGCCAACGCAGGTACAACCCTATCCGTAAGCTTAAAGCTCTTTTTTGTTGGGAAGGAGACAGCATAGCATCGCTCTATTCCAAAACAGCTGATAGAAAATGACAGACTATAGAATCAAAACAAAAAAGATTCTTAAATTTTTTATAGCCTATTGATATTACTTAAATTTGGTGAGCGCGCAGGGATTCGAACCCTGGACCTACTGATTAAAAGTCAGTTGCTCTACCAGCTGAGCTACGCGCTCCCACACAAGCTATCTAGTTTGCATACTATGTAGTTTGCAGAAAGTGAAGGGAACATACGGTTGACTTTCCATTTGGTCAACACCTTTTGGAAAAAATATTATTATTTTCTGCAGTTATCAATAATTTTCCGTTTTCGCTCCTTTACTTCATCATTGTATAAGTACTTTTTAATCTTCTTTTTGAAGTTTCAATAAAGGAAAAATTTCACTGCAAAATATTGCATAGATTCGAAGCGTTAAAATTATGAGAAATCCCCCCTTCCCCTCACATGGGTTGTTGAGCATAATGGGTAGAGAAGAAAAATACCTTTTATTATAATATTATTTTTATATTTTAGTGTTCAATTTTCAAATATGAATACAGATTTATAAGATAATATATTGATTTATAATAATTTATCATTTTTTACTTGAGTGAAAATTCTCAAATACTGTAAATTTTTCTCATTTCAAATCTTTTTTATATTGAAACAATAAAAAGCATTTGCTCGACCAATAAAAGTGAGGGAATAAAACTATATAAAAAAAGAAATGAAAATGATACTTATGCCTTCTTTCAATAACTAAAAATTATCGAAACATTAAGGGGATAGCAAAATAGTATGATAGTGTTAGCACGTTTGATATAAAAATGCGGCAATCCAATAGATTTTATATTATTCATCACAAAATCTTGATGAAAGCAAGCACATTGAGAGATACTTTTTTAAACAAATGTACCAATGAGCGACAATAGCATTCTAGAGAGATGACTTTTATTCATGCACAATGGCTATATAATGAAAGCCAATTTATTCTATAAAATAAAGCAGACATAATAATGCAAAATGATTCTCGACACACCTTGAGTGATCAGTTCTATTATTGACAATAATGTTTTCTAATTCACTTTTTATATCAGAAATTACAAGATACGTATATATATTTTTAAAAGAGAAAGATACCACTGATCATAAACTTTAGTGTCGAATAATTCAGTTTATTTCAGAGCTATAAAATATTTTTATATATGATGTAATATTAATGTATTTATATAATATATAAATAATATTTTAATAATGTTATTAAATAAATAATTTTAATATTTATAATATATTAAATATAAATAAACATATTAAATTCACTTATAAGATCAAAAATAAAGCAAATAATTTTGATTTAGCGAAAAAAACTTGCATAATTATTATGTATACACGTATTTTTACTTTATTCCTTTTTATTATTTTGATTGGAACATTGAATGCTGACATGTAAACAATATGAGTTACTCTTGTTTATTCACAATCATATAAAAGAAACAGGAGTTTCTCCTTCTTTTGAAGAAATGAAAAATGCATTAGAACTTTCTTCAAAGTCTGGTATTCATAAGCTTATTATAGCTTTAGAACAAAGAGGTTTTATACGTCGTTTGCCCAATCGTGCGCGTGCAATGGAGGTGATTCGACTCCCTGAGAAAATAACATTTAACCTTTCTTTAGCACGTAAGATTTCTCCCAGTATGATAGAAAAAAATAAAAGAGAAATATCAAAAAACTTGAGTAATTTTGAAGTAGAAGAAAAAAAAAATACCACCATTCCCATTATGGGACGCATTTCTGCGAGCGTTCCTGCTTCTGCTATACTGCAACAAACAAGCACACTTTCTCTTCCACACGATATGGTTAATACAGGTGAGCACTATGCACTAGAAGTTAAAGATAATTCTATGGTGGAGGCTGGTATCCTTGATAAAGATACGATCATTGTGAAACGCCAAAATACAGCAATATCAGGTGAAATTATTGTCGCGTTTATTGATAAAAAAGAGGCAACATTAAAACGTTATCGACGCAAAGGAGCCTCTATTGCATTAGAAGCTGCGAATCCTCACTATGAAGTACGTACATACAAATCCGAGCGTGTAGAGATACAAGGCAAGCTTACTGGACTTATTCGTAAATATTAAATAACAATAATATTAAATAATAATCGCATTTTATATTACGCTATACATACGCCAATAAAATACAGTAAAAAAAACCGTTGGACATTTTTAATATTGTGCCACAAGAAATTGATTTTCTTCTCACTCCTCAAAAGACATCCTCCCCCAATCTGATCTGAGAATAATTCAGATTCTTGTTGAATGAATTCTTTTTTCCCTTCCCTTTTACGCGCTTCACTTACGCAAGGCTTGATAAGTAAGCTTAGAAATATTCATTACACGCTCTAAAGTACTGAATGTTTTAAGGAGTTTGCTTTATATCATCGCTCTTAACGATGGTATTTTACAGTATAATAAGATAAAATCATATGCATGCATAAAATTACGTAAAATATTGTAGAAAAAAATCAAATAAATTTGTAACAAATTGTATTGCATATGTATAAAAATAAAGAACATTTTTTCTTTTTAAGCCAATAAAAGAGTCATTCAATTGTTCATAGTCATTATAGGATTATTATGGTCGCACCTCGTATTAGTTTTGTCTCTCTCGGATGCCCAAAAGCACTCGTAGATTCTGAGCGAATTATTACACGCCTTCGCTCTGAAGGGTATGAGATTTCACGTCAACATCAAGGAGCTGATGTCGTTATTGTGAATACCTGTGGTTTTCTTGACTCGGCAAGGAGAGAATCATTAGCCAATATTGATGAAGCTCTTAAAAAAAATGGAAAAGTTATTGTAACAGGGTGTCTTGGTGCTGATCCTGATGCTATTCGCCAAACATATCCTAATGTATTGGCTATTACAAAACCGCAAGCTTATGAAAGCGTTATAGAAGCTGTTCATACAGCAATTCCCCCTGTTCATGATCCTTTTCTTGATTTAGTTCCTCCCCAAGGTATTCGTTTAACTCCTCGCCATTATGCCTACTTAAAGATTTCTGAAGGATGCTCTAATCGGTGTAGTTTTTGTATCATACCTACTTTGCGTGGTGATCTCACTTCACGTCCCATCAGCGATGTTCTTCGTGAAGCTGAAAAACTCGTGCAAGCGGGTGTAAAAGAACTTTTGGTTATTTCACAAGATACGAGTGCTTATGGTGTTGATCTTAAATATCTCGAAAATTCTTGGAAAGATCGTACAATCAAAACCAAATTCTTTGATCTTTGTCGCGAACTAGGCGATATGGGTATTTGGGTACGTATGCATTACGTTTATCCTTATCCCCATGTTGATGAAGTTATCGAACTTATGGCTGCAAAAAAAATTCTTCCTTATCTGGATATACCTTTTCAGCATGCATCACCGACTGTTTTGCGTCATATGAAGCGTCCCGCACTTATGGAAAAAACAAACTGTAGAATTGAAAAATGGCGAAAAATATGTCCAGATCTTACTTTGCGATCAACATTTATCGTTGGTTTTCCTGGTGAAACGAATGAAGATTTTAATATACTTCTAGAATGGCTAGAAGAAGCAAAAATTGAACGCGCTGGGTGCTTTAAATATGAAGAAGTAAAAGGAGCTGCCGCAAATGATTTGGGATTAAAAAATATTCCTGAAGAGGTGAAAGAAAACCGCTGGCATCGTTTTATGGCAAAACAACAACAAATTTCTACACATCTTTTAAAGAAAAAAATTGGAAAAAGACTCCGAGTACTTATCGATGAAAGTCAAGGAAAAGTTGCCAAAGGACGTAGTCAATACGATGCTCCAGAAATAGATGGTGTTGTCCATATATCATCACGGCGTCCACTGCGTGTTGGTGAATTTGTCACTGTTAAAATCGAACAATCGGATGCCTATGACCTTTATGGCATAGCCGTTTAACAATTGAACGCTTTCTAGTCTCTAAATGACGAAGATTCCTATCAAAGTCGATTTATAAAAAAGTGACTTCTCACAATGAGCCGTGTTCGAAGTGTGTAATGCACTTCATGAGAAATTACAGGAAATCCCTGCCCTGAATACTCGCTATACATTCTAAAAAGTAATATCAGATTTATATATTTTCTTAGTGCTCCACCCTAAATGATAGGGTTTTATAGCACAACAGGATAAAATAAAATCCCTAAAGATTGCCCCATATTTAATTAATAAAAGAATAAACTGATAATCATGCTATTTTCCCGTTTTCAAATTTCAACAGTCATTGGTTTATGAAAGAAGTTTTTTTTTCAATTGTGTTTTATACACACAAAAATACCACTTGTGATATGCAAGGAAATGTTTATGGATGTAATATAAGAGAATTTGAAATAAAATAATCTTATAGTTAAATTGCAAAACAATAAATTATCGTATTGTCTATGCTGCTGAGGAAGATATGGAAAAATTTTCTCAAGCAGTGCAATTTCCGATTATTATTTATAAAGCAATATATTGATTTATAATGATAATTCACAGTTTTGTATGTTGAATGATAGTCCAGAATATCGTAAGATTATTTCATTTTAGACCTGTTTATATTGAATCAATAAAAATCATTCGTTTGCACGTTACAAGCGGGATGAATGTGTGGACAAAAATTGTTAAAGAAAGGAGCTTTTATGAATCGTCTTAAGTGCTAAGGGCTGTCGCAACATCTACGAGCTGGTAAAATGAGTGATGGTGCCCAGCTTACTCCTTCATAAACGTAAAGATGGGAGTGCTTAATGGATTTTACAATAATATCCTTCATGGACGCCGTCGTGAAATGGTCTTGGGTGCTCTTTGAGAGATGTCTCTTTAAGGAAGCGCTTTATTTCAAAATCTTTAAACTTATTTTTAGAGCATCTAATTTTTATTAACACGCTTTAAAGTTAAAGAATTTCTTATCAAGCAAATGACTTGGACGTACATTTGTTAAAGCGCGAATCATCGTATCTTTACGTCCTGGCATTTGTCTTTCTATATTTTTCAGCATTTCTTTCATTGCATTACGTTGTAAACCATCTTGACTACCGCAAAGATTACAAGGAATAATCGGAAATTGCATTGCTTGAGAAAATTTTTCCATATCTTCTTCAGCAGCATAGACAAGAGGACGTAATACAAAAAGATCACCTTCATCATTTTTAAGTTTTCCAGGCATAGCGGCTAATCGACCACCATGAAACAAATTCATGAAAAACGTTTCCAAAACATCATCACGATGATGACCTAAAACTAATGCAGAACAGCCCTCCTCACGTGCAATGCGATAGAGATTTCCTCGTCGTAAACGAGAACAAAGGGAACAATATGTCTGCGTCTTTGCCAATTTATCTGTAACAATGGAATAAGTATCCTGATATTCAATACGATAGGGAATTTTATAAGAACTTAAAAAGTCTGGAAGAATATGTTTCGGGAATCCTGGTTGTCCTTGATCAAGATTACAAGCAAGAATTTCAATGGGTAAAAGACCACGCCATTTTAAGTCTAAAAGAAGCGCTAATAAACCATAAGAGTCTTTTCCACCCGATAAAGCGACAAGCCATTTTTTTCCCGTAGAGAGCATAGAAAAATCATCCAAAGCCTGCCGCATATGACGCAAAAGCCGTTTGCGCAATTTATTAAATTCTACGCTGGAAGGAGCAACCCGAAATATTGGATGACATTCATCTGCTTCTCTTTCCAAAAGATCATCTCTCTCTTCGTTTTCTTTTATTGCCTGATATTCAACTGAAACATCATTCATAATACCATATCCTGCACAAGTAATAGCTCGTTTTGCAAAGACAGAAACAAATATAAAGTAAACTTACATTTATGTTTTTTGAATTTATAAAATTAGATACATAAAAAAGAAATGGAACTATATAAGTTTATCGCTCTAAAACATAGCAATAAACTTAATATAGAACCATTCACAAAAAACACTTGTTAACTTCAAAGATTATAAAAAACACACTATTTTGAAGTTATAATCACAGAAAGAGGAAAACATGTTTCCTCATAAAAAATTATCGAGAATAAAATTCAACAACCAAATTAGGTTCCATTTGCACAGCATAAGGAACATCTGCAAAAGCAGGAATACGTGTAAAGGTTGCTTTCATCTGTTTATGATCAGCTTCAATATAATCAGGGACATCACGTTCTGCCAATTGTACTGCTTCTAAAACTAAAACAAGTTGTTTTGATTTTTCCCGAACCTCAATAACATCACCAGGCTTACAACGATAAGATTGAATATTTGTACGCCGCCCATTTACGTTAACATGACCGTGGTTGATAAATTGACGAGAAGCAAAAATTGTAGGTACAAATTTTGCGCGATAGACGACAGCATCCAAACGTGACTCTAACAGACCGATAAGATTTTCACCAGTATCCCCCCGTCGACGAGCGGCTTCTTCATAAGTTTTATGAAATTGCTTTTCTGAAATATCTCCATAAAACCCTTTCAGCTTTTGTTTAGCGCGCAACTGCACCCCATAGTCAGAAAGTTTTCCTTTACGACGCTGTCCATGCTGACCTGGACCATAATCACGACGATTGACGGGAGATTTTGGACGACCCCAAATATTTTCTCCCATACGACGGTCAATTTTATACTTTGTTGTTTCGCGTTTACTCATCGCATTTCCTTTAAAATAAAACACGAGATCTTAAGACCCCAAGGAAACGCGCCCTCCTCTGCCTTTAAATACTAAAGACTGACAGAATACCTTAACATATCAATATGCAAAGTTATCCACGGGACACGTCAATTAATGCCATTTTCTTGAAAGAAAAAGCTGGAACAATTTTATTGATCTCGTATCCCAAAGTCAACTCTTTTCATGAGTTTTAAGCCAAATCCTTTTAATAAACGCTCCGTTGAAGAAGTGACCTTTTTTGATGTTAGCAACACAAAATCTTGATATTTCTTTACAGGTTGCTGCTGTATTTTTTCCGACAATGGCAATAATGATCTGGTATGTTTAGCGATAGCCTTTGCTGGATCAATCCATTTAACGGACCATAAAGCTTGTTCACGAAAGAAGCTAATCAAAAAAGGATAATGTGTGCAGGCTAAAACAATAATATCAGTATATTTGCCATTTTTTTCCACAAAACATGGAAGGATTTCTTTCTTTATCTCTTTCGAATCGATAGATTTTCCCCGTAAATAATTTTCAGCAAATCCAGCAAGCTTTTCACTTCCCACAAGCTGAACATGACACTGTCCAGCAAAAGAGTTGATTAATTCATTTGTATAAGCACGTTTAACTGTTCCAGGGGTTGCTAATACGGAAATAAAACCAGATTTCGTCTGTTCAGCAGCTAATTTAATTGCAGGAACCGTTCCTACAAAAGGAACATGAGGAAAATTTTGTCGTAAATCTGCCATCATCAGTGTAGAAACAGTATTGCAAGCAATGACACATAAGGCGGGATTATAACGTGTTAAAAGATTTGTAAAAATCTTTAAAATATGGTCTTTCAAAACATTTTCTTCCCAATTGCCATAAGGGAATCCCGCATCATCAGCCACATAAATAAATTGCCTTTCAGGGATAAGAACACGCACTTCCCTTAAGACAGTTAAACCACCAATACCACTATCAAAAAAAAGAACAGGCTGTTCATCCATCAGTTTTCACACTTGTTTGTAATTTTTTACGGTCGCGCTCTTTAGGTGCTCCACTCCCCCTTGGATATTGTGGTGAAAAATAATCCAGTGAAGATATAACGCCCCGCAATAAACGAACCTCAGGTTCACTAAAGTTAGCACGCGTAAAAACAGAGCGTAAATTTGCAAGCATCACTTCTTTGCGTTCTGGGGGTCTAAAATATCCACGAATATCCAAAGCCTCTTCTAACTGAGATAAAAAACCATGAAATATTGTTTTATTTGCAGGTTCCATCTCTGCGGCACGAAATGCCGTATCGCTGACATTCTCTAGACCTGTTTTCATCCATTCGTAAGACATTAAAAGAACCGCTTGCGCAATATTGAGAGATGCAAAAGCAGGATTAACTGGAAAAGTGATGATTTCATCAACAAGACTGATTTCATCATTTTCTAGTCCCCATCTCTCTCTTCCAAAGACAATACCTGTCTTATGTCCGATACTTTCACGCTGACGTAATACGCTTGCTGCTTCGACAGCACTTTTTACAGTTTTAAATCCACATCTTTCACGCGCTGTTGTGGCAAAAACATAGTGTAAATCTGCAATTGAATCACGCAATGTATCAAAAATCACAGCGTTGTTAATGACATGATCAGCTTTACTTGCAGCAGCTCTAGCTTTTTCATTTGGAAACATTTCTCGAGGATTGACTAATCGAAGCTTAGAAAGCCCAAAATTTGCCATTGCCCTTGCGACCATACCAATATTTTCAGGAAGCTGCGGTTCAACTAAAATAATAACGGGACCATTTGTTAAATTTTCACGATTCTTATTCGTTCCTGCCATCAATACTCCCTAATTGCACTTACTTATGCTCCATTCGCTGTTTTTTTAAAAGCAATCTTCTTCAAAGTACACCAATGCTTGTTAATAATAAATTTTAAAAGCCATTCAAAGTAGACTATGGAGTTTATACAATTTATATAAGATATCGTAACATTTTTTACATTAATTTTATCTTGTTTAGTAGGTGACAACTCCTACCCGTCATAATCTCAGTTGAATTATGAAATCATAAATCCTAAAAAAGGAATATGTATTTTATTCCCAAACTTTTTCCTGCAAAGCTTATCCGTCGTTATAAACGTTTTCTTGCGGATGTTAAACAAGATGATCAACATGTTTTCACCGTGTCGGTCCCTAATACAGGATCAATGCTTGGATTAACAGCTTCCAACTCCAATATTTGGCTTTCATATCATAACAACAGCAAGCGAAAATATGCCTATCAATTAGAAATTGTTGAAGCCGATAATACTTTGGTTGGCATTAATACCACTTTACCCAATAAACTTGCACTAGAAGCAATTCAAAACGGATTACTACCAGAATTAAGTGGGTATAAAACAATCTTAAAAGAACAACGCTATGGGATACAATCACGAATTGACTTTCTTTTACGTGATGACATTCTTCCTGATTGTTACCTAGAAGTTAAAAATGTTCATTTTATTCGTCAAAAAGGATTAGCAGAATTTCCTGATACAGAAACAAAACGTGGTGCACGTCACCTTGAAGAACTTATAGGGGTTGTACAACAAGGAAAACGAGCAGCTATGCTTTATATTATTCAACGAGAAGATTGCTCAGCTTTTACAATTTGTCATGATCTTGATCCACTCTATGGACGTAAGTTTGATTTAGCATTAAAATCAGGAGTAGAATGTTATGCTGTAAAGTGTCATGTAAGTGTAGAAGGCATTTTTCCGATTCAGAGAGTGAAAATAGAAAACAGAAGAAACAATGACTGAGTATATTGAATATAATGAAATACCTTTAAAATTTAATGGGAAAATCCGCATTTTTGATGATTATGCTTTTGCTAAAATGCGTGAAGTTGGTCGTATTGCTGCAGAATGCCTTGATGCGCTTACGGATATTATTAAGCCAGGTGTTACTACGCAAGAAATAGATGATTTTGTATTCATTTTTGGTGCTAAGCGAGGAGCTCTTCCTGCTGATTTAAATTATCATGGATACAGCCATTCATGCTGTACATCCATCAATCACGTTGTTTGTCATGGTATTCCCAATAAAAGACCCTTGCAAGAAGGCGATATTGTGAATGTTGATGTAACCTTTATCCTTGATGGTTGGCATGGAGATTCAAGTCGAATGTATCCTGTTGGAAAAATCAGACGTGCTGCAGAACGCCTTTTACAAATAACCTATGAAAGTCTTATGAAAGGAATTGCTGTTGTTAAGCCTGGAGCAACCACAGGTGATATTGGTGCTGCTATTCAACAGTATGCAGAATCTGAACGGTGCTCAATTGTGAGAGATTTTTGCGGACATGGTATCGGTCAGCTTTTTCATGATGCACCCAATATCCTCCATTATGGAAACCCTGGAGAAGGAGTCGAATTAAAACAAGGTATGATGTTTACAATTGAGCCTATGATTAACCTTGGTAAGCCACAAGTTAAGATTTTATCTGATGGTTGGACTGCCGTTACCCGCGACCGCTCTTTGACAGCACAATATGAACATACAATTGGTGTCACAAATGAGGGGTGTGAAATATTTACACAATCTCCTAAAAATATTTTTTATATTCCCAATTCGTATACCTAATGCACTGTAGAGATGTTATGGCTAAAAAATTAAATCAAAAGGAAGATATTCAAAGTAATCACTTTGCATTAACATCAAGTTTTCCACTCATCCCAGTATCTGAAAGAAAAAGTAAAGAGCCTGAGAAAAACACACAGCTTCATAAACATTATCAAGGACATCGTGAACGTCTTCGGAAACGCTATTTAAAGTCAAAAGGAAATGCAATTGAAGATTATGAATATCTTGAATTATTGCTTTTTCGCACAATCCCCCGCGCAAATACAAAACCCATAGCTAAAAATTTGATAGCACGTTTTGGTTCATTAGCTGATGTATTGGGAGCTGATATTCACCGACTTCAAGAAGTTCAAGGATGTGGTCCCGCAACTGCAATTGATTTAAAAATTATCTCAGATGTTGCTGGACGTCTTGCTCGTGCACAATTATTTAAACGCGATATTTTTTCATCATGGGATAAAGTGTTAGCTTATTGTAAAGCTGTTATGGCTCACGAAACCCGTGAACAATTTCGTATTTTATTTCTTGATAAGAAAAACGGCTTACTTGCTGATGAGGTGCAACAAACTGGAACTATTGATCATACCCCTGTGTATCCTCGTGAAGTTATTTCTCGAGCTTTAGAGTTATCCGCATCAGGATTGATTTTAGTCCACAATCACCCTTCTGGCGATTCCACACCATCTGACGCAGATATAACAATGACATACAGATTAAAAGACGCAGCAAATGCATTAGGCATTACTATCCACGATCACCTTATTATCGCACGAAATAACCACACGAGCTTTAAAGCATTAAAGCTTATATAAACCTTATAGGATGAAAAAAGGCTTCATTCAACAATGAATAACGAATCAATTTTCTAAATCAATATCTAATATAGCCATTGAAAAATTATAGGACAGCTCATCTTCATCTTCATCTCGATAAATAATACCTAAAAACTCATCTCCCATATAAACCTCACAAGAATCATCTTTCTTAGGCCGTGCTTTGACGTGCAATGCTGAGTTTTGGAATATATTTTTTAAATAATTATTAAGTTTTTTTATTTCATCAGCATTCACTATACTCTCCTATTTTTTGAGACAATTAAAACAATTGCGTGTCATGCAAATAAGACACACCTATGATTCTATAAAGTTAGTAAAAAAGCTTAATCTGAATATTCACTTAATATTACATATATTTACACTGCTTTTTATACATTCATAAAAAACTTCTACAAAAGGAATCCTCATTATTAAATATACCCGTATAAATTAAAAAACGGCAGAAAATTGTATATTTTTAATAATTTTACTTTATTTCTAATTTTAGCATCTGCATTTACAGATTCCTATTCGGGAGAAAAATTGATCAACCATTTATAGTTTTATTCCTTCTATAAAAAATTCAAAGAACAAAACTTTTTTATTTAAAGCTACAGTTTTTAGCAAAAAACATTATTATATCATTAAAAAATAATTCTTTTTAACGACTTTTTAAAGTAGATATTGTCTAACCTTAGAAGAATTACATCTCTAAAAAATATACAAAATAAGCTAATAAGAGTTCATTTTTCTCTCCATTTTTATAAGAATTCATTTCATAATGGGAAATTTTTAAATAAGCTTTCAGTTTATATAGAAGAATATTAGGTATTTTTGTAAATACTAAAACCTATGAAGAATGCTTATTTTATAGGATAACGAGAAAGAAAATCGATAACTCCTTTTTTATAAACTTTATCGCCTACAGCAAGCATATGATCACGACCAGGAATTGATAAAGCTTCACCATAAGGCAACAAGGCTGCTAATGGCTCTGCAGCGCCACCAATTTCATCTAATGAACCAACGGCAACAAGTGCAGGTTGTTCGATTTTGTAAATTTCAGATGCCGTTAACTCCTGTTTTGATGTGATAATACAAGCAGCCAGAGCACGTCTATCGCTTTTCGTTTGATCAGCAAATTTACGGAACATTAAACCGCGCGTATTGGTAATGGTAGAAATATCTTCCGCTAAAAGAGCTTCAGCCACAGGCTCCCAATTTCCTGCTCCCGTTACCATACCAATACCTAAACCACCAAAAATAACGCTGTTCACATATGTTGGATGCAAAAGAGCCATAAAAGCACTAATACGAGCTCCCATAGAATATCCCATAACATGGGCTTTAGATAACTCTAAATGCTGTAGTAACTTTATCGCATCACCAGCCATAGCTTGAGGTGTATAAAAAGCAGGATCATAACTTTTAACTGAATCTCCGTGACCGCGATTATCAAGAGCAATAACACGATATCCTGCTTCCGTGAGAATACGAAACCAACCTGTCGCATACCAATTCACCCGTGCAGAAGATCCAAAACCATGGATCAACAAAACAGGAGCGCCTTGCCCTTCTTCTCGATAAGCAAATCGCAAACCATCATATTCAAAAAAACGAATATCTTCAGCGGTCATTTTTTATTGCACTTTCCACAAAGTACAGGATGAATAACACGTTGCCCTTTTTGTATCTGTTTTTCAGAAACTTCACCAGCATTAATTTCAAGTGCAAAAGCTGCAGGAACTCCTGAGGAAATAGTGTTTGTTGAAAATGGAGAAGTATTTTCAATAATCGATACAATAATTCCCTCAGAGTTTAAAAAAATCATATCTAAAGGTAAAGGTGTATTTGCCATCCACATAAAAAACTTCTGCTCATCTCCCGATAGATAACCTTTTTGCTGCTTAAAGAGCATTGCACGATCGCGTGGAAAATCAGTCCGATACATTAAACCAGCTGCTGCTTGAGATGGTGTAAAAGCAAGCTCTACCTTATAATAAATCGCACCTTGCTTTGTATGTATTTCTAAAGGAATTGGATGAACGGGAATCTCTATGGGCTTCTTTGCTAAAACAACATGCACGTTTAACATAAAAAGTATCGCCAATAAAATGATATGCTCTTTTTTAAAAGGCTTTAACATTCTTGTTTCCACCACAGAAAAATTTCAAACTTTGTTTCTAAAATAAAAAGTGCTAAAAAATCAAAAAAAAAGAGAGCTGTTTCATTGTTTTTCTCTATTTTTTCTCAACACAATAGGCGCAATTTTTCCATTTGGTTTATCGATTCACGAGAGTCATATTTTCTTGAAATATATTTACCTCTCTAGCTTTTTATGCAATAATCACCTTTAAAAAACACAGAAAACATACTGATTTTACTAGTGAAATTCAATGCACAATAATTTAATGCGTAGAAAAAGGAATACCTATATCTGGATAAATTTCTGCTGTCATTAAACCTTTTTCCCCTTTTCCAAAACGCACAAGAACAACTTGGCCCGAACGAAGCTCTGCTAAACCAAAACGACGCAACGTCTCCATATGAATAAAAATATCTTCTGTTCCTTGTCCACGGCTAAGAAAACCGAAACCTTTATCACGATTAAACCATTTAACAATTGCACGTTCTAGGCCACTTTCTGGAGTCACAACAACATGGGTACGGGCTGGAACTTCTGATGGGTGAACAGCTGAAGAACAATCTATGGATTTCACCTGAACGCACTTTAATCCTCGTTCAGTTTTTTCCACAGCACAAATAACTTTAGCTCCTTCCATCGCTGTTTGAAAACCATCCCGTCGCATTACTGTAACATGCAATAATATATCGGGAAAATGAGGTAAATCAGGTACAATAAATCCATACCCCTTACTACCATCAAACCACTTAATGACACCACTTATTTCAATAATCTCTCCACAAGCACCTATACTCTCCTCAGATAGGGAACAATCCTTTAATGCATCCTTACTCGTCATAATAACGTGATCCTGTAGCTTTTATAAATTGTACGATATTGATTCTCTAAGTTTAAGTAAACATTGCTCTTGTACCAACACGCAAGTCCCAAGATAAGATTTCCCCATATTGTCGTATCTTCTATGTTAACATCAGAGAATATCAACATGAATATTTATAAAACTATTTGATTGTACGCTTTATATATCTTACAAAGAATGCCCTACAAAAGAGATCATATAAAAGGTTTTTTTACATAATGATATTTTCATTAATGTGTAACTTGCATGATGAAGAAGTTCAATATAAGGTGCAAAAACGACAATTCAATTAAGGAAAATGCGCATGCAATTGAAAAAAATCCTTACAACAATCACAGCATTCATGGCATTTACAGCAAATGTGTATGCAAGTGAACCTATCAAAATTGGTGTTTATCTTCCATTAAGTGGTCAAAATGCATTTGGAGGTCAGCTTGAAATTAGAGGTATAGAATTAGCCCATAAAAAAGTTCCAGAAATTTTAGGCCGTAAAGTGGAACTTGTTATTATTGATAATAAGTCTGATAAAGTAGAAGCAGCTAATGCTGTTATGCGTTTAACAGCAAGTGAAAAAGTGAGTGGAATCATTGGCAGCTATGGCTCTTCGCTTTCGTTGGCAGGTGGTGAAATATCTGAAAAAGCAAAGACTCCAACCATTGCAACGTCCTCAACGAGTCCCCTTGTTACACAGGGTAAAAAATATTACTTTCGCGCTTGCTTTATTGATTCCTATCAAGGAGTAGGAATCGCAACTTATGTAAGCCAAACTTTACACGCAAAAAAAGCTGCTATCCTCAAAGATATTTCAAACGATTATGCTATTGGTCTTGCAAGTTATTTTACACGTGCTTTCAAAAAATTAGGTGGTGAAGTTATCTCAAATTTAAACTATAATTCCGGAGATCAGGATTTTTCAGCTGTTCTTACGCAAATTATTGCACAAAAACCTGATATTTTATTCATTCCATCTTATTTTTCTGAAGGTGCTATCATCATGAAACAAGCACGAGAATTAGGAGCGAAGTTTCAAATTATGGGTGGAGATGCTATGGATAATCCAGAAACCATTACGATTGCAGGAAAAGCGGCAGAAGGTTTCTTACATACAACACTTCCCTATAGTGAGGATATGCCAAATATGTCAGTAGCTGCGCAAGAATTCACAAAAGAATGGAGAGAAGCTTACCCTGACAAAGAGCCAAATATCAATTCTGTTTTAGGGTACACGAGTTATATGATGTTTATGAAGGCTATTGAAAATGCAGGTAGCGCTGATCGTGAAAAAATTACTATCGCACTTAGCAAATTAAAAGATTTTCCAACCCCCTTTGGTGATATGTCCATGGATGAAAATCATAATCCTAAAATTCCTATTGGTATCATTAAAATACAGGATGGAAAACGTGTTTATTTAGAAGAAGTTAAACCTGCTTTTTAATTAAGAAGTTTTACTAATGAAAATACAAGAATTGGTTGAGGAGCTTTTCTCAACCAAAAACTTAAAGGTTTCTTGTTGACTTATGTAAATTAACAAATGTGGAAGGATGAGAGATGAGCACTGAAATGTTCATCCAGTATTTTTTTAATGCACTGGCATTGGGATCTCTTTATGGACTTATCGCTATTGGTTATACTATGGTCTACGGTATACTGAGACTCATTAATTTTGCTCACGGTGATATTTTTATGCTGGGAGCATATTTTGTTTTCTTTTCCACAATTGGCTTTATGCCTGCTTGGGCAGCCCTTCTTCTTTTGTTCCTCGCTGCTCTTGTTTATTATTCGGTCTTTGTAGGGTTTAAAAGGCGTCCTCCAATTTATTGGATTGCTGTTTTTTTAATTCTTGCTTTAGGGTTTGTTTATTACTTTAAAATTTCTCCACAGGATTTCACTCCGATTTGGGTTTTAGCGCTTTGTTTTTCCATTTTTATTACAAGTGCAGTGGGTGTTACTGTTGATCAACTTGCCTATAAACCTCTACGCCATGCTCCACGTATCTCGGCATTGATCGGTGCGATCGGTGTTTCTTTTTTTATTGAAAATCTTGCTACTGTACTCTTTAGTGGTATTCCGAAAGGTGTAAAACAACCAGATTTTCTTGTAACACCATTTTTATGGCATCTAGGATCAGACGCAGATGGTATCATTAGAATTGCTCCTATGTCTCTGATTGTTCCCGTTGTGTCATTAATTCTTATTGTATTACTGTTATGGATTATCCATAAAACGAAACCGGGTCTTGCTATGCGTGCAATCTCCCATGATATTGAAACGACGCGTTTGATGGGTGTATCTGTTAATAAAGTCATTGCATTTACATTTGGAATAGGCTCAGCACTTGCCGCTATATCAGGCATTATGTGGTCTTTGCGCTATCCTCAAATTCAGCCTTATATGGGCGTTCTTCCTGGTCTCAAAGCATTTATCGCTGCTGTTATCGGAGGGATTGGTTCGATACCAGGAGCAATGTTGGGAGGATTGTTATTAGGGTTTATTGAAATTATGATTATCGCATTTTTCCCCGCGCTATCTGGATATCGAGATGCCTTCGCTTTCATTTTATTGATTCTGATTTTATTGATATTGCCCACAGGATTAATGGGTAAAAAAAGTCAGGAGAAAATCTAATGGCAAAGTCAGTGACAACTATTTTATCGTGTATAAGTGTTTTAGTTCTCATAGGTTTTTTATTTTATGCTGATAGCCATTTTAATGACTATACGCTTCGTATCATAAATCTGATTGCTATTAATGCGATACTGGCAATTTCGCTTAATTTGATTTATGGTTTTACAGGTATGTTTTCTCTTGGACATGCTGGCTTTATGGCTATTGGTGCTTATGTCTGCGCAATTTTACTGCTTTCTCCTGAACAAAAAGAGATGATGTGGATTCTTGAGCCTATCGCTGAACCATTGTATCATCTGCAATTACCTTTTTTCATTGCTGTTGTTGTAAGTGGTTTGTGTGCCGCAGTTGTAGGTTTATTGATTGCTTTGCCAATATTGCGTCTTGGTGGTGATTATCTTGGAATTGCAACATTGGGTTTTGCAGAAATTATCCGCATTGTCATTACAAATGCAACATCGCTCACAAATGGCTCTTTAGGAATCAAAGGAATACCTCAAAATGCAACATTATGGTGGAACTATGGTTGGCTAGCATTCACAGTTCTCTTTATTGTTCTCTTACTGCGAAGCAATACTGGTAATGTATTACGTGCTATTCGTGATGATGAAATAGCTGCGAAAACTATGGGAATTAACGCTTTTTTCTACCGTAGTTTTTCTTTTACTGTTGGAGCGTTTTTTGCAGGTATAGGTGGAGCATTAATGGCTGCTCTTATTTCAACCATTGATCCCAAAATGTTTAATTTTCTTCTCACTTTTAATATTTTGATGATTGTTGTTGCTGGTGGTTTGGGTTCAATTACAGGGAGTATTATTGGTAGCATTGTTATTACAGTTATGCTTGAATGGCTTCGTATTATTGAAAGTCCATTTGACTTAGGTTTTATACATATTCCAGAAACACCAGGACTTCGTATGGTTGTTTTTTCTCTTTTATTGCTGGTAATTATCTTGTTTTGGAGAAAAGGCTTGATGGGACAACGTGAATTCTCATGGAATGGAATTTATAGCTTTCTGATACGCAAAAAACTTTCTAATACTGAGGGAAATCTATGAACGACACCATCCTTTCACTCAACGAGATCGTCATGCGTTTTGGCGGATTAGTTGCTGTAAATAATATTAATATGGCAATTAAACGAGGAAGTATTACTGGATTAATTGGTCCCAATGGTGCTGGAAAAACAACAGTTTTCAATATGATTTCGGGATTTTATGCCCCTACGAGCGGTATCATTCTTTTTGATGAGCAAAAAATTTCTGGAGCACCTCCTTATATTATCTGCAGACGCCATATCGCCCGAACATTTCAAAATATTCGTCTTTTTTCAGGGTTAACGGTTTTGCAAAATGTTATGGTGGGGGCGCATGTTCGACAAAAATATCCTTGGTTTTCTTCAGCTCTATTTTTTTCAAAAGCAATGAAAGAAAAAAAAGAAATTTATAAAAACTCCATGGAGCTTCTTGAACGGCTACAACTTGATCACCTTGCCAATCAATCGGCAACAGCTTTACCTTATGGTGTGCAGCGACGTCTAGAAATTGCACGTGCGTTAGCCACAAAGCCCAAATTGCTTCTTCTTGATGAACCTGTTGCTGGCATGAATCCACAAGAAAGCGAAGATCTTAAAGAATTTATAACAAAAGTGCAAAAAGACTTTGATCTTACAATTCTTCTTATCGAGCATGATATGAAAGTGGTTATGGGACTTTGCCAACATATTTTAGTCATGGAACATGGCTGTTGCATTGCCAATGGTACACCAGATGAAATTCGTAATAACCCTAAAGTTATTGAAGCTTATCTTGGCGGAGATGTGTATGGATATTCTTAAAATAAAAAATCTTCACGTTCATTATGGTGCCATTAAAGCTGTCCAAGATCTTTCTATGTCCATAAAAAAAGGAAGTATTGTCACTTTAATTGGCGCCAATGGTGCAGGAAAAAGCAGTATTGTACGTTCTATTACAGGACTTAATCGCTCTGTGTATGGGGAAATTACCTATAATGGCAAATCAATTATTAAAAAGTCACCAGAAGAGATTTTGCGTTTAGGGATTGCTCTCAGTCCTGAAGGGCGTCGTATTATGCCTCATCTCACTGTTTTAGAGAATCTCCATCTAGGTGCTTATATCCGTCATGATAAACAGGGAATTTCTCGTGATATTGAATGGATATTTGATCTTTTTCCGCGCCTACGTGAAAGATCAAAACAGTTGGGAGGAACAATGTCAGGTGGGGAACAACAAATGGTTGCTGTAGGCCGCGCACTCATGAGCAATCCTGATATGGTCATATTAGATGAACCGTCGTTGGGATTAGCGCCCCTTCTCGTTCGGGAGATTTTTTCAATTATCCGAAAAATTAATGATATGGGAAAAACTGTTCTTCTTATTGAGCAAAATGCATTTGCTGCACTTTCCATAGCTGACTATGCTTATATTTTAGAGGTAGGGCATATTTTATTTCACGGTGAAGGTAAAGCTATGCTTTCTGATCCACGTGTTAAAGAAGCCTATCTTGGTGGATAAAGGCTACAAATTAAGAAAATAAAGTTCTCCCCTCCTCCTTTTAAAAAAGCATCTCTCTATTTAATGAGAAATGCTTTTTTGTGCTTAACTATGATATCCACCATTTTTCTGCACAGTATACTCCTGCTGCTTGTTCAATAATGTGCGCTATCTGAAAAATAACTTCCTCAGAAAAAGGTTTACCAATCAATTGCAGTCCTAACGGTAAACCATTTGATGACAGACCAGCAGGAACAGAAATTCCTGGTAAACCAGCCATATTAACTGGTACCGTAAAAATATCATTAAGATACATTGCGACAGCATCATTTTTTATTTTTTCATCAGCAATACCAAAAGCAGGTGTTGGTGTTGCTGGTGTCAAAATAGCATCAATGCCTGAAGCAAAACATTGGTCAAAATCACGCTTTACGAGTGTTCTTACTTTTTGAGCTCTTAAATAACAGGCATCATAATACCCAGATGAAAGAACATAAGTTCCAACCAGAATGCGCCGTTTGACTTCATCTCCAAAACCAACAGAACGCGTATTTTCATACATCTCAATGATGTCTTTTCCAGGCATGCGCAAACCAAAACGCACACCATCATAACGCGCTAAATTAGAAGAGGCTTCTGCAGGAGCGATAATGTAATAAGAAGGTAGAGCATATTTTGTATGGGGCAAAGAAATATCTTTAATCTCAGCACCTGCTTCTTTTAACCAATTTATTCCTTTTTGCCAAAGCTCAATAATTTCTGGAGACATTCCATCTACATGATATTCTTTTGGAATACCGATTTTCATTCCTTTGATTGATTGACCAAGATAACTTTCATAATCAGGAACTGGTAAATTGACGGAAGTAGAATCTTTTTCATCAAAAGAGGCCATTGATCTTAGTAAAATAGCACAATCACGAACATCTCTAGCAACAGGTCCAGCTTGATCAAGAGATGAAGCAAACGCAACAACGCCCCATCGCGAACAACGTCCATAAGTTGGCTTTATTCCTACAGTTCCAGTAAAAGCTGCGGGTTGACGTATTGAGCCACCTGTATCGGTTGCTGTTGCACCAGCACAAATTTGTGCCGCAACAGCGGCCGCAGAACCACCTGAAGAACCACCTGGTACGAGTTTTTCATTCGAGCCTTTTTTTCTCCATGGATTAATAACGGGACCATAATATGATGTCTCGTTGGATGAGCCCATAGCAAACTCATCCATATTAAGTTTTCCTAACATCACAGCACCATCTTGCCATAAATTAGCCGTGACAGTTGATTCATAGTGCGGTTTAAAACCATCAAGGATATTTGAACAGGCTTGAGTATGAACACCATAGGTTGCAAAAAGATCTTTAATCCCCAAGGGAATTCCTTCCAAAAGCCCTTCCTGCCCTCTCGCTAAGCGACTGTCTGATTCAGCAGCCATTTTCATTGCCTGTTCTGCTGTTATTGTTACATAAGCATTCAAAATTGGATTAGCTGATTCTATTGCTTGTAAATAAGCTTCCGTTAATTCTGTTGCTTTGAGATTTTTCTTTATTAAAGCATCACGAGCTTGCGCAATTGTGAGAGTTGTTAAATCAGTCATATTGGTTCTCAAATTTCAAAAATATAAAAAGTTACTCAACAATTTTTGAGACAAGAAAAAAATTTTCTTCTGTAACAGGGGCATTGGCTACAATATCTGCTGCTTTATCGCCATCTGTAACACTATCTTCACGCATTCGTAGAGTCATCGGCATCACAGAAGTTAATGGCTCAACTCCACTGACATCAACTTCATTCAATTGCTCTACAAAACCTAAAATAGCATTGAATTTTTTTGTCACAGGTTCTATCTCATCATCGTGGAGAGCAATCCTTGCTAAATGTGCTATCCGCTTGACTGTCTCTTGATCAACAGACATACTCTTTACGCCTTTCTGCTTTTTTGTTTATTTATTGATCTTTATTCTGGCTATACAAGGCTGCACTTGTAAGTGCAAGAATATTAGATAACATGAATAAAGAATATAACTATAGATCTGAAACATTAAAAAACGTATTATACCTTTATGACTGTTATTAATATAGATGAAGTTATAACACATCTTTTGCCTAGACAAACGATAGCAGGCTTAGATTTAGGGACAAAAACGATCGGAATTGCGATTTCTGATAGGGGGTTGATTGTCTCAAATCCGCGTCCTGTATTACAGCGAAAAAAATTTACAGAAGATGCTTACACACTTATTAAAATTTTTGACCGTGAAAATGTAGGTGTTATTATCATTGGTTTACCTCTTAACATGAATGGAAGCAGTGGCTCTCGTGTTCAAGCAACCAGAGCTTTTGTGAGCAATATGAAAGCTTATACAAAAATTCCATTTGTTTTTTGGGACGAACGTTTATCAACAATTGCTGCAGAACGGTCTCTTTTAGAAATGAATGTATCGCGCGCTAAAAGAGTAAGCCGTATTGATTCGGCAGCCGCCGCTTTTATATTGCAAGGTGCTCTCAATAGAATTCAAAACTTTCATCATATGGAAGGATAGAGGACATTGAGCAAATGCCCTGCATTATATCGCGCAATGAGCATCCCGTAAGAAGATCTCCATTGTCCCCCAAGGCGGCTTTCCATATAGGCATTCGCAACATGTTCTATGTCCGTAGAACGTAATGCTGCTGCTGCTGCTGCATAAGCTACTTGTTCAACAAAAAATCTTCCTGCACCTTCATTTGCTGATGCCATATCACCTGCTGATTTAATAATTTCAATTGCTCGGGGTCCCGCTGGTCCAATATCAAGAGCAATTTTTTCCAACAATTTCTGAAACAATCCCGGTGCTTTTTCACCAATAAGAATGGCATCCTTTACCAATTGATTAGCAGAACTATTTCTCACAATTCGCGCAGGCCCATTATGCAACATTTGTGATAATGGATTATTCTCTATAAAACTTTCAATACCAAGTTGTGCAATAATTTCACCAATAATAGGCACAACCAATTGACTTACATGATAAGCAATAATAGGTGTCATAATGCGGGCAAAAGCTGCTTCAGAACGGTCATTTGCTGCATTGTCAAATGCTCTTGCTAAACGCAAAACCAATGCTTGTGAGGCAGCTATATCTAATGCAATATCTGCAAAAATACGTTCTGTCAGTGGAGGTAAAGGCTGATTGGGCATTTTTTTCCGGAAAAAATCCATACCAAATTGAAGAGCCGCTCGTAAAACACCTGCCGATATGACAGATTGATCGAAACGCATCATCGTCTCGATATCTTTAATAACTTTAAGCCCTTCTCCAGCATTTCCCAAAAGCCAGCCATAACTGCCTTGGAAGTCGACAACCCCCTCTGGTGTTAAAAGTTCTCCAGAACGCTGAATTAAATGACGAATCGATATAGATCCATTTAATGCGCCATTTTCTTGTATGCGTGGAATAAAAAAACAACTTAAATGACCATCTAAATCTGCACTAACAAGATATCCGTCAGCGGTAGGATTAATAACGTTGGTTTTTACAACATTTAAACGATATAGATCACGTTCCATACTTTCATCGAAAGAAATTTTCTTAACACTTGGAAAATTGAAAGCGTATTTTTCAATATCGTCAAATGCACAAGTTAGAGAAGCAGCCTTTTTATTATGAATAGGCTTTGATGAGGAATCATATTGGCGTGATAAAAGGACATGTTGCCATTTTTTGAAGAGCTCAATATCACTAATTAAAACAGCAATAGCTGCACTCGTTATGATAACTTCATTCAAATGTCCTGTTTCTAAACCAGCAGATAAAGCTAAACGAATCGCACGCGCTTGATAGCGTACTCCATTTTCTGAGCTCGTATTTTCCCAAAGCGAGGTAACCAAACCTGCTTGTCTAGAATATTGTTGAAGAGCTTGATAGGAAGAATGGATCTCTAATCTTTCTGTTGGTTGCCCCCATTCATCATTATAGCATAGTAAAGGCTTATAATGATTCGCTAAGCAAGAAAGTTTCCATGCTTCTCGACTCGCGGCAAAATCCCCTATTTCTTCAAAACTTGCTAACAAAAACTTAGGCAAAGTAGAAGCAATACGAAACATAAGCGTATCGCTAAGAAATGTATTTTTTCGACGAGTATTTTGCGCAGATACAGCACTCATAGGTATATTCCTACATTCAAATCATTCATATCATAGACTATTTGTCTTTTTAGAGTTAAGAAACATTTATCATATTCAAACAAATGCTTGTTTAACCTGTTTAGAGAGAGATAAAGAAGAATGCTATGATGCAAGATAATTTTTTTCCACTTTTCCCTCATCAACATCTTTTAGCTATTAAAGATCTAAGTGTACAAGATCTTAATACATTGCTTGATCGTGCAGAAGCAAATGTTATCCTTTCTAACAAAATTGATAAAATAAAATCTACTTTGCATGGACGGACTCAAATTAATCTCTTTTTTGAAGCCTCTACGCGAACACAATCTTCTTTTGAATTAGCGGGTAAAAGGCTAGGTGCACACGTGATGAGTCTTGCGATCGGCAACTCATCTGTAAAAAAAGGAGAAACATTACTTGATACAGCTATAACTCTCAATGCGATGAAGCCAGATATACTGGTTTTTCGCCATAACAGTGCAGGAGCGGCAGCTTTATTAGCACAAAAAGTTGATTGTTGTGTTATTAATGCAGGTGATGGTGCTCATGAACATCCAACCCAAGCTTTATTAGATGCTCTAACCATTAAAAGGACAAAAGGTCGTATTGAAGGATTAACTGTTGCGATTTGCGGAGATATCTTACACTCACGTGTTGCCCGTTCCAATATCCTGTGTCTCAATGCTTTGGGTGCTCGTGTTCGTGCTGTTGCTCCTTCAACACTCTTACCCGCAGAAATCGCTCATATGAGTGTTGAGGTTTTTAACACGATGAAAGAAGGTCTTAAAAATGCTGACGTTATCATGATGTTGCGCTTACAGCATGAACGGATGACAGGATCTTTTATTCCTTCTACGCGTGAATATTTCCATTATTTTGGCTTACATAAAGAAAATTTAGCCTATGCCAAAAATGATTCTATTATTCTGCACCCTGGACCAATAAACCGTGGTGTGGAGATTGCATCCGATATAGCAGATGGACCACAAAGTATGATTCATACACAAGTAGAAATGGGAATTGCAGTGCGTATGGCTGTCATGGAGGCTCTATTAGATTCACGCGCAAAGATCAGTGGAGAAAAAAAATGATAAAACCAGTTGTTTTTCAAAATGCTCGTATTATTGATCCTTCGCGCGCAATCGATGAAATTGGTACAGTTATTATTGAAAATGGACGAATTATAGCCGCTGGAAAAGAGGCTCTGAATCAAGGATTTCCTGAAGAAGCAGAAGTTATTAACGCACAAAACAAAGCAATTCTCCCTGGACTTGTTGATGCGCGCGTTTTTGTTGGAGAATTAGGGAATGAACATTGTGAAACAATTGCATCAGCAAGTCAAGCGGCCGCAGCAGGTGGTATTACTTCCTTTTTGATGATGCCAGACACGCACCCAGTCATTGATAATATTGCTCTGATTAAATTTATTACGCATACAGCACAGGAAATGTCATCGGTCAATATTTATCCTGTTGCTGCCATCACACAAGGTTTCAATGGACAAGAAATAACTGAATTTGGTTTGCTCAAGGATGCAGGGGCTGTTGCTTTTAGTGAAGGAAAAAAAACACTTCAAAATTCATCTGTTATGCGACGGGCAATGAGTTATGCACGCGATTTTGATGTTCCATTGATGCATGAAACGCAAGATAAAGATCTTACAGGGCAAGGTGTGATGAATGAAGGACTGCTTGCCAGTTGGCTTGGTCTTTCTGGCATCCCACGCGAAGCAGAAGTTATCCCACTTGAAAGAGATCTGCGATTAGCAGTATTAACGCAAACACGCTATCATGCTGCTCAAATATCGACAGCACTCTCTGCTGATGCACTTCGTTTAGGTAAAAAACGCAGTGAGAAAATTTCAGCGGGTGTATCTATTAATCATTTATCTTTCAATGAAAATGACATTGGTGAATATCGCACCTCTTTTCGCTTAATGCCCCCATTGCGTACAGAAGAAGACCGTATAGCAATGATTGAAGCAATAAAGGATGGGACTATAGATGTTGTTGTCTCTTCTCATGATCCTCAGAGTATTGACAAAAAACATTTACCATTTAATGACGCGGCAGTTGGCGCTATTGGTATGGAGACCTTATTGAGCGCAGCTTTACGCCTCTATCATGATGAGAGCTTATCTCTTCTACGGATAACGGAACTTTTGTCAACGGCGCCTGCAAAGCTCTTTGGACTCAATGCAGGAACACTCAAAAAAGGTACTCATGCAGACCTTATTGTGGTTGATCTTGAAGAACCATGGGTTGTTTCAAAAGAGAAGCTCTATTCACATTCAAAAAATACCCCTTTTGAGAATGCACGTTTTCAAGGACGCGTGCTCCAGACTTTTGTGAAAGGGAAAAACGTTTTTAAACTTGATCAACAAACTTAATGAGATTCTTAATGAATGAAGCAGAAATATTTTTTCAGTTCACTCCATGGTTTATTTTCCTCATATCTTATCTCATTGGCTCGATTCCATTTGGGCTTCTTTTTACGAAATTGTTCAAATTTGGTGATATAAGAACAATCGGTTCCGGCAATATTGGAGCAACAAATGTTTTACGAACAGGAAATAAAAAGCTTGCTGCTCTAACACTTCTTTGTGATATGTTAAAAGGAACTATCGTTGTTTTCGTTACAAAATTTTTTAGTGATCCGCTAGACAATAGTATTCTTATTTCTCTAGCAGGCTTTTTTGTTTTCTTAGGACATCTTTTCCCCGTATGGCTTAAATTTAAAGGCGGCAAAGGTGTTGCTACCTATCTAGGGGTGTGCTTAGGAATCTATTGGCCTGCAGCAATTATTTTTATTATTGTATGGAGTGCGATTTTTCTTCTCATGCGTTATTCTTCATTATCTGCGCTTATTGCTGTTACGATCACACCGGTATTTGTTTTTTATTTTTCCGCTTCTTATTTCTGTTGTATGCTGATTATGATGAGCATATTTGTTTTCATAAAACATTATGCAAATATCGGTAGATTATTAATTGGGGAAGAAAATAAGATTGGTACGAAAAACGGAGATAAATAAAGGAATCCTGCTTACTGATCGTCAACGTCTAAGCTGGTTACGGTTATTGCGCAGTGAAAATATTGGAGCTGTTAGTTTTCGCAATCTCATTGATCATTATAAAACAGCAGAAAATGCTCTGGCAGCGCTGTCAGAGCTTAGTAGAAAAGGTGGTGGTTCTGTATCTATTAAAATAGCAAGCTTAGAAGATGCAGAAAAAGAAATGCAAGAAGCTGAAAGATTAGATGTCCGGTTTATCGGTATAGGAGAACCAGATTATCCAGCTTTTCTTAAGGTTACAGAAGCTCCTCCGCCGCTTATTGCTATCAAAGGTAATGTTGCAATTTTTCAAAAAACTTCTATTGGAATTATAGGTTCTCGAAATGCTTCAGCTGCGGGAAAAAAGCTTACGGCTCAATTTGCGCGTTTTCTCGGAGAAGCAGACTTTGTAACAATTTCTGGGCTTGCTCGTGGAATTGATAGTGTTGCGCATCAAGCAAGTTTAAAAACAGGAACTGTTGCAGTCATGGCTGGAGGAATTGATCATATCTATCCTCCTGAAAATAAAAAGTTGCATGAAGATATTATTGCCAACGGTGGAGCCATCATCAGCGAAATGCCCATTTCTTGGCAGCCGCGTGCTATCGATTTTCCAAGAAGAAACCGTATTATTGCAGCTTTGTCACTTGGTCTCTTGGTTGTAGAGGCAGCTCTGCGCTCAGGGTCCTTAATTACCGCACGTCAAGCAGCTGAAATGGGACGGTTAATTTTTGCCATTCCCGGTTCTCCACTTGATCCAAGATCTGTTGGTACCAACAATCTTATCAAAGACGGAGCTCTACTCACCACACATCCTTCTGACATCATAGAAACACTTACGCCATTAATTTCACCGCTTCCAAATTCCCAACTCAATTTTTTTGAGGAACCATCCTCTTTACAACTTGAAAAGGAGAATTTTAATTTAGCAGATAAAAAAAACAACAGCCTCTCTTTAGCAGATGATGATGCAGCACGCGCAGCAGTTCTCTCCGCTCTTTCAACAACGCCAATCGATTTAGACACACTCAGTATCCACTCAGGTGTTTCACTCCCAGCTCTCTACCTCTTGTTGGTAGAACTCGACCTTGCTGGAAAGCTTATTCGACACTCTGGTGGTTGTGTGTCATTGTCGAATCTTGATCTTCCCCAAGAGCCTCAGCACTATTAATAATGCTTTGCCCTTCTTTGGCAACCATATCCAAAAGCAATGCTAAAAGCGGACTGTGCGCCTGACGCGCCATCTGATTCATTTGCTTTGACATGTCTGTAATATATTGGATAACTTTTAAATGATTTATAAACATAATCCTCTATCCTTGAGCATTTCCCCTCCTACCTCTCAATAGACGTTATCTTAGTATTTCGCCGTATGTTTTTGTAATAACAGTGGAAAATAAATCGTGTAATTCTATATAGGGTGTACTCTAATAATGACAATCATAAGTTGTACAATATTCATGTTTTTTATATGGCTAATATTTTTTTATGTGCTCTTAAGCAATTGGCATTAGCTATTCGCGTGAAAGGCGTTTATAAAAAAATTTTTATTTCAATATTTGGATAAAATTATGAATATCGTTATCGTTGAATCTCCAGCAAAAGCAAAAACAATTAATAAATATCTTGGGTCTCAATACAAAGTTGTCGCATCATTTGGACATGTTCGTGATTTGCCTGCAAAAGATGGTTCTGTTTTACCGGATCAAGATTTTTCTATGAAATGGGATATAGATTCTGCTGCCGCTAAACGTTTAAATGAAATAGCAAAAGCCGTTAAAGAAGCCGATAGCCTTATATTAGCAACAGACCCTGATCGTGAAGGGGAAGCTATTTCATGGCATATTCTGGATGTTCTCCGTCAAAAAAAAGTTTTAAAAGATAAACCTATTAAAAGAGTTGTCTTCAATGCCATCACCAAAAAGTCTGTGCTTGATGCTATGAACAATCCACGTGATATTGATACATCGCTTGTAGATGCTTATCTTGCGCGTCGTGCTCTTGATTATCTCGTTGGTTTTACACTTTCACCTGTTTTATGGCGTAAACTTCCTGGTGCGCGTTCAGCAGGACGCGTTCAATCGGTTGCTTTGCGTATTATTTGTGATCGTGAATCAGAAATAGAACATTTTATCAAAGAAGATTATTGGTCCATTACAACACAGTTAAAAACCATCCGAAATGATGGTTTCCAAGCAAGATTGACAATGTTTAATCAAAGAAAAATAGGCAAGCTTGATATTCAATCTCAAGAACAAGCAGACCAAATTCGCTTTATGTTGGAGCAAGCCCAATACCATACACTCAGTGTTGAAGCAAAACCTACAAAGAGAAATCCTTTTCCTCCATTTACAACCTCCACACTACAACAAGCAGCTTCTTCAAAATTAGGATTTTCAGCTTCTCGCACTATGCAAATTGCCCAAAAACTTTATGAAGGCATTGAAATTAACGGTGAAACGGCAGGGCTTATTACTTATATGCGTACCGATGGTGTGCAAATAGCACCTGAGGCTATTGATTCAGCAAGAAAAGTTATTCATGAAACTTTCGGAAAAGACTATATTCCTGAAAAGCCACGTTTTTATTCAACAAAGGCAAAAAATGCACAGGAAGCACACGAAGCGATCCGTCCAACAGATTTTCAACGCAATCCTAGTCAAGTCCGTAATTTTCTCGATAGCGATCAAGCAAAGCTCTATGAGCTAATATGGAAGCGTGCTATTGCCAGCCAAATGCGCTCTGCTGAAATTGAACGTACAACTGTTGAAATTGAAGCACTACAAGGAGAAAACCATGCAAATCTACGAGCAACAGGATCTGTTATTCGCTTTGATGGCTTTATTTCCGTCTACACGGATCAACGAGACGAAGAAAATAATGAAGAAAATGAATCAACACGTTTACCACAAATAAACACTGGTGAAGCACTGACAAAAGAAAAAGTTGAATCTATACAACATACCACAGAGCCCCCTTCTCGTTATTCTGAAGCTTCATTAATTAAAAAGCTTGAGGAGTTAGGAATTGGTCGTCCTTCAACTTATGCATCCACATTGGCGACATTGTGTGACCGTGGATATATTGTCATTGATAAACGAAAGCTTATTCCCGATGCTAAGGGACGTATTGTTACAGCCTTTCTTGAAAATTTTTTTAATCGCTATGTAGAATATGGTTTCACAGCAGATCTTGAAGAAAAGCTGGATCTTATCTCTGATGGCAAACTTTCTTGGAAAGACGTATTGCGAGATTTTTGGGATGGATTTAATGCATCTATTATCAATATCCAAGAACTCCGTATAACTAATGTTCTTGATGCTTTAAATGTAACATTAGCACCTCTCGCTTTTCCTGAACGCGAAGATGGAAGTGATGTACGTTCCTGTCCTCTTTGTAAAAATGGTCAATTATCATTAAAACTTGGGCGTTATGGTGCTTTTGTTGGCTGTTCCAATTATCCCGAATGTAAATACACACGCCAACTTGGTACAGATACTGGAGAAGAGAATGAAGCTATACGCAATGATGAACCTGTTATACTTGGTATTGATCCTGAAACAGGAAAAGAGATTTCTCTTCGTAATGGCCGCTTTGGTCCCTATATTCAACTTGGTGAAAGCAAAGAAGTTAAGCGTGCAGGACTACCAAAAGAATGGCAGGCAGAAAATGTAACCCTTGATAAAGCCTTGGCTTTACTATCCCTTCCCCGTGAAATTGGCATTCATCCTGAAACCGGAAAAACAATCACGGCTACGATTGGACGATATGGTCCCTATCTTAGCCATAACGGAAAATCTGCGCGCCTTCTTCATGCAGATGAAGTTTTTGATATTGGTATCAATCGCGCTGTTACAGTATTAGCAGAACAACAAGAAAACAAAACCAGGCAAAGCAGAACAACACCTGAAGCATTGGCAACATTAGGAGAGCATCCCGAAGGAGGAACCATTACCGTGCGCAACGGGCGTTATGGTCCTTATGTCAATTGGGGTAAAGTTAATGCAACATTGCCAAAAGATAAAGATCCCATTAGTGTAACACTTCCAGAGGCACTAGAACTTATATCGGCTAAAGCATCGAGTAAAAAAACAACTTCAAAAAGAGCTTCTTCTAAAACAAAAGCAAAAATAAAAGAGATATAAATTTTGGCTAAAGGTGAAAAAAACATAAAATATCTCTCTTCATTCAAGGGGAAAACTTTTCCCAATAAGGAAGCAATTCTTTCCTTTATAATTGAGAATCCTAACCACTCAAGTAAACGAGAAATCGCCAAAGCTTTTAACTTAAAAGGTGATTCTCGTATTTTGCTTAGAGATATGTTACGTGAGTTGAAGGATCAAAATCTTATATCTAAACACCGCAAAAGAGCAATAAACAAAGGAAAATTACCTCCTGTTACTTTAGTAAAAATTAGCGGACGTGATAAAGATGGAAGTTTTATTGCACAACCTCTTGAATGGGAAGATTCTCCAAAGCCCAATATTGAAATACACTCTTTTCATCACATAAAAGGAAGTAATATTGGTGTTGGAGATCATATTCTTGTAAAAGTTTTTCGAAATAAAAATTCTGAAAGCTCAAGCCATCCTTATACGGGACGAATTATTCGTAAAATTGATGTATCTCCCAAAAGCGCATTTGCTATTGTACGAAAATTGGAAAATAATCAATGGCGCCTTGATCCTATAGACCGCAAAACCAATGAACTTATTGTTGAAATGTCTCCAGAAATGAAGATTGAAACGGGTGATCTCGTTGAAGTCGAAATAAAAAAAAATACTGGTTACGGATTAAAGAGCGCAAAAATAAAGAATGTTTTAGGGCACATTAAGAGTGAGAAAACACTCTCAATGATAGCGCTTCTTTCGAAAGGAATTCCTTATATTTTTCCTGAAAGTGTTCTTGAGCAAGCCAAACATATCAAAGCTGCCAATATGGATAATCGTGAAGATTGGCGACAATTACCCTTTATTACAATTGATCCACCAGATGCAAAAGACCATGATGATGCAGTTTATGCAACCAAGGATAAGGATCCAGCAAACAATGATGGTTGGATTATTATTGTAGCCATCGCAGATGTTTCTTACTATATCAAAACAGGAAGTGCTTTAGATAAAGAAGCATTGAAACGCGGAAATTCTGTTTATTTTCCCGATACTGTTGTGCCAATGCTGCCTGAACGCCTTTCTCATGATTTATGTTCTCTACGTGAAGGAAAAGAACGGCCAGCTTTAGCAGTTCGTATGATTTTTGATGCAAACGGTAATAAACGAAAACATAGTTTTCATCGTATTATGATGCGGGTAAGAGCCAAACTTTCTTATCAAGAAGTACAATTGGCAATTGAAGGTAATATAAATGAAAAAATAGCCCCTCTTTTTGAGAGCATTTTGCACCCCTTATGGGAAGCCTATGCATGCCTTAAAGCTGCGCGAAATCTTCGACAACCACTAGAATTAGAAATTGCAGAAAAAAAGATTATTCTTGATCAAAATGGATGCATAAAAGATGTTGTGAGTGAAACACAATTAGAAGCACATCGTTTGATTGAAGAGTTTATGATACAAGCAAATATTGCAGCTTCTGAAACCTTAAAAGAACATCATCAGCCCCTCATCTACCGTATTCATGAGAAACCCTCTCTTGCCAAGCAAGAAATACTTCGGAGCTTTCTTCAAAGTTTGGGGATACCACTTTCCCGCGGAAGCGAACTTACCTCAGCGCGCCTTAATAGAATTTTAGAAAAGGTCGCTCATACTCAACAACAAGAACTAGTCAATCAAGTTATTTTGCGTTCACAATCACAAGCAGAGTACAACCCTAAAAATAGTGGCCATTTTGGTTTGAACTTGCAGAACTATACACATTTTACATCACCAATCCGTCGTTATGCTGATCTCATTATTCATCGAGCACTCATTAAAGCTCTCAAATTAGGAAATGATCAATTAACAGAGACACAAGAACAAAATCTTGCAGAAATTGCTACGCAAATTTCTTTATATGAGCGCCGTGCGATGGTAGCTGAAAGAGAAACGATTGATCGGCTTGTTGCTCACTATTTAACGAATAAAATCGGTCGTATTTTTACAGGTCGCATTTCCGGAGTTATAAAAGCAGGTCTTTTTATCTCACTTGATAAACTCAATACAGATGGTTTTGTCCATATTTCTACACTTAAAAATGATTATTATCATTTTGATGAAGCACAACATGTTCTTGTAGGACAGCGTAGCCATAAAGGCTATCAACTCAGTGATGTTGTAGAAGTAAAACTTATAACGGTACAACCTTTTGCTGGCGCTTTATGCTTTGAACTCTTAACAAAACCTCGTCCAATAAAATTTTCACCAACATCCTACCATAAAAACAAATTAAAAAAACAAAAATATACTTTTTATGGGAAAAGAAAAAATTAATTAAAAATAAAAAGTAAAAAACATTTTTATAATTTTCGTTGTATTATTTTTTATTTTAAAGTCTAAAAATCTTTATTAAAAATAATTAAACCTCTTGTTTCTCTCTTTAAAAGCATATAAATAATAATGACTTAAAGCTAAGAAAAGACCTATAATATGTAGTATTTATATTATTTTTATGTTTTATTTAGTATATAAAGGTATGTGATTTATTTTATAAATATAGTAATTTTATAAAAATCTTGCAGGTTTTTTATACTTAATAGGTGAGAAAATCTGCAAAAGAGAGCTTGAGCTTTTTTCATTTCAGCACACCTTTTTATTATTCGAATAAACAAAAGTATCTTAAGTCATTCTTATGAAAAAAAAAGCTTTTGACTCTCAAAATAATTCTTTGCGTGCCATTATTGCAGCTATTGCAACCATTGGTACCGTTGGAACAGCATTGGGAATGGGAACACAACTTGTCTCTTTTCTTATGGCAGAAAAAGGACTTTCCAACAGTACAATCGGCTATAGTGGAACTGTTGGTGGAATCGCCACAATTATTGCAGCTATTTTTACGTCTCGAATCGCCTTATGCTTAGGAATTTCTCAAACAATATTGCTTATGATGGCTATAGGATCTTTAAGTTTTTTAGGATTCTATTTTTTCGACCCCTTATGGGTTTGGTTCATTTTAAGGTTTATATTACATTTCACTATGACAGTTATGTTTATCCTGTCAGAGTTTTGGATCAACAGTTGTGCTCCCCCTAAAAAACGTAGCTTGGTTCTTTCCATTTATGCTATTGTTTTAGGATTAGGGTTTGCGGTAGGTCCAACGTTGCTAGCAAAAGTGGGAACACAAGGCTTTATTCCTTTTGCTGTTGGCTATAGCCTTATTATACTTGCTGTTATCCCAATTCTTGCGGCTTGGAAATTAAGTCCAGAATTTCAAAAAAGCCAATATACGCCATTTTTTCGTTATCTTTTTTATGTTCCAAGTGCCATGATGGCAGTGTTTGTTTACGGTGCTATTCAAATGGGTGCATTAACTCTTATAACACCCTTTACTTTATCCATTGGCTATAATGAGCATGAAGCAGCACACTTTATGGCAACGCTTGCACTTGGGAATGTTTTGCTCTTAATTCCTATCAGCATTATAAGCGACTATGCCAAAGATCGACGTTATCCCCTAATAAGTTGTGCTATCCTAGGTCTTGTGGGAACTTTTATGGTACCATGGATCACTCAATATCCATGGGTTCTAATGCTTGATCTGTTCCTTCTTGGTGGTGTATCAGCAAGCCTTTATACAATTGCTCTGGCACATCTAGGAGCACGTCTTAAGGGCCAAGAACTTGCTGCTGCTAATTCTGCCTTTATTTTTTGCTATGGAATTGGTATGCTCATCGGGCCAACCTTTATTGGAAAATCCATGGATATTTTTAATCCTTTTGGTTTTTCAATAGCTATGGCTGTTTTTTTCGGTTTATATGTCATTTTGGTATTTATCCAACTGATGAGAAAATTAATCAGCTCTTGACTTTTTTGAGAACATCCGTAGTGTTGCCGGAAAATCTGATGATGTCGGAAATAAGTTTTGAAAGCAATAATATTTTTTCAGTATAAATAGGGTATTTACATTATGGCTAAAGCAGCAACCATTAAGATCAAGCTTTTATCAACTGCAGATACTGGTTTTTTCTATGTAACAAAGAAAAACAGCCGCACAATGACAGATAAAATGAGCAAGCGTAAATATGATCCAGTTGTAAAAAAGCACGTTGAATTTAAAGAAACAAAAATTAAATAAATAAAATTATTATTGAATTGATAGATTTTATACTCCAAAAGAAATGTGGGAGTATTGCTCTTCAAAGTTATTTTTTGAGGGGTGTTTTTTTATTTCCTTAAGTTTAAAAAGTTTACTTTAAACTTTGTACGTTTTGTACGGATTTGGATTAAGTTGATTTATTATTTAAGTTGCTTACATATATTCTGCATGAGTATTTGATTATTGTGATATCTAACGAAAATTTTGTCATTAAAACGAGACATTGTTTCGTCATATGAATAAAGCTTCTCGGATGAATTATAAACAATACTAAAATAGAGTTATAGTAATGTTAGCAGTTTCTTTATTTCATGAAAAAATCTTTTTCTCATTTTAATCTAAGAATCTTTAATCTAAAAGTTATCGGTTTCAGTATTTTTGTCGCTGCCAGCATTCTTATCATTATGTCAACTTACTTTAAGAAAACTCAGCAGTTGCCTCAAAAAGAAAAATTTTCTTCTCAAAACTCTGTTAAAGGAAATGCTTTAATCATTGATGGCGATACCATTATGATTTCTTCAATTAAGATTCGACTAGCTGGAATTGATGCTCCTGAACTCCACCAATTTTGTGGAAAAAAGGAAGCACGCTACCCTTGTGGGCTTGAGGCAAAGAAATATTTAGAACAATTATTAAAAAATCAAACTGTTATATGTCACTGGCAAAAAACAGATAAATATCGCCGTATTCTTGCAACATGTAAAACAAAACAAGTTAGCAATATCAACGCAACACTTGTACAGAATGGTTGGGCTGTAAATTATTATGAATACCCCAAAGAAGAGCAAGAAGCGAGAAGGAAAAAGAAAGGAATATGGGCATCAAGTTTTCAACGACCAAAAGAATGGCGCAAAGCAAATCCTCGCACAGAATAAGAAAAATATTTTTTAATTTTATTTACTAATGAAACAATGTAGCCCAATTATCAAACTTGAAAAAGAGATCTATTCCTGTCGTGTTTGCGTCCAACAACCCCATTATTTTCCTCCTCTTCCTCATGAACCAAACCCTGTCGTTTATTTATCCGATACTGCTTCGATTGCAATTGCAGGCCAAGCACCAGGATTGCGTGTTCATGAAACTTCTATCCCTTTTAATGATCGTTCGGGCGAAAGATTGCGTAATTGGCTGGGTGTTACAAAAGAAGAATTTTATAATAAATCTCTCTTCGCTATTGTTCCTATGGGATTTTGTTTTCCAGGTTATGACAAAAATAAAGCTGATTTACCACCAAGATGTGAATGTCGAGAAATATGGCATGAAAAGATATTTCAGGCAATGCCTCAAATAAAGCTTGTTCTTGCCATTGGTCGTTATGCGCAAAAGTGGCACATTACAGAATTAAAACATAAAACCGTTTCTGCAACTGTTGGTGATTGGAGAAATATTCTTTCCATTCCTCAACCTCGAGGCTATAATGTTATGCCTTTGCCTCATCCGTCATGGCGAAATACTTCTTGGTTACAGAAAAATCCATGGTTTAACGATGAGCTTATTGTATATCTGCGTCGTTTAGTGCGTAAATTTTTATAAATTAAGATATTGAGAAGAAATATGGATCGTCTTGACCGAAAAATTTTACATCTTTTGCAAGAAAATGCGACACTTTCTGTTGCTGATATTGCTAAAAAAGTGGGACTTTCGACCACTCCTTGCTGGCGTAGGATTCAAAAACTTGAAGAAGATGGCGTCATTCAACGTCGTGTTGCTGTTCTTTCTCCAGAAAAAGTAAACGCACACGTCACTGTTTTTGTGTCTATTCGCACAAATACACATAGTCATGAATGGTTTAAGCGTTTTTCACAAATTGTGCAGGAGTTCCGTGAAGTTATTGAATTTTACCGAATGAGTGGAGATATTGACTATTTATTGCGTGTTGTTGTTCCCAATATTGAAGCTTATGATCTTTTTTATAAAAAATTAATTTCTAAAATTGATATCCGTGATGTCTCATCTTCTTTCGCAATGGAACAGATTAAATATACAACGGAGCTTCCGCTGAATTATATTAAATTACATGAAAAGGTAAATGAACATAACTCTTAAGCGTTTTTTATATCCGTCTCATCATCTTTTAAGTGTTCAAACTTTCTTGTTCCAAAACCGCCATTTGTGCATGAGTTAAAACAGCAGCTTTGACAATTCCAGCTGCTATAGCTGCTCCTGTTCCTTCACCAAGACGCATTCCAAAATCTAGAAGTGGTTCTTTGCCAATTTTTTGTAAAAGTTTACGATGGACTTTTTCAGAAGAAACATGTCCAACGAGAGTATGATCAAGAGCTTTTGGATGCATTTTATAAAGGACCGCTGCCGCTGCTGTTGCCACAAAACCATCTAAAATAACGGGTATCTTTTCCATTCTTGCCGCCAAAATAGCACCAACCATAGCAGCAATTTCACGTCCTCCTAAGCGACGCATTATCTCAAAAGGATCATTTAAATGCTCCTTATGCAAGGAAACTGCTGCCTTAACCGCTGCTATTTTACGCTGATAAAAATCACCCTCCGATTCCATATCATGTCCTGTCCACTCTTCAACGTCTCCACCAAACAATGCTAAACATAAAGCTGAAGCTATTGTTGTGTTTCCAATTCCCATTTCACCAATACATAAAAGATCTGTTCCACCAGCAATGGATTCCATTCCAAATGCCATTGTAGCAGCTGCACTTCTCTCGTCCATTGCAGCATCCTTGGTAATATTCATTGTTGGATATTCCAATGCTAAATCAAAAATTTTTAATCCCAGATCATAAGCGATACAAATTTGGTTGATAGCAGCACCGCCAGATGCAAAATTTTGTACCATTTTTTGTGTCATAGATTGTGGAAATGGTGTAATATTCTCCTCTACAATACCATGGTTTCCAGAAAAAATAGCAACCAAAGGTCGCGTTACTATAGGTTTTTCTGTACCTCTCCACCCCGCGTACCAAACAGCAATATCTCCTAGTTTTCCCAATGTTCCTTGCTCTTTTGTTAAGTTTTTTTGCCGTTTTTTTGCCAAAATTATAGAAAACTCATCAGCAACAGGTAAATTTGTAAACAAAGCACGAAAATCATCAAATGGACTAGCGATCATAAGGATACCTTTTAAAATCTACAATGTTTATGAAAATCACGTCATATATACAGGATATGAATAATTTATTGTTTTTTTAACAGTGCTTTAAAAATGTTAAATACTATGAAAGCAATAATTTCTACATTCTATTTTTTACCCCAATAACAAACGTGCAAGATTCAAAATGTTATTAATATCTTATGACTACCTTTACAGTGATACCCTTAAACTATTTTTTATTTAATAGGCATAATCAGCATGCCGTTTAATATATAAATTCTAACATTCTTATTCATAATAAAAGTTATAAACTTTCAAAAACTTATAAAATTAAAGGGATCAAAATTATCGCAAAGAAATCAAAACGCAAAGGATCTCAACTTCAATATATGTTAATTGTCTGACTGTTATTAAATGAGAGCATAAAAAGCTTCTTTTAAAGTACATATATCTGCGTTTGGTTTTATCGCATCATTTGATAGTATTTGCCGCCATCGACGTGCCCCACCCCGCCCATGAAATAAACCAATCATGTGACGCGTCACATGAGAAAGCCGTCCCCCCGATGCAATATGTCGAGCTGCATAATCACACATAACCTCAATAAGATCACTCTCACTTAGACTATTCTGCGACTCACCATAGAGTTCAAAATCAATATGTTTTAACAAAGTTGGATCATGATAAACTTGGCGACCAACCATGACAGCATCACAGAAAGTTAAGTGTTCTTTGATCTCATCAATCGATTTAATTCCACCATTTATCCCAATAAATTTATGAGGATATTGACGTTTTAATTTGTAAACCCTTTCATAATTAAGGGGCGGAATATTGCGATTTTCTTTCGGACTCAATCCTTGTAGCCATGCCTTGCGTGCATGGATCCAGAGCGCATCACATCCAGCATTCCAAACTTGATTAGCCAAAAGATCTAATGCTAATTCTTCATCTTGTTCGTCCACTCCAATCCGACATTTGACAGTTACAGGTATAGTAACCTCTTGTTTCATTGCTTCTACGGCATTTGCCACAATGTCTGGATGTAGCATCAAACAAGCTCCAAAGACACCTGCTTGAACACGATTTGATGGACAACCAACATTGAGATTTATTTCGTTATAGCCAAAATCCTCAGCAATTCGTGCAGCTTCTGCTAACTTTTTCGGATCTGCCCCCCCTAATTGTAATGCAACTGGACGTTCTTTGTCGCTAAAAGCCAACAATTGTTCACGAACACCATGAATGACAGCATCTGCTACCATCATTTCCGTATAAAGGAGAGCTTTTTTCGTTAAAAGACGATAAAAAAACCTGCAATGTCGGTCTGTCCAGTCCAACATTGGTGCTACTGCAAATTTTATAGGCGATGGAAGGTTGTAAAATATCATGAGGGTATTACTCTCATGTCCCTATAGCCCTCTCTTTATACATAGAAAAATACTTACTTTTAGTTTACGGAAAATTTTATTCTCTTATACTATCATGAGTATAATAACAGCTCATTATTTTCAATTGATATCAAGGTTTACTACAATCAATCATGCCAAAACACAATATCGCATTTCTCATAGATTAGTGTTCAGGTATATAAACATGAAAAAAGAAGATTTTTACTATAATATAAAAAACTCATTTATAAGTTCTTCTTACGCTCTTCAAGTCTCTCCCCTTACATGATTTAGTACAGCGTTTAAGATAATAAATGCTAAACTAACACATTATACAATTTTTCATGATCGATTTAATTTTCTTTAGATTTTTTAACTCATTGTGCAAATAAACGCTAAAGAAAGTAGCTTTATCTTCTCCTAAAGAAGAAAAAACCTTATTTCATACGAATCTAATTATAAATCATTTTTTATCAATGAGTTCTTTTTGGTAATATTCTTAGATTTCACTTTATAAAATAGACAAATTTCATCTTAAATATTCTATCTAATTTTGCCATTTTGTGATTCTTGCAAAAAAAAACTAAAATCAGGGTATAGACAGCCATTGCCTTTTTAATATCTATAACTGATATCAGTATCTCTTGAAGGAAAATATTTACAATATTGCAGATAAAATCTGTAAAATGAAATGATCATAAACGTTGTTCAATCTCTTGTTGGCTTTGCATATAGGAAGAAAGAGTATCAACCTCTTGTTCATTAAATAGGAGCCCCAGTTTTGAACGACGCCATAACACATCTTCACATACTTTAGCCCATTCTTTTTCCATCAACCATTTTACTTCTACTTCATAAAGCCCATGTCCAAAATTTTTTCCTTTATTTGCCTTACCATGTGCAAAGATCAGCAATGCTTCTGTACCGTAGGAGCGTGCAAGCCTGCGATGTGTAAAAACATCTAAATCTGGCATTAAAAGAGCAATCCTATTTTCGATTGTATCTAATTTGTTATAGGGGAAATCTCCCCCTGGAAGTACTGCCTTAGCCGTCCATGATGCTCCCTTTTTACCAAGTGCTTTTTCAACAAATTTCATCGCATCTTCAGCTAACTTACGATAAGTTGTAATCTTTCCACCATAAAGATTAAGTATCTTTGGTGTCGTTCCTGTTCCCATTTCTTTTAAAACATAATCGCGCGTAATTTCTTGTGCTTTTGAAGCTCCATCATCATAGAGTGGACGAACTCCAGAGTAAGACCAGACAATCGTTTCAGGTAATACTGGTTGTATGAAATATTCACTGGCTGCTGCACAAATATAATCAATTTCTTTATCAGTAATATGAACGTCAGCCGGATCTCCTTGATAATTACAATCTGTTGTTCCAAGCAAGGTAAACTCTTCTTGATATGGAATAGCAAATATAATACGCCCATCACCATTTTGAAAAATATAAGCACGATCATGAGTATAAAGTTTGGGAACCAAAATATGAGAACCTCTAACAAGCCGTATTGGCGTATGTTCTTTACAGTCTAATACGCTTTCCAAAACATGATCAATCCAAGGTCCTGTCATATTCGCAACATAAGAAGCAGTGACATTATATTCTTTACCGCTTAACTTGTCTTGAAGAAAGATACGCCATTTTTTGTCTTCTCTTTTTAAAGATAGAACTTTTGTCCGTACTTTTATATCAGCTCCCCACTTTTCTGCATCACGAGCATTGGCAATGACTAAACGCGCATCATCTACTCTTGCATCAGAATATTCAAAACCTCTCTGATATTCTTTTTTCAGTGTAGAGCAAAACTTTTTTGAAAAATTAATCGTTTTACTGCGCCACAATTTCTGATTCCAGTTCCCTAAATAATCATAAATAAAAAGTCCAAAACGCAATATCCAAGCAGGACGCAATTCTTTATGATAAGGAAGAAGAAAACGTAAAGGACGTACAATATGTGGAGCTATACGTAAAATGATCTCGCGTTCTTTGAGTGCTTCACGAACAAGTTTGAACTCATAATGTTCAAGATAACGAAGACCACCGTGAATAAGTTTTGTTGATGCACTTGAAGTCCCTGATGCAAGATCTTTCATTTCAGCTAATCCTACTTTAAAACCGCGTCCAGCTGCATCTCTTGCCAATCCACACCCGTTTATCCCTCCCCCAATGATAAACAGTTCATAATGTGTTGTGGTTTTCATAATTTCACTTTTCATTATTTAATTTTGTTTCTCAGTCCTCAATAAAGCAACAGGAAAAAATAATACAAGTGTTCTTCATTGTATTATCAACGTACTTATTTCCTAAAATAAACACGCACAAAAAGCTTTTTATACCCTTATACATCAAAACAACATTTGACAAATTAAAGAGAGGATTTTTTATCCTGTAGGCAATATAATCTTTGCAAATGTACATCATATGAAAGCTTTTTAGAGAAAAATTAATGTTTTTTATCATTTGAGAATACATACTATAGCTAAATGCTTTATTGCACATAGAGAACGCTTTTCATATAGTTTACTCAATGACACAATAGAAAATGTAAAGGTATACAGATGACTCATCAACCTGAAAACTCGAAAATAACACTTGTTTCAAAAATTTTAGTCCCAGTTATGTTGAGTATTTTAACCTTTTTACCTTCTTTATCAAACGCAACATCACAGCAGACAGTAACCAATCATTTAAGCTTAGAAAAACTTAAAGCACAACTTTTAGAAGATTCTAGCTTTTTATCTAAGCTTAAAGAAAAAATGACACCGCATACTGATTCTCAGCATATTCAACAAATTGTTAGAGAGTATCTTCTTACTCATCCAGAAGTTTTGATTGAAATGCAGCTTATCCTTCAAGATAAGCTGGAAAAACAAAATGAAGACGAAAGTCAAAGCTCAATTATTCATTTATTAGAAAAGGAAATTTTTCACTCTCCTCATGACGCTGTTTTGGGGAATCCAAATGGTAAAAAAGTACTTGTTGATTTTTTTGATTACAATTGCAGATTTTGTAAAAGTGCCTATTCAGATATAGAAGACTTGATAAAAGAATATCCAGATCTACGGGTTATTATCAAGGATTTACCGATTTTGGGATCTGATTCTATGGCGGCTCATACCGTTGCTTACGCATTTCGAAAACAATTTCCAGAAAAATATCCTCAGTTTCATAAAAAGCTTTTAATGCATCAAGGGCGCGCAAATGAAGCTAAAGCTATAAAAATAGCTGTTTCATTAGGAGCAGATGAAAAAAAACTCCGTAATGCAATAAAAGACCCTAATCTGCAAAAAGCTTTTAAAGAAAATATTCACATTGCCTCTACACTTCATATTACGGGAACACCTTCTTATATCATTGGTAATAAAATATTCATCGGCGCAGCCAGACAAGACATTCTAAAACAAGCGATAGATAATACACAGTAAATACCCTATTCTATACCTGATTAGTTTTAGGAAGAATACTGTAAATGAGGTAATTTTATGCTTTCTCTTTTTTGACAACAGGCTTATAAATGCAATTTTGCGTAAAGCAGATACGAGTTTAAAATTGCAAAATATAATGAATTTAAAGGAAATAAATATCTTTAAAGCTTCAAAAGATATCATCCCTAATCTAGAGATATTCTGTCATAAAACGAAATAATGACGATCTTCATTGATCAAGGAGTTAGAAATAAAATGGCAACAAAAAAAATGGATTTGGCAAAATATACCGCAATTGATACGAACATTATTCGTGATCTTGCTGAAATTTTGAATGATACAAATTTAACGAACATTGAAGTTGAACAAGGGGAGCTTCGTATTTGTGTCTCACGCCAAAATACCTCAACTTCTTCCGAGCAAGCGATCTATGCTCCTGTTTCTACTCCTACTTTTTCTGTAACATCTTCTCCAGTTCCAACAGCTGAATCTCCTATACACTCTATCCAAGAAGATAAATCAAAAAACACAATAACCTCTCCAATGGTTGGAACAGCCTATCTTGCACCTTCACCAGGCGCACAACCTTTTGTAGAAGTAGGACAAAATGTTTCTGAAGGGGAGACATTACTTATTATTGAAGCCATGAAAACAATGAATCAAATTTCATCACCGCGCTCCGGTACGGTAACCACTGTTCTTGTCAAAGATGGTCAACCTGTTGAATTTGGTGAACCACTTATTATTGTTGAATAAAGCGAGGGGCAACCATGATTCGAAAAATCCTCATTGCTAATCGAGGAGAAATTGCTCTTCGCGTTTTACGTGCATGTAAAGAACTTGGCATAAAAACCGTGGCTGTTCACTCTACCGCTGATGCAGATGCAATGCATGTTCGTCTTGCTGACGAAAGTGTTTGTATTGGCCCTCCTCCTGCTCGCGATTCTTATTTGAGTATTCAGCAAATTATTGCTGCTTGTGAAATTACAGGAGCGGATGCTGTTCATCCAGGTTATGGCTTTCTTTCTGAAAATGCAAAATTTGCAGATGTTCTAGAAGCCCATGATATTACATTCATCGGTCCAACAGCTACTCATATCCGAATCATGGGCGATAAAATCGAAGCAAAGAAAACCGCCAAAAAACTTGGTATTCCTGTAGTTCCAGGTTCAGATGGAGCAGTCACTGAAGAATCAGATGCTTTACGCACTGCTCGTGAAATTGGTTATCCGGTTATTATAAAAGCTTCTGCCGGTGGTGGCGGACGTGGTATGAAAGTCGTTCATTCTGAACAAGAATTTTCTATAGCTCTCAAGACAACGCGTTCAGAAGCGAAAGCTGCTTTTGGTGATGACGCTGTTTACATAGAAAAATATTTAGAAAAACCCCGTCATATTGAAATTCAAGTCATAGGTGATGGTGCGGGAAATGCTATTCATTTAGGAGAACGCGATTGTTCACTTCAACGACGACATCAAAAAGTATGGGAAGAAGCTACGTCACCTGCACTTAATGAAACTGAACGGAAAAAAATTGGAAGTATTGTTGCAAATGCTTGTGCCCAACTTGGATATCGTGGAGCGGGTACTATTGAATTTCTTTATGAAAATGGCGAATTTTATTTTATTGAAATGAATACACGTTTACAAGTCGAGCATCCTGTAACTGAAGCAATTACAGGTATAGATTTAGTCCACGAACAAATCCATATTGCATCAGGCTGTAAACTTTCAGTGACACAAGATGAAGTCTGTTTTTCTGGTCATGCCATTGAATGCCGTATTAATGCAGAAGATCCCATTAATTTTACGCCATCACCTGGAACCATTACACATTTTCATACACCTGGAGGTTTAGGGATTCGTGTTGATTCAGGCGCTTATTCAGGTTATCGTATTCCTCCTTACTATGATAGCATGATTGGAAAGCTGATTGTTCATGGACGTACCCGTTTAGAATGTATGATGCGCTTACGGCGTGCTTTAGATGAATTTGTCGTCGATGGGATAAAAACTACACTACCTCTTTTTCGCGATCTTATTAATAATCAAGATGTTGCTGATGGTAATTATAATATTCACTGGCTAGAAAATTACCTTGCTCATCAATCAAAGTCTTCAGATTCGTAATTCGATAGCAAAACGGTGCATTCTTATAAAAGATTCTATAAGATATCAACATAAGGATAGTTCCAACCTTGCTGTAAAAAGTGGAAAAAAGGAAATAAATTGGTTATTTTTTATATAGTTTTCTTTTAATATGCATAAAATTTAATAATTTTCTGTTTTCCTTTTTGTTAGTTTGTGCTAACTCCTACATGGTTACGCCCTTATAGCTCAGTTGGTAGAGCACCTGATTTGTAATCAGGGGGTCGGGAGTTCGAGTCTCTCTGGGGGCACCATTTTATTTCTTAAATATATTGAAATATATAGATTTTTTCTTTAAATAGCTATTTTCAGACCACCTTTTAGACCACCTTCTACAGTTTATATAATTTTACCTAATTTGTTCTTATTTGCTCCGTATTTTTCTTTGGAGTAAAAGCTAGGATCTCTTTTTTTCTCCATCTCACTGCTCTCCCTAGCTTATATGGCTCCGGAAACAACCCCTGAAGCACCCAATTGCGAATCGTTGTGGTTGATACACTAAAAAGCTGTGCACACTCACGTGTCGTTACATATCTATCTCCATCATCAAATATCATCTCATTACCTTTCTCTTTTTTATATTAATTAAATGGGTGGGAGTGCTGGAAGGCATGTGAAGCACTCCAACTTTTAAAAATTTGCAAGTTTATTTTTTAGATGTGCTTAATTTCATATTTCCAATCAGGCAATTGAGTAAGAGCTAATGCGAGTTGTCCTCTATGACACATGCATACATTGGCTTCAAAACAGGTGATTGCAACGCGCTTTTTGTTTAAAAAAATTTGATATAATTTGTTTATTGCACAAAAATTATTCTTGAGAGTTGTATTTTGATAATTTTTAAAAAGGCGGTCATAATCTTTTTGTGTTTTCAAATTTCTTCGTTTTTCAGAAGCAATTCCAAGTTCAGGCATATGCATATATTCAATATCAATATTGCTTACAGCTTTTTCTAATTGTCTTTTTGAAAATCCGTGTTTTCTACTTATTGGATTTTTACGAACATCACATAAAGTTTTGATATTGTTTTCTATGAGACAACTAAGATAATCCTCAAGGGACTTACCTTCATAGCCAATGGTAAAAAAACAAAATTCCTCATCTTTAGCAGGCTGTATGATAATATGTTTAGTGTTACACACGTTTAATTTCCTTGGTAAATGGGTGGGAGTGCTGGGAGGAGAGAGCACCCCCATAGGTTTAAGCAGCTTTTGCCAAAATCTTTTGCATCTCTTGTTCTATTTCTGCTAAAAAGACTTCGACCGCTTGATTAATCTGTTCAATGTGTTTCTCATCACGGAGGACACGTTTGATTTTCATTCTCAAACCAGTAGATTTGCCTACAAAGTTTGGATTATAGCTCATGAAATCACACCATTTGCG
>NZ_JBHIRA010000006.1:0-124617 GCF_042196825.1 Bartonella sp. AC10YNML | reverse complement strand
GTGGTCAGTTACATGATTATACTGAAGAGCAGATGAAGATAGTTCTTGAAGATGCCAATAAGTATACGGATGAGAAAATTAGTGGTCTTGTCAATGATGGTGTTAACGAGTCGAAATCCTATACGGATATGAAGTTTGAGACATTGAATTATGCTATTCAGGATGTTCGGAAAGAAGCAAGACAAGCTGCTGCTATTGGCCTAGCGGTGTCCAACTTACGTTACTATGATATACCAGGATCTTTAAGTGTTTCATTTGGGAGTGGTTTGTGGCGCAGTCAATCTGCACTTGCTATTGGTGCTGGTTATACATCTGAAGATGGAAATATTCGCTCGAATGTGTCTGTGACAAGTGCTGGAGGTCATTGGGGAATAGGCGCTGGAATTACTCTGAGGTTGAGATGATAATAGAAAAAATGGCTGTTATTGTAAAAACGAGAAGTATGTTAGTAAAGATTCTGCTTGCTCTTGCCTTAATAGGCAAGAGCGAGAGCTTTGCCAACGAGAACAATAATATTTATACAGTGCATCCACCGCACTTATCGATACCTAAGGGAGAACCTGGCGAAACACGTCGAATTATTATGCAGTTTTATGATTGGACTTTGATTTGTGACGAAAAACAAAAGCTCAAACATAAGCAAGGTATATGTAATGTGACACAGACGGTTCATGATCAAGAAGGAAATACCATTTTTAGTTGGTCTCTTGTTTCTACGACAAGTGGTCAAGCAGTGATGCTTTTTCGAACATTGCCAAATTCTGATATAAATGTTCCGATTCAAATGTTTGTAAAAGGTGTTAAAAAACCTGTTCTTATTAATTATACGCAATGTAATGAAACGGTTTGTTTGGCACAATCACCTGTAGGGCCGGTTTTGACTAAACAAATAGAGCAGAACAATAAGGTACGTATTTCCTATAAAACTAAAGAAGGTAAGGTATTTTCTTTTACTGTACCATTTAAAGGGTTAAATGCAGCACTTAATTCTTTCCGTCCTTAGAATCCATCGAGTATTTTTAACAAGAGTCATTTTTCCATAAATTGTTGTATTATATTTCTGAGTGTAAATTATAAGATTAAATAAGTAAGAAGTTTTATATAATATGATATCGAGATGATTTGTTGGAAATAGTGAGAGTTTTATGAAATATAAAGTCACAGTAAGTTCTTTATATGTAATAGAAAATCAAGTTAGTGTTTCCCGTAATGCTTAAAGAAAGATTTCGTTAGTTATTAAAAATAAAAAAGATTAGAAATAATCGATTTATTTCTTACAATAATGAGTAGACTAAATTCTTTTTTTAAGCGGTCTGGTTATGTATTAATATTTTTCAGATAAATTTATAATTCTAGGGGTTTTTTTGAACGATAGTTTTTATTGGTATTCACAAAATAACAGCTATTGTAATTGCATTGTGTAGTACTACAGAACTTTTATTCCAGCATAATCAAAGCTATTTCATTGTATATAACAAACGAGGCTCGTGTGTGGATAACGAGATTAAAAAAATTTTTCTTATAAACCGTACTAATGTATAGGTTGTTGTAACCTTAAGAGTCAGCAAATAGTATGATAGTGTAGGTTTGTTACAATAGAGGTGTGCTCCGGTAAATGGTATAAAGAAAAGAGCATAATTTATAAAAATTAATGTGAACGTAAACGATTAATTTATAGTTTTCAATTCATAAAGAGAAGAATGATTTCATGAAAACAACCAAAAGATTATACCAAAATCTGAATAATGCTAGCGTAGAAAATTTTGATGATAGAAAAAGAAGGAATGGTTTCTTTTATTATTTGATGCTGCATTGTTGCTTTATTTAGGAGTGAGTAGAAGAGTTTTTGCGTTTATTTATTGGGGGAAACGCTCAAAGGATGAGAGAAATGACCCCGTTAAATTATGGTTCAAAAGAGTCAGAGCGAGGAGAAACATGCGATACTGAAGCAGATCAGTTCTATGATCCGTGTGGTAGTAATAAAAACAATCTTTCTGCATTGTCACGAACAGAGGCACACTCCATATTTGTTGATATAAAGGGACAACAGAGAAAAAAATATTGTAAACAGAAACAGGTTTTTATTCAATCGGAAACAGCTTTTGAGTTTCATGGTCAGACAATGATAGGAGCTCAAAAAACAAAAAAACTCAAAGTTCCTTTTCTTCGACGGTTTTCTCAAGTAAAATCCCCACCTCTTTATGCGGCGCTTGATCTGGGAACGAATAATTGTCGTCTTCTTATCGCATCTCCCAGTAAACCTGGATATTTTCGTGTTGTTGATGCTTTTTCTCGTATTGTACGATTGGGAGAAGGTTTAATAAATAACGGTTTTCTTAATACGCAAGCTATGGATCGTGCGATTGAAGCATTAAAGATTTGTCATTTAAAATTAAAACAAAGGCATATTAAGCGTTATCGTTTGATTGCAACGGAAGCTTGCCGTTCAGCGGAAAATGGTAGGCATTTTATTCAGCGTGTTTTGGATGAAACAGGTCTTGAATTGGAAATTGTTGATCGGCAAACAGAAGCGCGTTTTGCGGTTACAGGGTGCAGTACGCTTGTTGAGCCAAATATTGATGCAATTGTGCTTTTTGATATTGGAGGAGGATCATCAGAAATTGTTCTCCTTGATGTTTCTCAAAAACGTTCTTTTCGTTTATCTGGACAGATTATCGCTTGGACTTCTCTTCCTGTTGGTGTTGTTACACTTGCTGAACGTTTTGGAGGAAATAATATTAGTTTAGACGATTTTGAAAAAATGAAAAGCTATGTGCGAAGGTTGTTAAATAATTTTTCAGATCGTCATAAATTAGGAGAGTTAGCGCAAGGTCCGAAGTTTCATCTTTTGGGAACCTCTGGTACAGTTACGACTTTAGCAGGAATGTATCTTAATTTAGAGCGTTATGATAGAAGAAAAGTGGATGGCATTTGGATGAATGATGCAGACATTACTCTTATGACAAAACGCCTATTGTCATGGGATATAGAAAAACGCGTAATAAGTCCTTTTATTGGGCGAGAGAGAGCAGATTTAGTTTTAGCTGGTTGTGCAATTTTAGATGTTATTCGAGAAGTTTGGCCAAGTCAGCGTTTAAGGGTTGCTGATCGTGGATTAAGGGAAGGAATTTTAATAGAGCTGATGTTACGCGATGGTGTATGGTGTCGTCATAGAAAGAGCAGAGATTTCAAGCGTTAGAGAACTAAATATGGAGACAATGAATAACGATGAAAAAAATAACAAAAACACCCAAGGGTGGCTATGGAGGTTCAGGGTCACATGAATTATATCAGCGCGTAAAAAAGAAAGCAGGAACCATTAAAGCTTCATCACGGCGATGGTTAGAGAGGCATCTGAATGATCCTTATGTTCATCAGTCAAAAGTAGATGGTTATCGTTCACGTGCGGCTTATAAACTCATTGAAATTAATGAACGTTATAGTTTTTTGAAAAAAGGACAAAAGGTTATTGATCTAGGAGCAGCACCTGGGGGATGGTGTCAGGTGGCTGGGCATATAATAGGGTCAAGTGATGAAAAGCCTAGCGTGGTTGGTATTGATTATTTGCATGTTGATCCGTTGCCTGGGGTTGTGATGCTGGAAATGGATTTTTTACATGCAGATGCACCGCAGAAATTAATTGATGCTTTAGGAACAAAGCCGGATGTTGTACTTTCTGATATGGCTGCACCAACAACAGGACATCGTCAAACAGATCATTTAAGAACGATTTATTTATGTGAAGTTGCTGCTGATTTTGCTCTTTCTGTTCTAAAACCTGGTGGGCATTTTTTGGCAAAGGCTTTTCAAGGTGGAGCAGAAAACACTCTTCTCACAATACTAAAACAGCATTTTAAAAAAGTCTATCATGTTAAACCACCCGCAAGCCGATCAGAATCAGTGGAGCTTTATCTTTTAGCGCTTGAATTTAAGGGAAAAACAAAAATACAAGAATAGCACCTTCTTTTAAGAAGGCTTAACTTTACTTACGTATTTGAAAAAGCTTAACTTTACGCATGTATTTAAGTATGATGATTTTTTCAAATAGTTATTCAGAGATATTTAGAGTTTCTCTGTTAACAATGATGAAAAGCTGGTAAAATTAATATATTGCCTATAGAGGTAGAAAGATTGATTCCTCAGTGAGCGCTTCCAATGAAATTTCTTGATCAAGCTAAAGTTTATATTCGTTCTGGTAATGGAGGTTCTGGAGCAGTATCATTTCGTCGTGAAAAATTCATAGAATTTGGGGGGCCTGATGGGGGGAATGGGGGGCGGGGAGGTGATGTCTGGGTGCTTGTTGTTGATGGGCTTAACACGCTGATTGATTATCGATACCAACAACATTTTAAAGCAAAAACAGGGGGACATGGCAAGGGGCGTAATATGACGGGTGAGAAGGGTGATGATGTCATCCTTAAAGTTCCGGTTGGGACGCAAATTTTTGAAGAAGATAATACAACGTTAATCTGTGATTTAACGGAAGTGGGACAGCGCTATCGCCTTGCAAAAGGCGGGAATGGCGGTTTTGGCAATCTTCACTTTACAACATCGACAAATCGGGCACCGCGTCGTGCAAATCCAGGTTTGTCTGGAGAAGAGCGTGCAATATGGCTTCGTTTGAAGTTAATTGCTGATGCGGGACTTGTTGGTTTACCAAATGCTGGGAAATCGACTTTTTTAGCTTCTGTGACGGCTGCAAAACCAAAAGTTGCAGATTATCCTTTTACCACTCTACATCCTCATCTTGGTGTTGTACGAATTGATGGTCGTGAATTTGTTTTGGCTGATATTCCGGGGTTAATCGAAGGAGCCCATGAAGGGGTGGGAATTGGAGACCGTTTTTTAGGACATGTGGAACGTTGTCGTGTCCTCCTTCATTTGATTTCTGCTCAAGAAGAAGATGTTGCAAAAGCATATCAAATTGTGCGTCATGAACTTGAGTCTTATGGAAACAATCTAAGTAATAAGACTGAAATTGTCGCTTTAAGCCAAATAGATACGCTCACGGTTGACGAGCGTAAAACGAAACAGGAAGCTTTACAAAGAGTAACGGATCAACCTGTTATGATGTTTTCTGCGGTTAGTCGCGAAGGTTTAGAAAATGTGCTGCGTGCTGGTGCACGTATTATTGAAATTTCACGTAAAGAGGAGAACGGTGGGGATAGCAGGATTGATTGAGATGGCTGTTGGATTGCAAAAACTCACACACTATAAACGTATCGTGGTCAAAATTGGATCTGCACTTTTGGTTGATCCTCAGACAGGGTTACGGGTTGAATGGCTTAAAAGTTTGATCAGTGATGTTGTTGGATTACACAAAAAAGGTGTAGAGATATTATTGGTGTCTTCAGGGGCTATTGCTTTAGGAAGGACATTGCTACAGCTTCCTAAGGGGGCTTTGAAATTGGAAGAAAGTCAGGCATGTGCTGCTTTGGGGCAAATTGAGTTAGCGAAAACCTATGGTGATGCGCTTGCTCAACATGGGCTCAAAACAGGCCAAATTTTGCTTACTTTATTTGATACGGAGGAGCGAAGACGTTATCTCAATGCACGTGCAACGATTGAGATGCTTTTATATTTGGGGGCTGTGCCTGTTATTAATGAGAATGATACTGTTGCGACAACTGAAATTCGTTATGGTGATAATGACCGTTTAGCTGCACGTGTGGCAACAATGGTGAGGGCAGATCTTTTAATACTTTTATCTGATATTGATGGTCTTTATACAAAGTCTCCCCATAGAGATCCTACGGCTGAATTTATACCTTTTGTTGCATCCATTACGCATGATATCGAAAAAATGGCAGATGTTGCTGCTTCAGAGTTTTCGCGGGGAGGAATGAAGACTAAGCTTGATGCCGGAAAAATAGCTAATGCTGCTGGAACGGCGATGATTATCACTTCAGGCAAACGTATGAATCCCCTTGCTGCAATTGACAAAGGTGAACGCAAGAGTTTTTTTGCAGCAAGTAAGAAATCTGTCAATGCTTGGAAAACATGGATTTCTGGTCATTTAGATCCATCTGGTGTTTTGACGATTGATCAAGGAGCCATTAGGGCTCTTGAAACAGGAAAATCATTATTAGCAGCAGGGGTTATTGGCGTTGAGGGAAATTTCCAGCGTGGGGATACGGTTGCAATTGTTGGTACAGATGGAGTTGAGATTGCGCGTGGACTTGTAAGCTATGACAAAGATGAGGCTGTACGCATTATAGGACATAAAAGTGAAGAAATTGAAGCTATTCTTGGGTATGAGGCGCGCTCTGCTATGGTGCATCGTAATGATATGATTGTACGTTGCTTGATCAATTCTGTTTAAAAAAGTTACTTTTGTTTTTATTATTTTGGCAGAGTGGATGATACGATGACTTTAGAAGAAAAAATGAAAGATATGGGACAAAAAGCACGCTATGCCGCTGCAGCATTGGCTGTTGCTTCTTCTGAGCAAAAGAACAATGCATTGGAAATGATCGCTTTAAGCCTAGAGGCTTACTCAGATGAAATTTTACAGGCGAATTGTTTGGATTTAGAGAAGGCTGCTCAGAATAATTTGAAAGCAGCAATGATTGATCGGCTTAGATTAGATGAATTGCGTTTGGGTGCAATGATAGATAGTGTTCGTCAAGTTGCTCATTTATCTGATCCTGTTGGGCAGGTCATAAGTGCGTGGACACGCCCCAATGGGCTTCATATAAGTCGTGTAAGAACACCTCTTGGTGTAATTGGCATTATTTATGAGAGTCGCCCAAATGTTACAATTGATGCGAGTGCTTTGTGTTTAAAAGCGGGCAATGCTGCGATTTTGCGCGGTGGTTCGGATAGCTTTCATTCTTCTCATGCACTTCATTGTGCGTTGGTACAAGGATTAGAGCGCTCTGGTTTACCCAAAGATGCTATCCAAATGGTTGGAACGACAGATCGTGCTGCCGTTGGGGAAATGCTCAAAGGATTGGATGGAGCGATTGATGTGATTGTACCACGTGGTGGAAAGAGCCTTGTTGCCCGCGTTCAGTCTGATGCACGTGTTCCAATTTTTGCTCATTTGGAGGGACTTTGTCATATTTATATTGATAAATCGGCAGATTTAGATATGGCACGCAATATTGTTTTAAATGCAAAGCTGCGGCGAACAGGGATATGCGGTGCTGTTGAGACAGTTCTCATTGACAGCCAAGCATTAAAAAAGTTTCTTCCTGTTTTAACTGCTTTACAGGAGAAGGGATGTGAAATTCGCGCCACAGAAGATATTGTTTTTCTTATGCCAGATGTAAAATTAGCCTCTGAAGAAGATTGGTCACATGAATATCTTGATGCTATTCTTTCTGTTAAAACGGTTGAGGGGGTTGAGGGAGCTATTGCTCATATCAAGCGTTATTCATCAGGACATACGGAATCGGTTATTGCTGAGGATTTGGAAGTGGTGAAGATCTTTTTTAATCATTTAGATTCAGCTATTTTATTACACAATGCATCGACACAGTTTGCTGATGGAGGTGAATTTGGTTTTGGAATGGAAATTGGTATCGCAACAGGAAAAATGCATGCACGTGGTCCCATAGGTGTTGAACAGCTAACATCATTTCAATATCATGTTAAAGGAAATGGTCAGGTTAGAGTTTGAAAAGCCTATTTTTTCCATGGAAAAATTGTATGCCACATGTTGAAAGATCTAATGTTGTAGGTCTTTTTGGTGGTTCCTTTAATCCGCCGCATGCGGGGCACCTTCTCGTTGCAAAAATTGCCATTCGGCGTTTACATCTTGATCAGTTATGGTGGATGGTTAGTCCAGGCAATCCTTTAAAGGATTGTACACAGTTACTCCCTTTAGAGGAGAGAATGCGATTAAGTTTTAAACTTATTGACCATCCGAAAATTCGCTTGACAGGTTTTGAAAAAGCTATAGGGAGCAAAGTATCGGTAGATACAATTTTCCATATTCTTACCCATTACAGTGGTGTAAATTTTGTATGGATTATGGGAGCGGATAGTTTTACAACGATACATCATTGGTATCGATGGCGTGATATTGTCTCTATGCTTCCTATTGCGATTATTGATCGTCCTTTAGGCCATAGGTCGGCACTCTTTTCTCCTATGGCACAGATTTATCGCCGATTTCGTTTGGATGAGAGAGAAAGTGGGCGCTTACCTTTTATAAAACCGCCAGTTTGGACTTATTTGCATGGACCTTTATCTTTTCAATCTTCAACAAACCTTCGTTTGGAGAAGAATGATTTTTCTTGAACATTTCATAAGATTCTGCTTCTTTCTAAAGAAGTCTCTTTTTGACATTACACAACGACAAGAAAGGATATTGATCTGAAAAACGTTGCACACAAACACTCTTATGATATTATGCCTTCAAAAGAAAAAAAAGTTTTTTCTGTTAGTGAGAGTCTTGAAGTTATTCTCAAGAGTTTAGAAGATACAAAAGCAGAAGATATTGTTGCTATTGATATTCGAGGGAAGTCATCTTTGGCTGATTATATGGTCATAGCTTCAGCAAATTCGCAGCGTCATGTATCTTCTGTTGCTGATCATTTATTACATACTTGGAAAGATAGTGGGCAGGGGCTTGCGCGTGTAGAAGGGCTTGCTGGAGGTGACTGGGTATTGATTGATACAGGTGATATTATCATTCATCTTTTTCGTCCAGAAGTTCGTCTTTTTTATAATTTAGAAAAAATATGGATGACGCCGGATTTAAATGATACGGCTTTGCTTCTCTTCGGAGATCATTAAAATGCAAATTTCTATTTTTGCGGTTGGTCGTATGAAAAGTGGGGCAGAGCAAACATTGGTTCAACATTATTTGGATCGTTTTTCTAAAAGTTCTGGTGCTGTAGGCTTTCATTTAAAAAAGTTACAAGAGATACCAGAAAGTCGTGCTCAAACAGTTTGTCAACGTATGGAGGAAGAGAGGAGAAAACTTATTGAATTTTTACCTGAAAAATGTCGATTAATTGTGTTAGATGAGCGTGGAGAATCGATTTCGTCAACTTCTTTTTCTGAAAAATTGAGGTGTTATCGTGATGAGGGAATTCGAGATGTCGTCATTGCTTTGGGAGGACCTGATGGGCATAATGAGCAAATAAGGAAGCGTGCTGATTTTCTTTTATCTTTTGGTTTGATGACGTGGCCACATCAAATTGCACGTATTCTTCTTACAGAACAACTTTATCGCGCTGTAACAATTGAAAATAATCATCCGTATCATCGTTTTTAATATTTTTGTTCAATTTTTAGCACTTATTTATATGTTTATTAATATTGTTTTAGCTGACACCATTTAAAGCATCTCTAATGTATACGATGAGGTGTCATGGTTTTTGCAAATGAAAAAGCTTCTTCATAGAAAGATGCTATATTTATATGAGGAGTGCGTCATATTTGTCATTCTGCTCTTGAGTATGTTTTTTTGCTTTTCTGTATCGCATGCGGAAGATACAATGAGGAGTACGGAAGTCCATAAAGAATTGGGAGAAATTCGCCAAAATATTTCACTTTCGCGTGAGCGTGTTGCTTTTCTTATGCATCAAGTTGAGCATTTAAAAAAAGATCAACGTGTTTTGAGTGATGCACTCATAAAGGCGGCTAAAGAAGAACGTATAGTAGCAGATGATATTGCTAAAAGGGAAGAAAAGCTTAAAAAAATGATAGAAAAGCGGGTACAAGTCTATCAAAGTTTAAAAAATCGTCGTGCTGAATTTGCAGAAGTTCTTGCAATTTTGGAGCGTATGGGATTGAATCCGCCTCCTGCTCTTATGATACAGCCAGAGGATGCGTTGGCTTCTATCCGTAGTTCTGTTTTATTAGGTACAGTTATTCCTCAGATGCAGGAGAAAACACGAGATTTAACAGTAAAACTCAAGGAGTTGACCAATTTGAGTAATTCCATTACTAGGGAATATACAGGATTAAAGACAAAACTGCAAAATCAAGCAGAGCAGCGAAAACGTTTAGAGCTTTTATTAGACAAAAAAAACAAACTACAAACAAAATCAGAAAAAGAACTTACAGAACAGCAACGAAAAAATATTGCTCTTGCTAAAAAAGCGCAGTCTTTGGAAGAATTGATTTTAGAGCTTGATCGTCAGTCAAAACTTAGCTCTGATGCATCAGTACAGGTACGGAAAAGTTTGCAATTGTTAGAACAGTCCAATTTTGAAAGCCGAAAAGGTTCTTTACTTTTTCCTGTTTCAGGAAAAAGAATTCGATTTTCTCATAATAATTCGCAGATTACGCGCTTTGGTGAAACGATAGAAACAGAGTCAGGAGCTGTTGTTATATCACCTGTGGATGCTTTTGTTGCTTTTGCTGGGCCATTTCGTTCTTACGGACATTTAATCATTCTCAACGTTGGAAATGGTTATCATATCATTCTTACTGGAATGTCGAGAATTAATGTAAAACAGGGGCAGTTTGTTCTTTCAGGTGAGCCTCTGGGTATAATGGAGATGCAATTTATTTCAAACAGTGTTGCATTGGATATAGGAAAAACTTCTCCAATGCTTTACATTGAGTTTAGAAAGCAGGGAAAACCTGTAAATCCAACTCCTTGGTGGCAGACTGAAAAAATAAGAAGGAGCCAAAATGATTCGTAAAGTTATTCTTTTGGTCGCTGGGGTATTGCTCGGCGCCTGTTCAATGATTATGGTGCAGTCTGTTGCTGCGAATAATGAAGATAATGCATATAAAAAGCTAGCTATATTTGGCGATGTTTTTGAGCGTGTGCGTATGCAATATGTTACAGTTCCAGATGATAAAAAGCTTATTGAAAATGCTATCAATGGCATGCTCACATCACTGGACCCTCATTCATCTTATTTGAATGCCGAAGAAGCCAAGGATATGCGGGATTCTACGAAAGGAGAGTTCGGAGGTCTTGGTATTGAGGTCACTATGGAAAAAAACTTAATTAAAGTCGTTTCACCAATGGATGATACTCCTGCTTCAAAAGCAGGTATTCTAGCAGGAGACCTTATTTCAAAAATTGATGATGTACAAACGAATGGTCAAACATTGAATGAAGCTGTTAATAAGATGCGAGGTGCTCCTGGAACACCAATTACCTTAACAATTATTCGTTCTGGCGTTGATAAGCCATTTGAAGTGAAGATTATTCGTGATATTATCAAAGTAAAAGCGGTGAAATATCGGGTTGAGGGTGACATTGGATATGTGAGAGTTATTCAGTTTTCTGAGCAGACATTAAATAATCTTCTAGCGGCAATTAAAGATATCCAATCTAAAATTCCTGAAGATAAGCTAAAAGGTTACGTTCTTGATTTGCGGCTTAATCCGGGTGGGCTTTTAGATCAAGCTGTTAATGTTTCGAGTGCTTTTCTCAATAAAGGTGAAATTGTGTCGACTCGTGGGCGCAAAAAGAGTGATGTGACAAGATTTGATGCGAAGCCAGGTGATGTCATCAATGGAAAACCGCTCATTGTTCTTATTAATGGTGGTTCGGCAAGTGCTTCCGAAATTGTTGCGGGTGCATTGCAAGATCATCGTCGTGCAACAATTTTAGGGACGCAGTCTTTTGGTAAAGGATCTGTTCAAACAATTATTCCTTTGGGTGAAAATGGGGCTTTACGCTTAACAACAGCACTTTATTACACGCCATCTGGCACTTCTATTCAAGGAACAGGGATCACGCCTGATATTATTGTAGAGCAGCCACTCCCCGAAAAATATAAGGGTTATGATGTAAAAGTTGGTGAGTCTGCATTAAAAGGACATATCAAAGGAAAACGAGAGAGTAATAAAGGATCTGGTTCAGCTGCTTTTGTTCCCAAAGACCCTAAAGATGATATTCAATTGAATGAGGCCTATAAACTATTACGAGGTGAAATGGTAAATGCAGCGTTTCCACCAGATCCCAATAAGGATGTGTTAAAGTGAGAATTGATATCTATAGCTTGCGATTTTGAGGAATATTAAATGGATGCAGGTATTAATTTGAAGATTCTTCCATATCGCAAATGTGTTGGGATTGTTGTCTTTAATCATGAGGGTAAAGTGTGGGTTGGGCGTCGTTTAATGATGCCCATTCATCCAGATGCAGATATTGACATATCTCATCGTTGGCAGCTTCCTCAAGGAGGGATTGATGAAGATGAAAAACCATTAGATGCAGCGTATCGTGAACTTTATGAAGAAACGGGTATTCGATCTATAAAGTTGATTAAAGAAGCACAAAATTGGTTTCACTATGATTTTCCACAAGAACTTATTGGGTGCACATTAAGCAATAAATATCGTGGACAAATACAAAAGTGGTTTGCTTTCCAGTTTACAGGAAAGCTTTCTGAAATTGCGATTAATCCGCCGCCAGAAGGCAATAAAGCGGAGTTCGATCAATGGAAATGGGTTGATCTAGAAACCCTTCCTTTAATTGTTGTTTCTTTTAAAAAGCATGTTTATATGAAAGTTGTTAGCGAATTTCGAGGTAGCCTTCGGTTGTTATAAAAGCTATATGACTATAAGAAAGCTTTTTGTATTGAGATGCTTTATATTAATTTATAAATAATAAATATGTTTCTCTTTTATGTAAAGAACAGGGATATAAAATGAAAAAGTTATTTAATTTACTTATAGTTTGTACTCTTTTGAGTATTTCATCTGTTGCATTTGCAACAGGTTCAAAGCCTTCTGCACCAAAAGATGCAGTAGAGACATTACCAAATGGTGCTTCTTCTTTAACTGAAACCTATGGCTTGTGGACCATTAATTGTGGGTTACAAGAAGGGAAAAAAGTTTGCTTTATGCATCGTCAAGAAGTAAATGAGCAAGGGCGTGTTGTTGTGGCTATGAGCCTTATTCTCAATGCTGAGGGTGTTGTATCAGGTAGCTTAACCGTTCCTTTTGGCATTTTGGTTTCTAAACCTGTTCGTTTGCAAGTTGATGAAGGGAAAGCTGTTATTGAAACTGGTATAAGGACTTGTGTGCCAGCAGGTTGTGTGGTTCCTGTCGTTTTTGACAAAAATCACGTAGCAGCTTTGCGTTCTGGAAAACAGTTAAAGTTGGCGATGACAATTGCTGCTGCAGGTGAACCAGCTTTGAATGATTTATTTATTCAGCTAGATGGTTTTAGCAGTGCTCTTAATCGTTTGACTGCTTTGCAAAAATAATTTTAAAACTAAAAACGGCCTTTTAAAGGCCGCTTTTAGTTTGTTTGTTTTTTATAATTAATAATTAAAACGATGAGATTTAAGATTAATCCTATAAGGGATATTCAGATTTTTTGCCGTTTCTTCTATTTTATGTGCTATTTTTACTTTTGATATTTGTTTTCTAACTGCATCGTCATTAAATAGAGAGATGAAGAATTTAGATGTCTGGTTTTTATTCAAGAAAAAAGAGTATTGAAATATAAAACCATTTTTTGATACACAGGCCTGCTTTAATGAAGGTTTTCTATACGCTCTTCTGTTTCCTTGATTGAAAGGGATGACGCATGATTTATGCATTGCTTCGAACGATTGATTTGATTTTTGAGATTTATATTGATATTTTAATCGCTAGTGTCATTTTTTCTTGGCTTTATGTCTTTAATATCATAAATTCACGCAATCGCTTTGTTGTTTTGATAGGAAGCTTTCTATATCGTCTTACAAATCCCGTTCTAAGCCGTATCCGGCAAATTTTACCAAATTTGGGAACAATTGATATTTCACCTATTATAGTGTTCGTTATTATTTATTTTATTCGTACTTTTATGTGGCGTGTTTACGCAAACATGTATGTATAGAAATGTTACTTGAGGCGAATACATGTTTTATCAAGTTGATAAAAATAACTTGATTTTATTTGTATATCTCATTCCCAAATCATCTGTTGACAAAATAATAGGGGTTGAATGTAGGGATGGTGAAAAGCAATATCTGGTTATACGCCTTCGTGCTGTTCCTGAAGATGGAAAAGCGAATAAAGCTCTCATTAAATTTCTTGCGAAGCAGTGGAAAATCCCATCTTCTTCTATTTCTCTGAAAAGCGGCGCAATATCTCGCTACAAACAACTTTACTTTTCAACACATTTAGAAGAGCTAAAGCAGATATGGCAATCCTTTAGAGATTGCATCTCGTAGAAAAAATAAAGAACAAAGCCTATTTTTTATAGGCTTTATTTTATTAAAATCGTTATACTTTTTTATTGCGCTCAACAGCTTGCTTAATTAATTCATGAGCAAAGTTTTTATCACGCCATCCTTCAATTTTAGCCCATTTTCCAGGTTCCAGATCTTTATAATGCTTGAAGAAATGTTCAATTTGTTTGAGTGTAATCTCGGGCAGATCTGTATAGTCATGAATATTGATATAGCGTTTTGTTAATTTTGTCGTGGGAATGGCAATAATTTTTTCATCTTTACCACCATCATCTTCCATCATTAGAGCTCCGATGGGGCGAACATTGATAACACAACCAGGTATAAGTGGACGGGTATTACAGATAAGGACATCAATAGGATCACCATCATCTGAAAGCGTATGAGGGACAAAACCGTAATTTCCAGGATAAACCATCGATGTATGAAGAAAACGGTCAACAAATAATGCACCCGACTTTTTATCCATCTCATATTTTATTGGCTGACCACCAAGAGAGACTTCCACAATAACGTTAATATCTTCTGGTGGATTTTTGCCTACGGGTATTTCCTTAATATTCATAGAGACATCCTTTCTGGAATATAGTGAGGCTCAATACAATTAAATATTTTACCAAAGAGATTATGAAATTAACTTGAAATTGATGCACGTGTTTTTTCAAAACGTTTACGTTCATTGGGATCAAGATAGAGTTTGCGGAGACGAATATTTTTAGGGGTTACCTCCACAAGTTCATCATCTTGTATCCATGATAAGGCACGTTCTAATGTCATTTTAATGGGAGGCGTTAACTTTACCGCTTCATCTTTTCCGGAAGCGCGCATATTAGTAAGTTTTTTTCCTTTTAACACATTAACTTCTAAGTCATTATCGCGTGAGTGGATGCCAATAATCATACCTTGATAGACTTTCACACCTGCATCAATGATCATAGGTCCACGATCTTCAAGATTAAAAAGAGCATAAGCAACAGATTCACCGTTGTCATTAGAAATCATAACACCATTAACGCGACCAGCAATGTCTCCTTTATAAGGTTCATAAGCATGGAAAAGGCGATTCATAATTGCTGTACCACGTGTGTCCGTTAAAAGTTCAGATTGATAACCAATAAGTCCTCTAGTTGGGGCGTAAAAGACAAGGCGGACACGATGACCTCCAGAAGGACGTAATTCTACCATTTCACCCTTACGTTCAGACATTTTTTGTACAACAGTACCGGAATATTCTTCATCGACATCGATAACAACTTCTTCGATTGGCTCAAGAATTGTTCCATTTTCATCTTTTTGCATAACAACACGTGGACGTGAAACACTAAGCTCAAATCCTTCACGGCGCATATTTTCAATAAGAACTGCAAGCTGTAATTCTCCTCGTCCTGAAACGTAGAAAGAATCTTTATCGGCTGATTCTTCAATTTTAAGAGCGACATTGCCTTCTGCTTCTTTTAACAATCGGTCACGAATGACACGACTTGTTACTTTATCGCCTTCAGTTCCTGCAAGGGGGCTATCGTTGACGAGAAAACTCATCGTCACAGTAGGAGGATCAATTGGTTGGGCAGTAAGGGGTTCATTAACCGTAGGATCACAGAAAGTATCAGCGACGGTACCTTTTTGCAGACCTGCAATCGCAACAATATCACCAGCACTTCCTTCTTCAATAGGTTGCCGTTCTAGACCACGAAATGCTAGAATTTTTGAAATCCGCCCAGTTTCTAAAAGTTTTCCATCTTGTCCCAGAACCTTGACATTTTGATTGGGTTTTAGAGAGCCGGAATGAATACGACCTGTAATAATTCGTCCCAAAAACGGATCCGCTTCAAGAATAGTTCCAATCATGCGGAATGGGCCTTCTGCGACGCTAGGGGAAGGAACATGCCGCGTTACAAGATCAAATAAAGGACCTAATCCTTGATCTTTTGGTCCCTCGGGGGCTTCAGCCATCCATCCATCGCGTCCTGAACCATAAAGAATGGGAAAATCAAGCTGTTCATCAGTTGCGTCAAGAGCAGCGAAAAGGTCAAAAACCTCATTAATAACTTCATCAACGCGTGCATCAGGTCGGTCAATTTTATTAATAGCAACAATAGGGCGCAAACCTACTTTCAATGCTTTGCCAACGACAAATTTTGTTTGTGGCATTGGTCCTTCAGCTGCATCAACAAGGACGATGGCTCCATCAACCATATTGAGGATGCGTTCAACTTCTCCACCAAAGTCAGCGTGTCCTGGTGTATCAACAATATTAATTCGAGTATCTTTCCAAACAACAGATGTCACTTTCGCTAGGATTGTAATTCCGCGTTCTTTCTCAATATCGTTTGAATCCATCATACGTTCGCTTGTACGTTGATTATCACGGAAGTTTCCTGATTGCTTGAGAAGCCCGTCTACAAGCGTTGTTTTCCCATGGTCAACGTGGGCAATGATGGCAATGTTACGCAATTGCATAAATTTTCTTCTTTTCGTTTAATGAAATTTCATTTGAGGCAAAGTCTTTACATTCTTTGCCTGATTATTAGAAAACCTTTTACATGTTTTTTTATAATTTTGGAAGATGGAGGCAATATTTTTATGGCAAAACTATTTATCCAAGTCTTTAAGGCTCTATTGAGCTTCAATTTCTGAAGCTTCGTAAAAGTTTTTTATAATACGTATGTTCTATTCTCGAGCTAAGAATTATCCCAAAAATCACAGTCAATTTGATTTTTATCAATATGACACAAGAAATTTATATGAATTCTTGTAAGAGTAAGTAAGTATAAAGCTAGCGGTATTGTTGTTGTTGTTTTGCAAAGAGATTGATAAAAATCCGGAATATCTCTCAATCCATAGCCAATTTATTGACAATTTTACAATATTTTTATTCTAAATAAAGCTTTTTCTTATTCAATAACTTGTCAATCAAAATCCAGATCTAATGCAATCGTGTATTTGAGGTAAATATTGAGACGATTAAGAATTTTATAAGAAGTTCTAGCTTTTGTATGCCAGATTAGGGCAAGAGTTATATCTTTTGATTTATTTATGAACCCGGAATACAGTCTTATTTAGAAAGAATATGAAGGTATCCAAAGAAAATTCCCATTTTTGCCGTTAATCCAATTTATGATTTCAAAAGCATCTAAAGTAATATTTTTTAAACCATGGAGATAGTGCATTGCCTTACACTTTTTTGTTAATTGCATTCTCTAATAGGAGTATGCTTTTCATGCCAAACAGAACACTTTAAACAGAATATACTTTTTGTTGCATATTCATGTACTTAAGAGAGATCGCTTAATGTACACTACATCCATTCCATGATAGGGCTCATAAATGATATAACATACGCGAATAGTATACTATTAACGCCTTTGTGAAGAAATATAAAGCTTGTTGAGTATCATCATTATTATTCTTTCTCAGCTGTCAATATTGCGCCAGTTTTTGATACGAGAGAGAGATGATATAAGAAGTATTTTTTTTTTCTTGAATAGTTTTTAGCCATACACCGATCTCGTTTGTGACTGGCAAGAAGATGACTTTAATCGATTTAATATGAGAAGCTTTATGATGAGGTGAAATTACGTTATTCGGAGCTGTTATTCAAAAAAATAATAAATTATCTATAGAGCGGTGCGCTAGAAAAATAAATAATAAAGCTTATTCTCTTATGGAAAGAATCTTAGGTTACATGACAAGATTTTTCCATAAGTAAGAGTTTTTACTTTACATGTTTAAAGGAGAGTTCCTGACAAAATGAGGGAAGCTACAGAAAAATAGATTATAATGCCCATGACATCTACTAAAGTTGCCACAAAAGGAGCAGAAGCACTTGCTGGATCAAATTTTAAACCTTTAAGAATAAAAGGCAACATAGATCCAGAAAGAGAACCAAAGGTAACGATTCCAACTAAAGCTGTACCCACTGTTGTCGAAATAGCAATCCAATGTTGGCCATAGTCGTAGATACCCAGTTTTTGCCAAAGAGCAATGCGCGTAACACCAATAATTCCGAGTAAGAGACCAAGGGATAATCCTGTTGGAATTTCACGAATAATAACTTTCCACCAGTCTTTTAATGTGAGTTCACGTAAAGCCAATGCACGGATAATAAGGGATGTAGCTTGTGAGCCGGAATTTCCTCCTGAGCTCATAATGAGAGGTATGAACAGTGTAAGAATAATCGCTTTTTCGAGTTCTGTTTCGAAATGCTGCATAGCGCTTGCTGTCAGCATTTCACCGATAAAGAGTAAAGCGAGCCACCCGCCACGTTTTTTCATCATTTCAGGAAACTTAATTTGCATATAGGGCTTATTAAGCGCTTCCATACCCCCAAATTTATAGGCATCTTCATTCATCTCATCGACCATAGTATCAAGCACGTCATCAACGGTTACAATGCCAATGACATGGTTACTTTCATCAACTACAGGCACAGAGAGAAGATCATGGCGTTGGAAAAGGCGTGCGATATCTTCATGATGTGTGAAGGGCGATATTGTAATGGGCGAGTCATGGGTAGGGACATTAAGAATTTGTTCATCAGGTGAGGCAAGAATAAGGTTACGCAGTGAAACAGCTTTGAGAAGAGTACCTGTTTTAGGATCAATCACATAGCTGGTATAAACTGTTTCACGTGTTCGCTCGACTTCACGAATGTGATCCAAAGTTTTTTGTATGGTCCAGTTCGAAGGAACGGCTATAAACTCTGTTGTCATCAGTGCTCCTGCTGTATGGTCAGGATAACTGGTGAGTTTTTTAAGTTCAGCGCGCGTTAAGGGGTTAAGCAAGGCATAAAGTCGTGTGCGGGTTTCTTTATCCATTTCTTGAAAGACGTCTGCAGCAGCATCGGCAGACATGCCATCAAGAATTTCAACAGCACGATTTATAGGGAGAAGTTCTAGGATGGCAGCAGGTTGCTCAAGCTCTGGTTTATCAAAAAGTTCGATAACATAATCAAGAGGTAGAAGACTAAGAATAGTGACACGTTCCATGATATCGAGATCATTGATGATATCAATAGAGTCTGCAAAATGCTGATTTTTTAATTTTTCAGCGAGAGCTTCAGGAGAAAAATTTTTGAAGTCGAAGGCCGTTTTAATTTCAGTCATGATAAAGTACCTCCTGAAGAGTTGGGGAGTTGTAAATCTAAATAATAGATGAGATAAAAACAAAAATTTATGGAAGATTTGAAAAAAACCTCCCCGACTATATTTTCAATTGTTAATATTTTAAGTTAAAGTCAAGGATAAATTATCAGTTATGAACAAGTTTCTGAATCACTGAAACGAGAATACAGCTTAATTTGAGGATAATATAAAAACGTAAATGTAAAAATCAGTTCTGATTTTTACCATCATTTCTTTAATGAAGTTTTTGATTTTCAAAAGAATCTACAGCAATATTTTATAAAGAGTGGAGATTATGCTTTTCTCCAAGTGTTTTTGTTAATATGCAATTCTATTGTGATGTGCGAGCGAATAATCTTTATTGCTTCAATATAATATGGTTTGAAATGGAAGAACTGTACGATTTTCAGGTTTTTTATTCAATAGCGTTTTGAAAGGTAGTTTTGAAACTCACAAAATAGTTTTAGTATGTTATCAATTTGTGTCGTAAAGATAATTGTTACAGTTTAAATTTATAATGGAGACATAAAATATTATGACAAAAGCAGCAGTGCTGGACTGGAAGGGATTTTCAGGTCTTCCTGATTTTTTTTCTATAAATGATGAAGATTTTAAACCCGCTTTTGAACAGGCACTTCAAGAAGCCGAAGAAGAACTAGAAGCGATTGCGATGGTGCAAGAACCACCAACACTTGAGAACTTTTTGCAACCTTTTGAGCTTTGTGGCAAAGCGCTTAATCGTATCTGTTCAATATTTTTCTTGCGTACCAGTGCTCATACGAATGCGTTGATTCAACAGCTTGAACAAGAGTTCGTTGTAAAACTTTCTCGTTATTCTTCAAAAATGATGATGGATGCACGGATATTTGCGAAAATAGATGTGCTTTATAAACAGTCGCAACAGGGGACATTTGAGAGTGAAACAACACGTGTTCTTGAATTATGGTGGAAAAAGTTTGTTTGTCATGGTGCAAAATTAGATGAAAAAGCGAAAAAACGGCTTGTAGAAATTAATGAAAGACTCGCTTTTTTAAATGCTACTTTTGGGCAAAATGTCTTAAACGATGAAGCTGAATGGATTCTATTTTTAAAACAAACAGACTTATCTGGTTTACCGGAAGATCTTATTGCCTCAATGAAAGAAATTGCGTACGAAAGAGGCAGTGAAGAAGCCTATGCATTAACACTAGCACGCTCAATTGTTGAACCTTTTTTAAAATTCTCTGATCGTCGTGATTTGCGTAAAGTTGCATTCCAAGCTTGGGCTAAACGTGGTGAAAATAATAACAAGAATGACAATCGAACCATTATTTTAGAGGTTGTTGCGCTTCGAGATGAGCAAGCTAAATTATTGGGATATAAATCTTTTGCGGATTTAAAACTCGATAATACCATGGCTAAAAGTGTTGATTCTGTTATGAATTTGCTTATGCCTGTATGGGAGCGAGCAAAAGCGAAGGCTTCTACTGAGCAAATTGGATTACAAAATTTTGCCAATAATCAGGGAAGCAATGAATCTTTAACAGCTTCGGATTGGCGTTATTATGCTGAAAAACTTCGCACTGAAAAATTTTCTTTTGATGGCGCTGAAATTAAATATTATTTTCAACTTGATCATATGATTAAAGCGGCTTTTGGAGTAGCAGAAAAACTCTTTGGCATTACATTTGAAGAAAAAAATGCTGTTGCACTTTGGCATCCTGATGCACGTTTATGGGAAGTAAAGAAATCTGATGGAAGCTTACTTGGGCTTTTCATTGGTGATTATTTTGCACGTTCTTCAAAACGGTCTGGTGCGTGGATGAGTAGTTTGCAATCACAACATAAATTGGAAGGCGGACAAAAGCCCATTATCTACAATGTTTGTAATTTTGCTAAACCATCCAAAGGGGAGGTTGCTCTTTTATCTCTTGATGATGCACGTACGCTTTTTCACGAGTTTGGGCATGCATTGCATGGTTTGCTTTCTGATGTTGTATGGCCATCTGTATCGGGAACATCGGTTGCGCGTGATTTTGTTGAGCTGCCTTCTCAACTTTATGAACATTGGTTAACTGTACCAGAAGTATTAAAATCTTATGCTATACATGCAAAAACAGGGCTTCCTATGCCACAAGAGTTGATAGATAAAGTTTTAGCAGCACAGACATTTAGTGCTGGATTTTCTGCGGTTGAATTTATCTCATCAGCTCTCGTGGATATGGCTTTTCACCAAGGAGAAAAAGTCACTGATCCAACAGTGTTTGAACGCCAAGAATTAGACAAGCTGCAAATGCCTGATACAATTATTATGCGCCATCGTCCTCCACATTTTATGCATGTATTTGCAGGGGATGGTTATGCCGCTGGTTACTATTCTTATATGTGGTCAGAAGTGCTTGATGCTGATGCTTTTCAGGCTTTTGAAGAAACGGGAGATGTTTTTAATTCAGAGCTTGCTAATAAGTTGAAACGCTTTATTTACTCTGCTGGGGGAAGTCGTGATCCAGAGGAGCTTTATAAAGCTTTTCGGGGACGGATGCCTTTACCAGAGGCAATGATTAACAAACGTGGATTGTAAGATATAACGGCATGGTGCTAACCATGCCGTTTTCATATTCTTCGCAAAGATGTAGTTGCAATTTATGCAAATTTTCTCTTCATTATAGCTATGTAAACAGTGTTTTTATCTTATTCGCTTTTTGTTTATAGGGGAAAATAGATTTTGTATTTTAAATAGACATTATGGGAAAGAAAAATTATCAGCTCGATCTTTTTGATGTCCATTTGGTGGAAACCATGATTTTTCTATAAAACTTGATTTTTTTCTGCCTATGAGGTGGGTGTTTTGTTGTACCATATCATTAAGGCTCATTGGAGGCTGACGCATAATTTTACTTGGCTCTTGATTCTCTGATTCTTGTATAAGTTTTTTAATAACTTGATCGGTTGAGTAAGAATTTTCATGAGAAAAGGCATGAAAATTTAAAATATTTTTCAATGGCTTTTCTAAATAAGCAGCAAGTTTTTTCTTTCCTTCAGAAGTGAAATGCATGCCATTATTGGTGCGCAATTTGGTCATTTTTCCATTAATATCATAGCCTGAAAAAGAAAAGTTTCCTTCTTCATCACTAAAGCCACTCCAGATATCAAGAAAATATCCTCCTGCTGTTTCTGTTACTTGTTTGTAGAGCGCATTAAAAATTTTCATTTTTTGTGTCAAAAGGTCATTTCCAAAAGAAGGTTGACCTATCCATATCCACGATTTTCCAGAGGCATGAAGACTTTCAGCAATTTCGATAATTCTTTGTTTGTAGATGTGCATCCATTCTGATTGATCTGTGTTAATCGTGCTATGAGAGTCTATGATGGGTTGATTATCATTGGCCCCGATCATCATGATAATGACATCGGGGTTATTTTGATTAATGAGTTTAGAAATATTGCTTTGCCAAGAATAATAATCAGTTCGAACTAATCCGGAAGCTGGCATTGTGTTGTTCATAATAACGATATCACTATTATCTATAAAAAACTTCTTAAGTGCATCGGCAACAGCAGAAGCTGTAAAATCTCCTATGACAAGAATGCGCTTTGCGTTCTCATTTTTTAGCTTTTGTATGTTTTTTTGTGTTACGATCTTTTTTTGCAGCTTGTTTATTTTTTGTTCTATAATTTGCGGTGGTTGTTGCGTCTGTTTGTTATGTTGTGACAACCATTTGAAGAAGTTCGTTGCTTTACTTGGGGATGGTTGTATGATCCCCACAATAGAAAATGAAAACAGTAAGAATATCAAGTATATAAGACGCAAAAGAGACAAGACCTTATTCTCCATTATTGTTGGCGAAGGAGAAAAAGCACTTGAGATGATGGATATCCATTTTCTTTTAGACCGTAATGCAGCTGAAAAGCTTTGATTGCTTTGCGAGAGGCTGTTCCGATTTGTCCATCAATATCTCCTTTATAATATCCCAATGCACTTAAGCGAGATTGCAGTTCTTTACATTCTTGGAAGGTAATAGGCTGAAAAGGTCTTTGCCAATCATGCACTAATCCAGGACGTCCAGCAATGCGATCAGCAAGAAGGGCAACGGCAAGAGCATAACGATCTGCATTATTATAACGTTTTAGAACAAAGAAATTTTTTGTGACTAAAAATATAGGTCCTTTTTCTCCATCTGGATATTTTAACATTGCTTGTTCAGCTAATGTAGGAAGAGGATGCCCATTAGCGTATTTTACACCTAATTTTTTCCATTGTTCAAAGGAATACCAGCCTTCAGGAAGTTTTTTTCCCTGCGGCACTTTTACCTCTACTCCCCAAATAAGATTAGGTTGCCAGCCATTTTTGTGAAGAAGATTAGCAGCAGTAGCCAGAGCATCTGGAACAAAGTTCCAGATATCACGCCGTCCATCTTGATTTATATCAACAGCATAGGCGAGATAACTGCTTGGAATAAATTGTGTATGTCCCAATGCTCCGGCCCAAGATCCAGTGAGTTGAGAGCGTTTAATTTCACCACTTTGTAGAATTTTCAGAGCAGAAATAAGTTGTGTATGTGCGTATTTTTCGCGTTTTTTATCGGCATAGGCTAGGGTTGCAAGTGAGCGAATGGTATCATGCATGACACTTTTATTGGCTAAAATTTTCCCATAATTGCTTTCCATTGACCAAATAGCAAGCAGAATATTACGGTCAACACCAAAACGTTTTTCAATTTGAAGAAGCCATTTATTCCATTTTTTTGCTTGGCGCCGTCCTTCTATAATAGCAATATCATGGACACGATTATCGAAATAGTTCCATGAAGGAGCAATAAATTCCGGTTGGTATGCGGCGCTTTTTAAAACTTCTGGATCAATGGCATTAATGTCTTTAAATGCCATATGAAACGTAGAAGGGCTAATATTGTGAGCAATAGCTATTTTTTTAAACTCTTTAATCCAGTGTTTAAATCCGCTATCCGCATGTGAAAATGATGCAAAAAACATTAAAAAAGCAGACAAAAGAATGGCAGAGCCAGTGACAAGGGGTCTCCAAGCTATTGACTTCTCTAAAAAAAAAGAGAAACTCTTCAATTCTGTTTTTTGCATTTTGAAATCCCCATTAATATTCAATTCATTAGATGTGCAATAACTTTATTTTGTATTTAGTTTAATCGATAATATGATCAAGAATAGGAAAAAACTGAAATAAATAATTCGTTTTAATTCCTTCAATAAATTCTCAGATTCTTTTTACATTTTTGATTGCCTATTATAATGATAATCAAAACAATAAGATATCTTTTTTACCATTTCGTAAAAACATATGATAAATAAAACAAAAAAGTTATATGAATTCATTGAGGAGGGTGAGTGTGCGTAAAATCCGGAAAGCAGTATTCCCAGTAGCAGGTCTTGGTACGCGTTTCCTTCCTGCGACAAAAACGATTCCTAAAGAAATGCTAACAGTTGTTGATAAACCTGTTATTCAATATGTTGTGGATGAGGCGAGGGAAGCTGGTATTGAGCATTTTATTTTTGTGACTGGACGCAACAAAGCAGTCATTGAGGATTATTTTGATGCGCAAGTTGAATTATACACGACACTTGCTGAATGTGGAAAGAAAGAAGATCTTGCGCATTTATATCGTTTACAGCCGTTGCCAGGGACAACGTCTTTTACACGGCAACAGCAACCTTTGGGACTAGGGCATGCTCTTTGGTGTGCACGTGAATTAGTTGCAGGGGAACCTTTTGCTTTATTATTACCCGATATGTTGATACAGGCGAAAAAGGGCTGTCTTTCTGAAATGATGAGCCTTTATGAAAAAACAGGTGGGGGAAATATTATAGCAGTTCAGGAATGCGATCCTAGAGAAACACATAAATATGGTATTGTTGGGAAAGGCAAACAGATTGCAAATGGTTTTGAAATCACAAAAATGGTAGAGAAACCAGCACAAGGAACGGCACCATCAAATTTGTACATCAATGGACGTTATATTTTGCAGCCAGAAATTTTTAATATTCTTTCCACTCAAGAACGAGGAGCAGGAAATGAAATTCAATTAACAGATGCTATGATACGGCTTTCAAATGAGCAAGATTTTTGGGGGTTGCAAGTAAAAGGGCGCACTTTTGATTGCGGTTCTAAAGCTGGTTTTATTGAAGCCAACGTTGCATTTTCTTTAGCACGCGCTGATATGCACAGCCACGTTTCTGCTTCATTGAAAAATTTACTAGAAACCATTAATGTTGAAAAGTGATATAGATCTCTCACTTAATTTTATTGATCGAATTTGATTATGACAATACCGTCTCCTCGTATGGCTTTGCAAGGTGCAGTAGCATCAGCGCTTAAAACACTTGCTAGTGAAAAGCAGGGGCTTGAAGCTCTTGAAAAAGCTCTTCTGGAAAGTCTTTCTTCTTCTTTTGAAGCGGTTGTTCAAACTATTAGAAATGCGCGTGGACATGTGGTCATTACTGGTCTTGGAAAAAGTGGTCATATAGGGACAAAAATTGCAGCAACCTTAGCCTCAACTGGTACACCTGCCTTTTTTGTGCACGCTGCAGAAGCCAATCATGGTGATCTTGGTATGATTGGATCTGATGATGTTATTCTTGCTTTATCATGGTCTGGTGAAACTCAAGAGTTAAGTGGTATTATGAGCTATGCTGCACGTTTTCGTATCCCTCTTATTGCAATGACATCAAATGAGCATTCTGTGTTAGGACGACAAGCTGATATTGTGCTATTATTACCAAAGATAGAAGAGGCTTGCCCCCATGGTTTAGCCCCTACAACTTCAACAATTATGCAATTGGCAATGGGAGATGCATTAGCGGTTTCTCTTTTAGAAATGCGTGGTTTTACCGCAACGGATTTCAAAATATATCATCCTGGTGGTTCTCTTGGTGCAAGCCTTAAATACGTGTGTGATATTATGCATGAGGGTGATAGTATTCCTCTGGTTATGCAGGGAACAGCTATGACTGAAGCGATGAATGTTTTGGTGGAAAAACATTTTGGTTGTGTTGGTGTTGTGAATCAAGAAGGTGAACTAATCGGAATTGTAACTGATGGCGATCTTGCACGTAACATTCATTTTAATTTATCAAAATTTAATGTTGACGAGGTGATGACCAAAGCTCCTAAAGTTGTAAAGCCAAATACACTTGTTGGTGCAGCAACAGCTTTTATTAATGATCATCAGATTGGTGCATTTTTCGTGGTTGAAGATAAAAAACCGATAGGAATTGTCCATTTTCATGATCTTTTGCGCATTGGCGCTGCTTAGATTAAGGTTCCCTATCAAATAAATGTTATTTTAGGTTAAAATAGATTGAATGATACAAAGTTACAATTTTATTGTGAGGTGGCCTTACTGATATTTTGTGGAAGAAAATGAATGTTTTACGCATTTCATAATGTTTAGAAAATTCTACGGATAGAGATTGTATCAGTTTCTTTACGTATTTGAGAGAAGATTCTCTGTCAGGAGGAGAAAGGAACACCTCCTGCTTAATGTATGTATTTTGTCTATCTTATAAAAAAAGCTTTATTTTATATTTTGTCTAAGATTTTCGTTTAAGAAAAAATTGTGCTCCTGTAGGTGAGGTGCAGAGAAGTTGTGTGAAGTCATATGACATTGTACAATTGACTCTAGAGATTGTTCCACGAAGAATAGAGCGTATTTCAATTTCTATATTTTGAGCATTGAGATAATTATATGCTCCTTCTGATAGCTTTTCTTCTGTATCTGCTGCATGTGTTTCAAAAACACCATTGTGGAAGGAGGAAATAATACCATTCTCATCAACCCATTTTCCATCAATTCCTGTTGGCATATTTGAGTTATAATATCGCGAAAAGTTACAGGCACTTAACAGCAAGGCGGTAATTGTAAGACATAAAATATGATAGGTATGTTTCATTTATTGCACTCTATTTAGATTATTTTGCTCTCTAGTTTCTATAACATTATTAAATTATCCCATGAGTCAATATGAAAAATTTGATGAAAATCAATGAAAAAGCAAAAAAATGGAAAAAAATGCCTTAATGTTGTATTTAATTGACAGCTTGATGAAGTTCGTAAGTGAAACACAAGAGGTAAAATATTTCTTATGGTTTACAACAATTTTTATATTAAGCTGCTGAGTAGTCTCAAAGGAGATTATTGACATTATGGTTGGTCCCATTCTTGTTGCGAGTGAAGATTATGGAAGACGTATAGAACTTTCTTCTATGCTGCGAGGTTTTGGTTATCGTGTCATTGAAGCAGAAAATGGTCTCCGTACGATTGATCTTTTACACAGGCGTAAAAACATTGTGCTCGCACTCCTTGATGTCGTTATGAGTGATTTGAGTGTGAGCGATTTGATTAAAATGATTAGAGTTGCTGGTGTTTCTGTTCCTATTGTCGTTATAGCACAACAAGAGAATCAGCATTTACTCCAGAAAGCTTTAACAGCTGGAGCTATTGATTATTGGATCCATCCAGTAACATTATTACGCGTAAGAGTTACTTTGGATATCCTTGCTCTTATTTCTGCCTTGGAGCATGAGGTTCGAGATATTCGGCGAAAAAAAGAGAATCATTTACGGTTTTCTGATCTTTGCGTAAAAAGTAGGGCTATGCAGATAGTGTTAGAACAATCGAGACAAGCAGCAACTTCTTTACAGAATCTTTTGATAGAGGGGGAAGCTGGAACAGGACGTGAGACTTTAGCTCGGATTATTCATCATGAGGGATTATTCTCGGAGGGTGTTTTTATTCGCTTTCAATGTTCAGCTATCGTTGATCCAGAAGAAGAAAATCAGCAGTGGTTTAAAGAATTCCTGCCATTGGTTTCTTCTCTTGAAAAAGGGACACTTTGCCTTTGTGATATTGATCGACTTGAGCCCATACAGCAAAAACGGTTTGCTCATTACCTTAAAGAAAGGGAAAGGGATACAAAAGGAGATTTTTTTCCTTTTCGGATCATTGCTATTTCAACATCACGTTTAAAGGATTTGGTTAATGAGAACTTTTTTTTGCATAGTTTGTTTGAACAATTTTCTCATTTGTCTATTAGCGTCCCTGCTTTACGAGAATTAAGGGATGATTTTCCAGAGATCACACAACGTTTGATTGATCGCATTATTACAGAAACAGGGCGATCACATGTCCATGGTTTAGCAGGCTCTGCTCTTTCCTTGCTTATGCAGTATGATTGGCCTGGCAATAGAAATGAGCTTGAAACCTTTTTATTTCGTGCGATTTTACTCAGTGAAGGACCGTTATTAACGGTTCGAGATTTTCCGCAATTAATGGGAAATTCATTAATGAATGTTCCCAATATCATTGAGGGTAATATGCAAGAAGATGATGAACAAGAATCGATAAAATTTTTGAATACTGATGGGCATGTGCGTACTTTTGCAGAGATGGAACATGATATTATCGAGAAAGCGGTTAAACATTATAAAGGACATATGAGTGAGATTGCACGCCGCCTTCATATTGGTCGCTCTACACTTTATAGAAAAATGGAAGAATTGAGAGCAATAAGAAATCAAGAACGAAAGTAAAATTCATAACAAATTTCTCCTCATGACAAGCATGAGTTTCAAAAAAATAGAGTGGATTTTGATAAATTTCGTGGGGGGAATCTTAAGAAAACAATCATTTATTGTAAAATTTATCTATAGAGGATGATTTTGTAGATTTAAATCAAATATAAATTTTATGTGACTATTTTAATCGTTTGTTTCAATTTATACAGTTTTGGTTAAGTTTGCATTTATTAAAACTATTAAAACAGAGAAGCATTTTTAAAAACTTTTAAATACTACCGCTAAAATTTTTGTATCATCAATATTAAATTTATACTCTCTTAAGCAAGAGGTGGCATTTTATCTGCTATACGATTAAGATGAAGTGATTAGTGTTATCGTTTGCATTACTGATGATGTGATAGTTTAAAATAGAAAGTTTGCCCTCTTTGACTCTTTTACAGATTATTATTGGTTTTGTCCTCTTTTTTTTTATTGCATCTATGTTGGCAATCTACACTTATGGGCGTTTTGTGAAAAATGCTAGGGGGCAATGTTCTTATGCGTTACCTATTCAGAAAGATGAAACTAAGCTTGATCGTATCGTCAGTCAATTAGCTGAGGAAGAAAATGGATTGGGGATTGATAAAGATGCCCTTTCCCTCATTATCAGCAATTTGGATGCGTTTTGTGTTCGTGCAATAGGAGCTGCAGAGGCTGGGCGTAGCCTTGATCTGATGTATTATATTTGGGACGATGATTTAACGGGACGCCTATTATTAAGTGAAATAGTTGAAGCAGCTGATCGGGGGGTTCGGGTACGGCTTCTTTTGGATGATATTAATGCTCAGTCACGTGATCCAGCTTATATTGCGCTAGATAAACATCCTCATATTGAGGTGAGAATGTTTAATCCAGGGCGATCGCGTCAAGGTGGTTTACGCCGTGGTTTAGAAATTATATTACGGGCAATTACTGTAACACGTAGAATGCATAATAAAGCTTTTATCATTGATGGTAGGGTTGCTTTTGTCGGAGGGCGTAATCTTGCAGATTCTTATTTTGATGCTGGTAAAGAATCTCATTTTCGAGATTTAGATTTGATGTTAATCGGTCCCTCTGTTAAAAAGGTGGAAAGTATCTTTGATGATTTTTGGAATAGTGCTGTTGTTTTGCCAATTCATACTTTGGTTGTTCCTAAAAGCGCAAGTGATCTTAGCTATTGGAGAGATAAATTACGAAAATTTCGGGATTCCAAGGTTGCAAAGGTTTATTTAGATTATGTCAAAGAACACATTAACTTTAGTTGTTTTATCCAAACAGGAAAGCGGTTATTTTTAGCAGATAAAGTTGTTGTTCTTTCTGATCCTCCAGAAAAAGCATTGCGTAAAAAAGCAAGTAATTGGCTTATGAAGGCACTTTCAAAGGTTATTGGAAATGCCAAAAAAACGGTTCAGATTACGTCTCCTTATTTTGTTCCTGGTAAGGTTGGCACGCAGAATTTTAGTAATTTGGTTTCAAAGGGTGTTAATGTCAAAATTCTGACAAATTCTTTAGCCGCTACTGATGTAGCTTTAGTGCATGGTGGTTATGTACCTTATCGTAAGGCATTGTTGAAAAGTGGTGTTAATCTTTATGAATTAAAAGCGGAAGGCAATACTCATGGGTTGCGATTGTTTCGATCGAGTAAGGCAAGTTTACATGCAAAAGCTTTTTTAATTGATCATAAAACAGCTTTTATTGGATCTTTAAATTTTGATCCAAGATCAGCATCATTAAATACAGAAATGGGCATTCTTTTTGAATGTGCTCCCATTACAGAAAGATTAGATTTGTTGTTTTCTGAAGAAACCACAGGGGAAATGAGCTATCATCTGCGTCTTGGTGATAATAATCGTATTTATTGGGATTTTATTGAAAATGAAAAAAAATATAGCATTGACTATGAGCCAGAAAGCAATTTTTGGCGTCGCGCATTTGCAAAAATAATAAGTTGGTTACCTATTGAATCACAATTGTAAATCTTTATAAACCACACTTAAAAAAAATATTTATTTTTCTTTTCATTTTGTTTGTAGCATGGCATAATTTTTTGCCAATCTACCATGTATGAGAACCGCAGTTGTAGTTTAAAGCTTCTTGCGGTGTTTTATTATAAAAGGAATTTGATATGGCAAAGATTGTTGAAACGGGGACAGGTGCATTGGCACTAACTTTTGATGATGTACTTTTACAACCCGGTCATTCTCTTGTTATGCCTAGTCAAGTGGATCTCAGTACGCGCATTGCAGCGGATATTAAGCTCAATTTGCCATTGCTTTCTGCGGCAATGGATACGGTAACAGAATCGCGTTTGGCAATTGCTATGGCTCAAGCTGGTGGTCTTGGGGTTATTCATCGTAATATGTCTCCTGCAGAGCAGGCAGAAGAAGTTCGCCAAGTAAAAAAGTTTGAATCTGGTATGGTTGTTAATCCAGTCACAATTGGACCAGATTCAACACTTGAAGAAGCAAAATCTTTGATGCGCTCTCATGGTATTTCCGGTATTCCGGTTGTTGAAAATGGTGCTAAAGGTGAAACTGCTGGACGGCTTGTTGGCATTTTAACCAATAGGGATGTGCGTTTTGCATCGGATCCCAAACAAAAAATTTATGAATTAATGACGCATGAAAATTTAATTACAGTGCGTGAAAATGTTCAACTCAATGAAGCGAAGTATCTTTTACACCATCATCGTATTGAAAAATTATTAGTTGTGGATGAACAGAATCGCTGTGTCGGACTGATAACAGTTAAGGATATCGAAAAAGCGAAATTAAATCCGAATGCTGCTAAAGATTCTCAAGGGCGCTTGCGTGCTGCAGCGGCTAGTAGTGTTGGGAATGATGGGATTGAGCGTGCTGAACGTCTCATTGACGCAGGCGTTGATGTTCTGGTCATTGATACAGCACATGGACATTCTCAACGTGTGTTAGAAACTGTTGAACGAATTAAAAAGATGACTTCCTCTCCAGCTGTTATTGCTGGGAATGTGGCGACTGCTCAAGCAACGCAGGCATTGATTGACAGTGGTGCAGATGCGGTAAAAGTTGGAATTGGTCCTGGCTCTATTTGCACAACGCGTATAGTTGCTGGTGTCGGAGTACCTCAACTTGCAGCCATTATGAATGCTGCAGAAGCTGCTGAAAAAGCGGACATTCCCATAATTGCAGATGGTGGGATCAAAGCTTCGGGTGATTTTGCTAAAGCTTTAGCGGGTGGGGCTTGTGCAGCGATGATTGGTTCTCTTTTAGCAGGTACAGAAGAAAGTCCTGGAGAAGTTTATCTTTATCAAGGTCGATCTTTTAAAGCCTATCGCGGTATGGGATCTGTTGGTGCTATGGCACGAGGATCGGCTGATCGCTATTTTCAAGATGACGTTCGTGATGAACTTAAGTTGGTTCCTGAAGGTGTGGAGGGGCAGGTGGCTTATAAAGGTCCTATAGCATCAGTTCTACATCAGCTTGCTGGTGGACTTCGCGCTTCGATGGGGTATGTTGGGGCAAAAGATCTCGTAGAGTTTCGTGAAAAAGCAACGTTTGTTCGTATTACGAATGCAGGACTCCATGAAAGTCATACGCATGATGTTTCTATCACTCGGGAGAGTCCAAACTACCGTGGGCCTGTTTGAAGAAATAAGAGTCTAGCATCATATTGCATAAATATAAAATCTTCCGAGAACAAAAAAGAGAGGCTGTTCTTCTTTCTGTTTGTGATTTGGAATAAAATCCTAAAAGGAAAGAATTAGAGACTAAAACTCTAATTCTTTCTTCTAGACTATGTGAAATAAGTTATATACAATTAGAATTAACTTTTTGTTGTCTTCCGTCCAGTCTTTGACGCACGTTGGCGAGTGTTTGTCTGATCACTTTGGACGGATTTCTTTCCGTTGTTTGAGGGCATTGTATTATGACGGCTTTTAGATGAAGTTGTTTTTCCATTATTATAAGTCATTATTTTCTCCTTTTAAATTTCCTGGCAGTTGCCAGTAGAGTAAAAACGGTCATGCCAAATAGTGGTTCCAAGCATTTTCTAAAAAGTTAATTTTTTGATGAGTGTCAGATGAACTTGTTTAATTTTATGAAAATATTTTTTCTATTTTTTCAGAAGGATAGCCATCAAAAGATGGGAGATATTTGCTTTTTCTGTTATTCAGATAATCTTCGTAAATTTTATTTTACACAATGATAGAGAGGTTGTTTTTTGCATAATGCATGGCGGAAATAAGTTCTTTATGGATGGCTACGTATCTTTTAGTATAAGAGGTAGAAGGATAAAAAGGAAATGGGCAAAACGATAAAGGGAGAAATCTAGATACTCTAAATTGGGTTTTATAAAAAGTTTGATCAGATAATTTTAATATTGAATGTAAATTTTTATGGCTTTGAGAAGGTTTCATTGGCAAGAAGAAGATAATATTATTTTTTTAGATGATTTAAAATTTTATTATTTTAATGGGAGAAATGAGTGCGATTAGGTGGGCGTTTGCAAGCAGCAATAGATATTCTCAAAGAGATAGAAATGAAGCATCGCCCAGTAGGAGAAGCTTTAAAGGATTGGGGTCTTTCTCATCGCTTTGCTGGAGCAGGTGATCGTGCAGCCATTGGTACAATCGTTTATGATGTTTTAAGACGACGTTATTCTTTACAATGGCGTATGGAGAGTGATGATATCCGAGATATCGTTTTTGGTGCCTTATTAGATTCTGGAAAAATGACGCTGGAGCAAATTGACGGTGAGTTGGCAGAAGATCGGTTTGCACCGCAGTTATTAGGGGCTAAACAGCGTAAATCGTGGCAAGGTCAGCAATTAGTGGATGCTCCAGACTATATTCGTGGTGATATTCCGCAATGGTGTCAAGTGCATCTGCGTCCTTTATTTGGTGATAATTGGATCACTGAAGCGGCTGCGTTAGCAACGCGTCCTTCTTTAGACCTACGGGTAAATAACCTAAAGGCAACACCAGAAAAGGTGCTGAAAGAATTAGCAAAAACCAAACTTAAATCTTTTCCATGGTTTGGGCAAGCTTTAAGAATTGCACCGATTGAAAAGTTTAATCGTCATCCCAATGTTCAAGTGGAACCAGCTTTTCAAAAAGGATACTTTGAAATACAGGATTTAGGATCTCAAATTGTTGCTCATCTTGTAGAAGCGCAAGAAAGCATGCAAGTATTAGATTATTGTGCAGGTGCTGGTGGAAAGACATTAGCTTTAGCTTCTGATATGAACAATCGTGGGCAAATTTATGCTTATGATTCTGATAAAGCACGCCTAGCTCCTATTTTTGATCGTCTTCGACGCGCTGGTGTTCGTAATGTCCAAGTACGAGCACAAAAAGAAGAATTGAAGCCATTAATAGGCCAGATGGATAGAGTTCTACTAGATGCACCCTGTAGTGGGACAGGAACATGGCGTCGTCGTCCAGATGCGAAATGGCGTTTAACATTAGAACAGGTGAAACAACGCCAAACAGAACAGAGGGATATTTTGAATGAAGCGATAGCTTATCTTAAGCCAAATGGGCGCCTAATCTATATTACCTGTTCTCTTTTTACAGATGAAAATGAGGAACAAATTTCCCATTTCCTTCAACAACATTCTCATTTTTCTCCAATAGATATGCCAGCGCTTTGGCAGAAACATTTTAGTTTTTCTCCTGTGCAACCAGTTTTTTCAAATTATGGACTTACTTTGTCGCCGGCCACAACACAAACAGATGGGTTCTTTTTATCTGTGTTGCAAAAAAAACATTGATCCATATTTTTACACTTTTTATCATAAACTTTACGAGAATAATCTTTTTCTTAAGAAAACAGGCTTGTGAAAAGAGAAAGATTGAATCATAACTCTCATGAGTTTTCTTTTACAATTGTTGATTGGTTTTCTATGAGCATATCACATCCAGACACTGTTCTTATTATTGACTTTGGTTCACAAGTTACACAACTTATTGCACGAAGGGTACGAGCAATGGGAGTGTATTGTGAAATTACTCCTTTTCAATTGGCTTTAGAAGCTGTGCGCCGCATAAATCCTAAAGCTATTATTTTATCAGGGAGTCCTTATTCCGTTATTGATGAGGGCTCTCCGCGTGCTCCAATGGAAATTTTTGAGGCGGGTGTTCCGATTCTGGGTATTTGCTATGGTGAACAAGTCATGTGTATTCAGCTTGGAGGAAAGGTTGAAGCTGGACATGAGCGTGAATTTGGGCGCGCTTTTTTGGAAGTTCAAGAAGAGAGTGCCCTTTTTGGTGGAGTGTGGGAAAAAGGTTCTCGTTATCAAGTATGGATGAGCCATGGTGACCGTGTGGCAGCTTTACCAGAAGGTTTTCGTGTCATAGGAACCTCAAAAGGTGCTCCCTATGCGGCTATTGCTGATGAGAAAAGGCATTTTTATGCGGTACAGTTTCATCCTGAAGTTATCCATACACCAGATGGTACAAAACTTTTGCAAAATTTTGTTCATAAGATCTCTGCTATTAAAGGTAATTGGTCAATGGCTTCTTATCGTGAGCAGGCAATTGCGACAATACGACAAACAGTTGGGAAAAGTCGTGTGATTTGTGGTCTTTCAGGGGGAGTGGATTCATCTGTTGTAGCGGTACTCCTTCATGAAGCCATAGGAGATCAACTGACATGTATTTTGGTAGACCATGGGCTGATGCGCAAGAATGAAGCTGAAGAAGTTCTCACGCTCTTTCGTGATCACTATAATATAGAGCTTATTCACGTTAATGCTGCTGATGTGTTTCTTAATGCTTTAAAAGGTGAGACAGATCCAGAAAAAAAACGCAAAACAATTGGTCGCCTTTTTATTGAAGCTTTTGAAGAAGAAACAAAAAAAATAGGAGGTGCAGAGTTTTTAGCACAAGGAACACTTTATCCAGATGTCATTGAGAGTGTGTCTGCTATTGGTGAAACGGTAACCATTAAAAGCCATCATAATGTGGGTGGACTACCAGAACAGATGAAGATGAAACTTGTAGAACCGTTGCGTGAGCTCTTTAAGGATGAAGTTCGCTCGCTAGGGCGAGAGTTAGGGCTACCGGAGCAGTTTATTGGTCGCCATCCTTTTCCAGGTCCCGGCCTTGCAATTCGGTGTCCAGGTGCTGTAACACGTGAAAAATTAGAAATTTTACGCGAAGCAGATGCTATTTATCTTGAGGAAATCCGTAAGGCCGGACTTTATGATGAAATTTGGCAAGCTTTTGCTGTTCTTCTTCCAGTTCAAACTGTTGGTGTTATGGGGGATGATCGCACTTATGAATTTGTTTGTGCTCTTCGCGCTGTCACATCTGTAGATGGAATGACCGCTGATTTTTATCCCTATGATATGGCATTTTTAAGTAAGACAGCAGCACGTATTATTAATGAAGTTAGAGGAATTAATCGTGTTGTGTATGATGTAACCTCAAAGCCTCCTGGTACCATTGAATGGGAATAATTGAAATGAAGGATAAGCCTTTTTCAGAATAAAATATGACTGAGGGTTTGATATTCAGAAAAATGTAGAAAAAATATTTAAAAATTATTGTGCATTTTCATGTTGATATAAGTCTTTATCTGAAAATCTGTACGTCAATATATTGAAAAGTGAGAAGTATGAAATTTTGCATGTCTGAGAAAAAAATTGTTGCACACCGTGGAGGAGCTCATCTTTATCCTGAAAATACCCTTTCGGCATTTAATAATGCTATAGCGTTAGGTGTTGATGAAGTTGAATGCGACGTTCATTTGCTAAAAAGCGGTGAGGTGGTTGTCTTTCACGATTTTCATCTAGACCAATTGGTTGGCAAAAAGGGATATATTCACGACATTGATAATGAAACACGCAAACAACTCTGCGTGAAAGGTAGCCGAGAAGCACCTCCTTTATTAGAAGAGGTGCTTGATCTTCTAGCACCAACGAATGTTGCGTTACATATTGAAATCAAAACATGTGGTGAAGTGGAGCGTGAAACAATATTATCTCAAAAAGCGCTTGCGCTCATAAAAAGCCGCAATTTAACAGAACGGGTTTCTGCAATTAGTTTTGATCCTTTAGTTCTTCGTCCTTTTATTGAGGCAGGAATACCATCTGGTCCATGTGTTGATAATTTTGAAGGTGATATGCACCGTCATTTTTCTGAATGGAAACAATTGGGGTATACTGATCTAAGTTTAAATGGCTCTATTGTTACACAGGATTTTATTGAATCAGCTCTTGAGGCTGATTTTATTGTAGGGGTATGGACAATTAATGGAAAAGCTCGGTTATCACATTGGCTTGATATGCCTGTACATTATATTACGACAGATCAACCTGATCTTGCATTGACATTGCGAGCACAAAGGTAAAAAATATATACCTTATAAAAGAAATCCTTGTACGCTTCATAAAGCGAGCTTAATGGAAGAAAACAAGAAATATTTTTTTACACGTAACAATAACACATTAATTTATAATGATAATTAATAGTTTTTCATGTTGAATGAGAATTCTTAACATATAAGTTTTTTTCATTTCAAATCTTTTTACAATGGATCAATCAAAATCATTCACTTGCACATTACAAGTAGGCTTGGTGTGTGGATAAATATCTCGTGAGAAAAGAATAAAAATTTTCATTTAAACATTCTCAAATGCAAGACTTGTTGAAGCATGAGGGTTCATAGAGTGGTGCTGTTTTTCACTTTTTGAAGCATAAGAATGATGGCGTGCAAAAAGTTTTATACACTTTAGTGGAGGGACTTTAATATTCCATTTTATAGAAGCTATCATGAGATATAGATGTATTGAAAGATTTTTTAACAGCATGAAAATTTTGTAAGACAAAGCCGTTTTGTTTTGCATGAAGGGCATGACCCCATTATCAGGGAAGGAGGCCATTAAATACTTTAAAATAATTTTCTTCATTTTAAGAAAAAGTCTATTTATCTCTTTGTTCAATGTAGTATCAACACCGTTTTAAGGCATAAATCGAAAGTTATAAGACAAATAACAAAATAATAAACAACTCTTTTTTTAAAAAGTAAGTTCAAATATTACAATAGTCATTGAATAACATTTACGATATATATCTTTTTACCTATTTCCTTGTTTATTTAAACCTTCTCATTTTTTTAAATATTTACAATCGAATGACTCATGAATACATAAGAAAGCTTATAAAAGAAAACGAATAAATCTAAACAAATTCATTTGACCTTTTGGTGGTTCCTGTTTAAATGAGCCAGCATATTTTTATAATAAAATCGGCATGGCATGTTCATGTGTGATACTATAAATTTAGGGGTAGTTTGTATTCCATCACTTCAGAAAGGGTGAACCATGAGTCGTTTTTATCTTTCCATAGTAGCTACGGTTGCTATCATAATAACAACAGCGGGAATAACAGAAGGTTTCGCGCAGACAAAAATTAGTTTTTGGCATTCTATGAGTGGTGAACTAGGAAAGGAAACTGAAAGTCTCATTAACGATTTTAATGCGAGTCAATCTGAATATAAAGTTATTCCTTCATATCGCGGTGAGTATGAAGAGGGTTTGATTTCACTCATTGCAGCATTTCGTGGAAAGAAACAGCCGGTGCTCGCTCAAATTTATGACGTTGGTACTGGAACTATGATGGCAGCAAAAGGCGCAATCTATCCATTTTATCAACTTATGGCTGATACAAAACAAGAGTTCGATCCTACAGATTATTTTCCTGCTATTAGTGGCTATTACTCCGATGAACAGGGGCGTATGGTTTCTATGCCATTCAATATTTCAACACCAATCCTTTATTATAACAAAGATATCTTTAAAAAAGCAGGGCTTGATCCAGAACAGCCTCCTAAAACGTGGCAAGATATAGAAGATTTTTCCAAAAAAATTCTTGAAACTAAAGCGGCAACGTGTGGTTTTACAATGACTTATGCAGCTCAATGGATTGGTATAGAAAACTTTTCAGCGTTGCATAATGTTCCTTTTGGAACGAAGGAAAATGGCTTTAAAGGATTTGATTCAGAACTTACATTTAATGGACCTTTACAAGTGCGTATGTGGGCTGACTTGAAAAAGTGGTCTGATCAAGGTATTTTCCGCTATGGTGGTCCTGCTGGCGCATTAGATTCAACACCAATGTTTATGGCACAAAATTGTGCAATTTTAATGCAATCTTCAGGATCATATGCTGGAATTGTTTCTGAAGCTCAGTTTAATGTGGGGGTTGGTATGCTACCATACTATAAGGATGCAGAAGGAGCGCCGCAAAATTCAGTTATTGGGGGAGCTTCTATTTGGGCGTTTAAGGGACATACTCCAAAGGAATATGCAGGGGCAGCCGCTTTTCTTAAATTTCTTTCAAAAACAGAAAATCAAGCAAGGTGGCATCAAGAAACAGGTTATCTTCCAACCACAAAAGCGACTTATGAATTAAGCAAAAAACAACATTTCTATGAAAAAACGCCAGGTGCTGATATAGCTATTAAACAGATCAATCTTAATCCTCCAACAGTTAATTCGAAAGGTATAAGATTTGGTAATTTACCACAAATCCGTACTATTCTTGATCAAGAGTTGGAAGCTGTTCTTCGTGGTTCAAAAACACCGAAAGATGGTTTAGATGAAACCGTTAAACGTGGAAATAAACTCTTGCGTGAATTTGAAAAATCCAATCATTAATTTCGTTTTATTGTTAAACATTAAAGACTCAACAAAAATCGTTGAGTCCTTTTTGTTTATCTTTTTAAAGTCTCTACATTTAAAGAGCCCTACGAATGCAAGAAAAGCATGCATATTTTAAAAATAGTCTCCTTTCTTACGGGTTGCTTTTTCCTCAGCTCCTTGTGACTTTTTTGTTTTTCTTTTGGCCTGCTGCTCAGGCAATAAAATCATCCTTTGAACGCGAAGATCCTTTTGGCTTTACAACAACTTTTATTGGTCTTGAAAATTATATAACCGTTCTTTCTGATCCTACTTATCGGCAATCGCTTCTTACAACCGCAGTATTTTCCATCTCAGTTACTGTCGCTTCAATGACAATATCACTTCTCTTAGCTGTCTGTGTTGATCGTGTCATCCGTGCAAAAAAGGCTTATACAATGCTTTTGCTCTGGCCCTATGCTGTTGCTCCAGTATTGGCCGGTATATTATGGTTGTTTATCTTTCATCCCACTATTGGGATTATCCCTTTTCTTCTCGAAAAAATAGGGGTTTTATGGAATTATCGTATTAATGGCACTCAAGCGATGCTTCTTATTGTCATTGCGGCTAGCTGGAAACAGATTTCTTACAATTTTCTCTTTTTTCTTACAGGTCTTCAGTCTGTTCCGCGTTCTCAAATAGAAGCAGCCGCCATTGATGGTGCTGGTCCCTTTAAACGATTTTGGACTGTGATCTTCCCACAAATTTCACCAACGACGTTTTTCCTTCTTATTGTCAATGTCAATTATGTTATGTTTGATACTTTTGGTATTATTGATAATACAACTTCTGGAGGTCCTGCGCGTGCAACGAGCATCCTCGTCTATAAAGTATATGATGATGGCTTTAGAAATCAAATAATCGGTGCATCGGCAGCACAATCAACACTATTGATGTTGATGGTTATTGTCTTAACGTTTATCCAGTTTCGCTGGATTGAGCGCCGTGTACAATATTAGGAAACAAATTATGGTTGAAAATCGCCCTGTTTTGAAAGTTATAACCCATATAACGCTCATTGTTGGTATTATCATTATTTGCTTTCCAGTTTATGTTGCTATCATTGCATCAACTCATAGTTCAGCAGCATTTACCTCAGGAACACTTCCTCTTTTGCCTGGGAAATATGCTCTGGAAAATTATAAAACAATCTTTGGTGATGGCCTTGCACAGCTGGGTTTGCCCAACCTCTGGCCACTTTTAATGAATTCATTCATTATGGCTCTTGGGATTAGTATTGGAAAAATTATTATTTCACTTTTGTCTGCTTATGCAATTATTTACATGCGCTTTCCCTTCCGAAAAACTGCTTTTGTTCTTATTTTTGTTACATTGATGCTCCCTGTCGAAGTTCGTATTCTTCCAACCTATGAGATTGTTGCAAAATTGGGGATGGTTAATACCTATAGTGGAATGATTATTCCACTTATTGCATCTGCAACCGCTACATTTTTATTTCGCCAGTTTTTTTTGACTGTTCCAGATGAACTCTTAGAGGCGGCACGTGTTGATGGTGCAGGTCCAGTTAAATTTTTTAAGGATATTCTTCTTCCTCTTAGTAAAAGTAATATCGCTGCTTTATTTATCATTATGTTCATTTATGGATGGATACAATATCTCTGGCCTCTTATCATCACAACGGATCAAAATCATCAAACGATCCTTATTATTTTAAAACAGCTTATTGTCGAATCACTTCAACATGATCCTCAATGGAATATACTCATGGCAGTATCGGTTGTTGCCATGGTTCCCCCTGTTCTTGTTGTTATCTTCATGCAGCGGCTTTTTATCAAAGGCCTTATTGAAACGGAGAAGTAATTGTGGCCATAATCCAGTTATCAAATATAAAAAAACAGTATGACAACGGCATTCTGGTCATTGATGATTTAAACTTAACTATTGCAGATAAAGAGCTTCTTGTTCTTGTCGGTCCTTCAGGGTGTGGAAAATCAACCTTATTACGTATTATAGCAGGACTTGAACAAGTCACCTCAGGTGAATTATGCATTGATAACGAACGTATCAATGATCGTGAACCAGCTGATCGTGATATTGCTATGGTTTTTCAAAATTATGCCCTTTATCCCCATATGACAGTTCGTGGAAACTTAGAATATGGTCTTAAAAATCGTAAAACTCCTAAAGAAGAAATTAAAAAACGTATCGCACATGCTGCAAAGCTTTTGGAGATAGAACCATTTCTTGATCGTAAACCACGACAATTATCAGGAGGACAACGTCAGCGTGTTGCAATGGGGCGTGTGATTGTACGTCAACCCCGTGTTTTTCTCTTTGATGAACCTCTTTCAAATCTTGATGCAAAATTACGGGCGCAAATGTGTATTGAAATAAAAACACTACAGCGTTCATTAGGAACAACGAGCCTCTATGTTACCCATGATCAACTAGAAGCTATGACATTAGCTGATAGAATAGTGGTTTTGAATAAAGGAGCTATCGAGCAAATTGGAACACCAATGGAAATTTACGATACTCCAGCAACAACATTTGTTGCTGATTTCATTGGTTCTCCTCCTATGAATTTTCTTGATCGCCATGTCTTAGAACAACATTTAGGGCATTCATTTTCTTATGGCGAAGAAACTGATCTTTTAGCCTTCAGACCTGAGATCATCTTATTGGGCGAACATCCAGATAAAGGGCCTGTCTTTCACACAAAAATTGAGCTTATCAAGCCTATTGGAACAGGTTGCCATGTTTTAACGCGTTGGAATGGTATCATCTTTACGATTGAAATAAAAGAACGCTTGACACACGACTATGGTCAAAAACTAAGTTTCACAGTTGCTCATCAGAATTTTCATACTTTTAATAAAAACACAGGAAAGCGCACAAATAATAAGTAAGCATTAATTGATGTGATACGACTCTCTTTTATGTTGCGTCATGATAATGGTGTGTTTTGACTTGCTCAATTACATTTACAAACTCAGGTTGTAACCGATGGGATTAAAAACAAAATTTTAACACTTTTGGTAATGATCCATTGTTCCGTGGCGCTGAGAATGTCAAAACATTTATATGAAGAAATTTTACATTTTCATGGTCTATAAGAAGAATATAATTTTCAAACATCATTTTCATTATAAAAAAATATCAATATAGAATAAATCTTTATTAACCAATTTTTACTCATTTATAATTTTGTTATAAAAAACAACATATTATCATATGTTTATTGATGTAATAATTTATGTGTATTATAAAAGTAAATGAGAGAAATAGAGAGAAAAAATGAGTCATAGATAAGGGAGGATGCGCCCCATATCTGAGCTTTGATCCCTAACATAAAAAGTCTATTTGATCCATAAAATACGACGCTGTTCTAAATAGTCTCTACGAGAATAGGCGCATTCTATTTTACTGCTGGCCATATGATCTAAAATAGTTTCAGAGCTCCTATAAGAAGCATTTATTTTTTTTACCAATCACATAAATTAGAGAGAAACCTATGCGCGCATGCTGCAAGTTTATTTTTTCTCATGTAAATCACTATGTAATTCTCAGCAAGGGTATCTGATAAGTTGCAAAAAATCACTGAGAGATAGAAGGTGTGCTTATTTTAGAATTTTCATTGCTTTTAGCGATAAAAGCAGATGAAATACATCTGTAACATCTCATCGATCTTTCTATATTCTTGAGTTAAAAATTGCCTATAGATCATCCTAAAACAGATCTTTATGAATATAACATAAGGGATTGGTGCGAACACCTATAAGAATCAGTAGGGACAAAGGCAGTTATATTATTGTTTTGCAAAGCATTTTATAAAAGCTGGTATATTTTTTCAATATATTGCCAGTCTATTAATGGTTTTATGATATTATTTTCTTATAAAGCGCGTGCTTTTTTGTTGCTTATAAATCAACCTAAACTTTATACAGCAGTATGTTTGAGACAAATATGAAGACGGTTCAGTGCTGTATTCAGTTTTGTGTAATTTCTAAAATGAGGAGACAGCTTAATTTAGGCAGAATATGAAAGCATCAAATAAAAAATAGATTTTATCTTTAGCCTCATCTTTTAATTTAGTATTGCGATTTTCAAAAACATCTAAGCCAATGTCTCTTACATAATGGCGATTAAGCATTGCCGAGCACATTTTTTTACGTTCGTTGAATAAAATTGCATCTCTCATACAAAACAGAATACCTAAACAGAAGGCTGTTGGGTTGCCAATTTACGCACTTTTTTAAAAAAATATCTTGCTAGGTTGTTCAAACTATTTTTTCACGCAGTCGTTTATAAATAGTATAACATAAAATCCATTGTGTATTGCCATCTTTATGCGTATAAAAATACAAGCTTGGGCCATCATCATACTCTCTTTCAGTCTCCAACATTGCAACAATTATTGTGTTGAGACTCTTCATAAGAGGCATTTTTTCTTCAAGTGGTTTTTATTCATACACAATTCTACTTGCATGTTATAAATGAAGTTGGATAGATAAAAATACTTTAAGAAAGAGACACAAAATTCTTCTTATGAATCTTTCAAGTGTCGAGAGTTATTGTAAAAGAAGCATTGAAAAATAGAATGCTACTGCTAACAGTTTGGGCACCATGAGGCAATAAATCTACTTACTTTATCTATCTTAGAATCTATAGAGTATAAATTTCTCTGTAAAAGTAACTTTATTTCATATCAATGTTATCAATTATAGCTGTTGGGGCATCATTAGTAACATAACCATAGACTTACGATTTTATGAACTCTTTTTTATCTCTTTTATAGAAGATCTTAATGTTTTGTGATAGCATCAATGATGGTATTCACATTATGTTCCATCATATCGAGATAAGTTGCTGCAGGGCCATTTTTGTTTGACAATGCATCAGAATAAAGTGTTCCACCAATTGTTAAACCTGTTTCTTTTGCAATCTGTTTTATGAGACGAGGATTAGAGATATTTTCAACGAATAGGGCCGTTGCTTTATTCGCTTTAATTTGTTTAATAAGCTTGGCTACATCGGCTGCGGTTGCTTCAGTTTCTGTTGAAGCACTTTGAGGAGCAAGGATAGTAAAACCATATTCCTTGGCAAAATAGCCAAAGGCATCATGAGATGTGATAATGATACGTTTATCTTTAGGAATGGTAGCAATTTTTGTTTTCAGGGTATCTTGTGCTATTTTAAGTTTTTGGATGTAGGTTTCGGCATTTTTTTTGTAGCTGGTGCAGGATTGTGGATCAATTTTACAAAAAGCAGCAGCAATATTCTTCACATAGATTTCAACATTGGGAATTGTTTGCCAAGCGTGTGGGTCAATAACGCTGTGATGATGGGCATTATGTTCTTGTTTTTTCATTTCGAGGGGGGGAATATTAGCGCTAACCTCGACAAGGAGTGCTTTTGTACCGCTTGCTGTGATGAGACGGTCAATAAACCCCTCTAAATGAAGTCCGTTGATGAAAATAATTTGAGCATTTCTAAGAGCTTGAGCATCATGAGGGGTCGGTTCATAAGTGTGGGTATTCGCATTGGGCCCGACAAAAGTGGTCATAGAGATATGGTTGCCTCCTACATTTTTTACGAGATCGGCAAGAATAGAAAAGCTTGCAACAACTTGTATTTTATTGTGTGCAGAAGCAGAAAATGGAGAAAGGGCAAGCAATAAAGCTCCAAGAAGAACAAATTTTTGAGCAAATTTAGGCACGTTTTTTTCCTTAAAGTGAGGAGGTATAAAAGAGGTGGGGAAACCATGCTACAATAAAGCCACGTGGACTTATCAAACAGGAAACAAGATAAATAAATCCTACGGTAATGATGATAGCAGGGCCGGATGGAAGTGAAAGATGAAAAGAAAGCAGGAGACCACCTACGCTAGAAATGATTCCAAAAAGAGTGGAAAGCGCGCAAATAGGGCCTAGCCGTGAAAACCAAAAACGGGCTGTAATGGCTGGAATCATCATAATGCCAACGGAAAGTAATGTTCCTAGTGATTGAAAGCCTCCAACTAGATTCAGCACCACAAGTCCAAGCAATGAAATATGAATATATTTACTCAATGGAGAGAGTGATTTAAAAAAGAGGGGGTCAAAGCTTTCTAAAACGAGTGCACGCCAAAAAATACAAAGGCTGCATAGTGTAATCAGCATTATAGTAGTGATTAACCAAAGGGCTTGTGCATCAAGTGCAAGAACCGATCCGAATAAGAGATGAAGCAGCTCAATTGTTGAGTCTTTCAGTGAGATAATAATAACACCTGCCGCGAGTGCAATAAGATAAAAGACGGTCATGGATGCATCTTCTTTCTGAAAGCTGTTTCGTGAAATCAAAATGGTTGCTAAAGCAACAATAATGCCAGCAAAAATACCACCAAGTGTCATAGATATAAGGGAGAAGCCGCAAATGAGAAAAGCAGTTGCAACACCAGGAAGAATGGCATGAGAGATAGCATCTCCTGTCAAACTCATTCCACGGAGCATCAAAAACACACCAACAGGACAAGCACTAATAGAGAGGAGAATAGAGCCGATAAGAGCGTTTTGCATAAATTGGAAATCAACAAAGGGGGCAAGAAAAAATGCATACACGTCTTATAACCTAAGAAAGAGAGGATCATTAATGAGAAGATTTTGTTTTTGTGCGCTAATAGGGAAAGAATTGGAGGTGAGAGGTGGCATAACGTGATGAAGGGTGTTGTTTAAAAACTGTGTTGTTTCTCCATAAAAGGCGTTTTGTTGATCAATTTGAATCATTTGGGGAAAAAATTCTTGCACGATGAGAGGGTTATGGAGTGCTGTGAGAATTGTGCGTCCTTGCTGTTGCCAGTATGTGATCAGTGCAAGAAGGTCTTTTTGGGTATTATGATCTACACCATTGAAAGGTTCATCAAGCAAAATAATATTGGCATCTTGTACAATGATACGTGCAAAAAGAGCGCGTTGTAATTGCCCACCTGATAATGTTTCAAGCGAACGGGTGGCAAGTGCTGAGAGTCCAACCATTTCAAGCGCATTCTGAATCTTAGAATCATAAGGGCGTTGGTTTTTCCATAATCCACAAAAGGACCATAACCCTGTTTTGATAAGCGTTTTCACATCAATTGGAAATGTTTGATCTACATGACATTGCTGAGCAAGATAAGCAATGCGGCTTTTTTTTGGTTTTGTAATTTTTCCTTTAAGAGGTTTAATCAATCCGGCGATGGCTTTTAGCAGTGTCGATTTTCCAGCGCCATTATCACCTGTTATTGCAACCAATGAACCAGCTTTTAACTTTGCTGAAAAGTTCTTTATTGCTATTCTATTCCTATAGCCTAATGTTGTCTTATTGAAGTGCAGATCCATATTTTTTACCATCGTTGCTTATTATTTTGGAAACTATGTAATAATATAACGTTTGTCAACAAAATGTTATATTATTACATAGTTTTGAGTACTGAAAATTTTAGTGGGAAGATCGTGGAAAATTAAAAATAATAATTGAATTCACCTTGACGAAAGAGAGAGAGTATATACTATATATAGTATCAAAATGATTGGTGATTCTAAATAAGCACAAGAGAGGGTGTTAGTGTGTTTCGTTTGGTATCTAAGTTATTTCCATTATTGTAAAGAGTTTATTGGCCAAAGGTATAGCAGTATTTTTACTGAAGAGTCTCTTTTGGAAGGATTCCCTTTCGTTTTTGTAATTGATTTTTGCCGTAAAAGAGTAAACTAGAGCTCTTGAAAAACGGTGGTTTAGAACGTTAGTTTTTTAGACAGCAGGAGGGAATTGTAATGCAAGCAAAAGATTGTTTTATAACTAGGGGGCTTTGCCATTTAAGTTGTAGAATAATCGCTTATTCTCATCATAGTTTTTGAAGTTATTTGATGAGGAATTCTGTTATGTTTAGGAAGCTGTGTATTATTTGAAAATAACCACATGTTTTGCTTACAATTTCTGTTTTTTGTTATTCTTGAGTACCTATAAAATTATTAGATTGACCTTTCAGGGTTGATTGTTTGGAATTGTGAAAGTTGAAGAAAATGTCGATCACTATTTATAGTAAACCATCTTGTGTCCAATGTGATGCTACACGCCGCGCTTTTGATGCAAAAGGCATTCATTATCGTGTTGTTGATATTTCCTGTGATGAACAAGCATATAGTTTTGTTCAATCTCTGGGGTATCGTCAGGTTCCTGTCGTTGTTTGTGGTGAAAATCATTGGTCTGGTTTTAGACCAGATATGATTAGTGGTCTTTGTGCTTAATGGGGCTTATTGTTTATTATTCGAGTGCAACGGGTAATACAGAACATTTTGTCTCGCAGCTTGGTCAACGACTCTTCAAAATTGATAAAAAAAAGCCTTCTGCATTGGTTGGTGAACCTTATGTATTGGTTGTTCCTACATATGCAGATGGCGAAGGAAGAGGGGCCGTGCCAAAGGCCGTTGTCCAGTTTCTTAATGAATCTGAGAACCGAAAATTAATTTGTGGTGTTATTGGCGGTGGGAATCGTAATTTTGGTCGCTATTATAATTTAGCAAGTAAAATTATTGCTGAAAAATGTTGTGTCCCTTGCCTTTATCGTTTTGAGCTGCGTGGAACTGATGAAGACGTTATCTATGTAAAAAAGGGATTGGAAAGATTTTGGAAACAATTGGTATAGGACAATCGCAGAAATCGGATCAGGTTACTGATTATCATGCGTTGAATGCAATGCTTAATCTTTATGATGAAAATGGTCATATTCAATTTGATATGGATCGGCTTGCTGCGCGGCAATATTTTCTTCAGCATGTTAATCAAAATACAGTTTTTTTTCATAACCTGAAGGAAAAAATAGATTACTTAATAGAAGAAGGTTATTATGAAAAAGCTTTGTTTGAGCTTTATGATTTTTCTTTTATTAAAAAGCTTTTTAAACGTGCTTATGCATTTAAATTTCGTTTTCCTACCTTTTTAGGCGCGTTTAAGTATTATACCAGCTATACACTGAAGACTTTTGATGGGAAACGTTATCTTGAACGTTATGAAGATCGCGTCTGTCTTGTAGCTTTATATTTGGCACAAGGGAATAAAGCTCTTGCGGAAAGTTTTGTGGATGAAATTATTACAGGACGTTTTCAACCAGCAACGCCGACATTTCTAAATGCTGGCAAAAAACAACGTGGTGAATTGGTTTCGTGTTTTTTGCTACGTGTTGAAGATAATATGGAATCGATAGGTCGTTCGGTTAATTCGGCTTTGCAGCTTTCAAAACGTGGTGGAGGTGTGGCGCTTTGTTTGACCAATTTGCGGGAAGCTGGAGCGCCAATTAAGCAAATAGAAAATCAGTCCTCAGGTGTTTTACCGGTGATGAAACTCTTGGAAGATTCTTTTTCTTACGCCAATCAGCTTGGGGCACGACAGGGGGCTGGAGCTGTTTATTTGCATGCTCATCATTTAGATATTATGAAGTTTTTGGATACAAAGCGTGAAAATGCTGATGAAAAAGTTAGAATCAAAACGCTTTCGCTTGGTGTCGTTATTCCTGATATTACTTTTGAGCTTGCACGGAATAATGAGGATATGTATCTCTTCTCATCGTATGACATCGAGCGTGTTACAGGTAAACCCTTTAGCGATATTTCTTTAACGGAGCATTATCGATCCTTTGTTGATAATGCAAAGATTCGTAAAAAGAAAATAAGTGCACGCGTTTTTTTCCAGACACTAGCGGAAATTCAATTCGAGTCGGGTTATCCCTATATTTTATTTGAGGATACTGCTAATCGATCGAATCCGATAGCTGGGCGCATAAGTATGAGCAATTTATGTTCAGAAATTTTGCAGGTGAGTGAGGCGAGTGAACTGGAGACAGATTTAACGTATCGCACGATTGGAAGTGACATATCCTGTAATCTTGGATCCATGAATATTGCCAAAGCAATGGAAAGTCCTGATTTTGGACAGACCGTAGAATCTGCTGTTCGTGCTCTGACTGCTGTTTCGGATATGAGCAATATTGCTTGTGTACCTTCCATTGCGAAAGGCAATGCCGAAAGTCATGCGATTGGTTTGGGACAAATGAATTTGCATGGGTTTCTAGCGCGTGAGCAGATTTATTATGGATCTCCAGAAGCGATTGATTTTACCAATATCTACTTTTATATTGTGACATATCACGCCATACGTGCTTCCAATTTAATTGCGCGCGAACGTCAAGAAATATTTGCAGGGTTTGAAAAATCAGCTTATGCAGATGGGCGTTTTTTCGAAAAATATATTGAAAAAGAATGGAAACCGCAATTTGCGCTTGTACAAGAGCTTTTTGCACGGAACAATATTGTTATTCCAAGTCAAAATGATTGGCAGGAACTCAAAGATTTAGTTGTTGAGTATGGGTTGTATAATCGCAATCTACAGGCTGTTCCACCCACGGGATCTATTTCCTATATTAATCATGCCACTTCTTCTATTCATCCAATTGCTTCAAAAATTGAAATTCGCAAAGAGGGAAAAATTGGGCGCGTTTATTATCCCGCTCCTTATATGGATAATACGAATTTGAATTTTTACCAAGATGCTTATGAGATTGGGCCTGAAAAAATTATAGATACCTATGCTGTTGCAACACAGCATGTTGATCAAGGTCTTTCATTAACATTATTTTTTCCCGATACAGCGACCACACGTGATATTAACCGCGCACAAATTTATGCTTGGAAAAAGGGTATCAAGAGTATTTATTATGTACGATTACGGCAAGTAGCATTAAGTGGAACAGAAGTAGATGGCTGTGTTTCGTGCAGTTTATAGGAGATCATCATATGACAAAGATTACAACCAAAAATCCTGTTGTGTGTGCTGTTAATTGGAATAGATTACATGATGAGAAAGATCTTGAAGTATGGAACCGCTTAACTGGGAATTTTTGGTTACCTGAGAAGGTTCCACTTTCCAATGACATTCCCTCATGGTCAAGCTTAACGGATGAAGAACGTAAATTAACGATTCGTGTTTTTACAGGACTAACGCTTTTAGATACAATTCAAAACACTGTAGGAGCCATTTCGCTTCTGGCTGATGCGATAACAGAGCATGAGGAGGCGGTTTTGACGAATATTGCGTTTATGGAAGCGGTTCATGCACGTTCTTATTCCTCTATTTTTTCAACCCTTTGCTCGACCGTAGAAGTTGATGATGCATTTAGATGGTCGGAAGAAAATATTCATTTGCAGAAAAAGGCTAGATTAGTACTTGAACGTTATGAAGCAAATGATCCACTCAAGAAAAAAATTGCTTCTACTTTACTGGAAAGCTTTTTATTTTATTCTGGTTTTTATTTGCCCATGTATTGGGCCAGTCGCGCTAAGTTAACCAATACAGCAGATCTCATTCGACTGATCATTCGTGATGAAGCGGTTCACGGTTATTATATAGGTTATAAATTCCAATTGGGCTTTGCAAAGCTTGATGAAGCCAAAAGACAAGAAATTAAAGATTTTGCTTTTAACCTGCTCTTTGACCTTTATAACATCGAGTGCAAATATACTGAAGATCTTTATGATGCACTTGGATTGACGGAAGATGTTAAAATTTTTCTTCATTATAATGCTAACAAGGCTTTAATGAATTTAGGTTTTGAAGCTCTTTTCCCCCCTGAGGTTTGTCGTGTTAATCCCGCTATTTTGGCAGCTTTATCACCAAACTCTGACGAAAATCATGACTTTTTTTCAGGGGCAGGTTCTTCTTATGTCATTGGCAAGGCGGTTGCTACCACGGATGATGATTGGGAATTTTAATGTTTGCATGCAAATAGAAGTGCGCGGGGTATTCCACTGAGGTCTTTGCGCATTTCTAAGCATTGAAAGCCATTTGTTTCAAACAAATTGCAAACTTCTTTTTCTTGAGAGTAACCAATTTCAACAGCGATAGTGCCGTTTTCTTTTAAGTAGTTGGCTGCTTCATGGGCGAGCTTACGATAAAAATCAAGACCATCTTTTCCACCGATAAGAGCGCGTAATGGATCATGTAAGCGCACTTCTTTTGCAAGTTTTTTGATATCTTTTGCGGGGATATAAGGTGGATTGGAAACAATGAAATCAAAGCGACCAGTGACAGAATTAAACCAATCGCTAAGAAGAGGTGTGAAGCGATGTATTACTTCAGCATTTTTTGCATTTTTTGTCGCTGTTTTAAGGGCATCTTCAGAAATATCGACAGCGACTGCATAGGATTGTGGAATGTGTTTAAGAATGGCAATGGCAATGGCGCCACTTCCTGTCCCCATATCAAGGAGTGTTATTTTTCTCGAATTTTCGACATATTTTTTGAGGAAAGGGAGAACAAGATCTATCAACGTTTCTGTATCAGGACGGGGTTCTAACGTCTCTTGAGACAAAGCGAAGGATATGCCATAAAATTCTCGTTCTCCTATAATACGGTAGACGGGTTCGCCTGCAATCCGCCGTTGGACAGCCTGTTCTATTTGTGTAATGTGCTCAGAAGATAGAGGTATATCTGGTTGAGAAATTCTTTCAGCAGCATTTATTCCTGTTATCCATTCAATGAGTATTTTCGCATCGAGATTGGCTTCAGAAATTCCTTTCATGCGCAATTTTTCTTGAGTTTGTTGGATGACATTTTTGAAAGAATATTTGTTCAATTATTGTCCATTTCCATCAGGAGTGCTGTTTGGTGATCTGAGATGAGTGCATGAATAAGCTCATCAAGATCTCCTTCCAATATGCGATCAAGCTTATACAGGGTCAGATTAATACGGTGATCCGTGATGCGTCCTTGTGGAAAATTATAGGTACGAATACGTTCTGAACGATCACCAGAACCAACTTGGCTCTTACGGGAAGCTGAACGTTCATTTTCCGCTTTTTGTCGTTCGATATCGAATAAGCGTGCCCGTAAAATTTGAAGGGCTCGTGCTCTGTTTTGATGTTGTGATTTTTCTGCTTGTACGACCATAATTCCTGTTGGAATATGCGTGATACGAACAGCTGAATCCGTTGTATTAACATGCTGTCCTCCTGCTCCAGATGCACGCATTGTGTCGATACGAATATCTTCAGGACGAATATCAATATCAATATCTTCAGCCTCTGGAAGTACAGCAACGGTAGCAGCAGATGTATGGATACGTCCACCTGTCTCTGTTTCAGGGATGCGTTGCACACGATGGACACCTGATTCATATTTCAATTTAGAAAAGACACCTTTTCCTGAAATGCTAGCAATAATCTCTTTATATCCGCCAACTTCCCCCTCACTGAGTGAAATAACTTCTACTTTCCAATGGTGAGCATGGGCATAACGTTCATACATGCGAAAAAGATCACCGGAAAAAAGTGCTGCTTCTGATCCACCCGTTCCTGCTCGAATTTCAATAATAGCGCTTTTTTCATCAGCAACATCTTTAGGCAAAAGCAGAATCTGGAGTTCTTTTTCAAATTGCTCTCCTTTTTTATATAACGATGGTAGCTCTTCCTGGGCAAGGTTACGCATCTCTATATCTGTTTGTTTATCGTTGATAATCGCTTCTAATTCTGTAATCTCTCCGTAAAGAGCATTTAATGCGCGTATAGAGGTAATAACGGGTTGTAGTTCTGCATATTCAGAAGCTAATTTGACATATGTTTCAGCATTTGGATTTGTTGTCATTTGGCTTTCAATTATTTCAAAGCGCTTTTCAAGCTGTTTCATACGATCTTGTGGCAAAGAAACCATGATAATATTGGCCTAATTTTTCATAATACAATTTTTATAATATTTTTTTGCAATGATTTTTTGTGATAATATCGGCAATGAATTACCGTATAGCATCATACAAAAAGAGGTAATAAAGCAATTCTTTTTTTTTGCCAATGAAAACTATTATATTTTAAAGGTAAATTTTTATAAAATTTGATTTGCCTGAGGTATTTTATCTAATGATATATAATCATTTTTTTAAGAGTTTTTTTTTCCGTAAAGTTCAAGGCGATGATGAATAATATCATAGCCAAGGGATTTTGCAATTTCCTCTTGCAGCTTTTCAATAACATCAGAATGAAACTCGATAACTTGTCCTGTTTCTATATCAATAAGATGATCATGATGTTGCCCATCTGCTTGCTCAAAACGAGATGGACCACCACTAAAGCTATGGCGATGAATTGTTCCATTTCCTTCTAATATTTTCATGGTTCGATAAACCGTTGAGAGTGAAATATTCGAATCTATTTTGTTTGCACGCTGAAAAATTTCAAATGCATTGGGATGATCATTTGTATCCGTCAAAATATCAAGAATAACACGTCGTTGACGTGTTACTCTTAAACCAGCTGTGCGCAATTCTTGCTCATAATTTCGCTTTTTATTCATTTGCATAGTTTACTTTTCAAACAAAGGCTCCATGACAGTGTTTGTATTTTTTTTCTGAACCGCAAGGACAACGCTCATTACGTCCAACTTTTCCCCATGTGGTTATATCGTTAGGGTCACGATCTTGTGGATTAACAAATCTATTTTCTTGTGATCGTGCCCATAAGGTTGGAGCATTTTCTTGACTTTGATCATTAAAGACGGATGAAACAGCATCCGTTTGCTCAGGCATGGTTGGTTCTGTGGGTTGTTGAATAATTTCAAAGCGCATAAGTTTAGAAGTGACAATTCTGCGCAAATTTTTCAACATATTTTGAAAGAGTTCAAATGATTCTGTCTTATATTCATTGAGTGGATCCCGCTGCGCATAACCACGAAACCCAACAACAGAACGCAAATGGTCTAAACTTACCAGATGTTCACGCCATAACGTGTCAATAGTTTCGAGCAACACTGCTTTGTGAAAATAAGCCATAACTTCTGGAGAATATCGTTCAGTACGATCATTTTCAAGTTTTGTAACAGCATCTGATACACGCTCTAGAATTTGCTCCTCGGCAATTCCATCTTCTTTTGCCCATTCTTCCACTGGAAGCTCAAGATTAAAGAGTTGTTGAAGCTCTTCTTCGAGAGTTTTTGCATCCCATTTTTCAGAATATGTCCCTGATGGAATATAAGCCTCTACGAGATCCTCTACGACTTCATTACGCATTTCAAGGATCATTTCTGATAAATCATCTGCATTCATGACCTCCATACGCTGTTCAAAAATAACTTTGCGTTGATCATTCATGACATCATCATATTTTAGTAGATTTTTACGAATTTCAAAGTTTCGTGCTTCGACCTTTTTTTGTGCTTTTTCAAGGGCTTTATTAATCCATGGATGGATAATAGCTTCATTTTCTTTCAATCCAAGTTTTTGTAGCATACCATCCATACGGTTGGAGCCAAAGATACGCATAAGATCATCTTGAAGAGAGAGAAAGAATTTTGAGCGACCAGGATCGCCTTGGCGACCAGAACGTCCACGAAGCTGGTTATCAATACGACGGCTTTCATGACGTTCAGTAGCGATAACGTAAAGCCCTCCAGCCGCTAAAGCTTTTTCTTTAAGTTGCTTGACATCTTTTTTTATTTCTTCAATTTTAGCTGTCCGCTCTGGACCTTCGGGGATATCCTGTAACTCTTGTCGAATGCGCATTTCAACATTACCACCAAGTTGTATATCCGTACCGCGTCCTGCCATGTTGGTTGCAATGGTGAGAGCTCTAGGAACTCCTGCTTGCGCAATGATATATGCTTCTTGTTCGTGATAGCGAGCATTTAAGACTCTAAAATCGGTAATGCCTTCTTTTCGCAAACGTTCTGCCAATTGTTCTGATTTTTCAATAGAGGTTGTTCCAACAAGAATAGGCTGTTCTTTTTCGTGTGCTTGACGGATATCACGCACAATTGCCCGATATTTCTCTTCTGCTGTTCGATAAATCTCATCATCTTCATCAATACGTTGTATTGGCAAATTTGTAGGAACTTCGACAACGTCAAGACCATAAATATTTCTGAATTCTTCGGCTTCTGTTGTTGCAGTTCCAGTCATGCCAGATAATTTTCTATACATACGGAAGTAATTTTGGAAAGTGATGGAAGCAAGTGTCTGGTTTTCTGGTTGAATAGCAACATGCTCTTTAGCTTCTAAAGCTTGATGAAGTCCTTCAGAATAACGCCGCCCAGGCATCATTCGCCCTGTAAATTCGTCAATAATAACGATCTCATCATTGCGAACAATATAATCTTTATCGCGAGCAAACAGTTTATGAGCTTTTAGAGCATTATTGACATGATGAACGATAGCGACATTTTCTATGTCATAAAGACTCTCACCTTTAAGATGCCCAGCTTGTTCGAGCATTTTTTCAATTTTTTCAGTACCAACTTCGGTAAAGGTCGTTGTTTTTTGTTTTTCGTCTATTTCATAGTCTTCTGGAGTTAAGGCAGGAATAAATGTATCAATAAGGTTATAGAAGTCAGTACGATCTTCTAGAGGACCAGAAATAATAAGGGGGGTACGGGCTTCATCAATAAGAATCGAATCAACTTCATCAACAATTGCGTAATGATGTCCACGTTGGACCATTTGACTATGATCGAAGGCCATATTATCACGCAAATAGTCAAAACCTAGTTCATTATTTGTGGCATAGGTGATGTCGCATGCATATGCCTCTCGGCGGGCTTCACTATCAAGATCATGAAGAATCACGCCTGTTGTAAGCCCTAGAAAACTAAAAATTTTCCCCATTGTTTCAGCATCACGACTGGCGAGATAATCGTTTACTGTCACAACATGAACGCCTTTACCTTCCAATGCATTGAGATAAATTGGTAGAGTTGCCATTAATGTTTTACCTTCACCAGTACGCATTTCAGCTATGCCGCAGTCGTGAAGGACCATTCCACCAATAAGTTGTACGTCAAAAGGACGCATGTCATAAACACGTTTTGCTGCTTCACGAACAGTTGCGAAAGCTTCTGGTAAGAGCAAATCAATACTTTCACCTCCACTAAGACGTTTACGAAAGGCATCTGTTTTTTGGTAAAGCTGCTCATCACTTAATTTTACGAATTGTTCTTCCAAAGCATTAATTTGTGCAACTTTTTGGCGGAGTGCTTTGAGGCGTCGCTCATGAGCTGAACCAAAAAATTTACGTGCAAAAACACCTAAACCGACCATCACTGGCCCTTTCTTTTAATTATTGTCACTTTTGTTGGGTAATTCATACGTTTTCCCCATTCTCTACATTTTCTTTAAGTTTTCTGATATCATTAGAGATATAATGAAATGCAGATGGTACCATTATACTTGCAGGTGTGCAATTTTCCATTTTAATTGTAACGTAGAGATAAGAGGCTAAGCGCGCTATGTCAACTTTAGGTATGCTATTTAACTGATACAATACAAAGTAATTGAAGATACAATATGTCATTTTTCTCTATGATCATGTTTTTCATTTGCATTAGATAGGGTTGTAGAAACTGAGATAAAAGAACGATTTTATATTTTTTACAATGAAATTACTAATTTATTTCTCTATATTTAAAGAATAAAGTGTTATGGTAAAGAAAATTGGAATCTTGAACCTGCCTTCACTTTTAAGGAGTATATTTATGAAATTCAACTTTATCACGCTGTTTTTAGCATCAACTTTATTGGCAAGTACAAGTTTAGGGGTGAAAGCCCAAGAAGGTGTGAATTCACCATCGAATGATTTAAAAACTTTGGAGAAAGCTTCTGAAAAAGCAATTTCTCCTTCTCATGTTATGGCAGTTATTGATGGGAAAAATATTACAGCAGGTCAATTGGATGATTTAGCACTTGAAATAAATCCTAATTTAGCACGTTTTCCTGATGAACAACGTCGTATGATGGTTCTAAAAGCTTATTTAGATATGCAGGCACTTGCAAAAGAAGCAAGAAGAAAAGGTCTTGATAAGACAGAAGCTTACGATAAACGTATGGCAGTCATGCGTGATAATGTTCTTCAACAGCTTTATTTTAAACAAACGATTGTTGACAAAATATCGGATACTGATTTGGAAGCTCTTTATAAGCAAGAAGTTGCTGCTCTACCTAAGGAGGATGAGGTTAAAGCGCGTCATATTTTGGTCAAAACGAGAAAAGAAGCAGAAGCTATCATTAAGCATTTAAATAAAGGCGAAAGTTTTGAAGAGATTGCAAAGAAAAGTTCAACAGATGGTTCTGCTGCCGTTGGGGGTGATCTTGGTTATTTTAGCCATGGTCAAATGGTCAAGCCTTTTGAAGATGCCGCATTTGGTTTAAAAGTTGGCGAATACACTAAACAACCTGTTGAAAGTCCTTTTGGTTGGCATATTATTAAATTAGAGGATCGTCGTGTAAAACAACCGCCTGCATTTGATGATGTTAAAGAAATGTTGCGGACACAGCTGATAAAAAAGCGCTATCAAGAACTGATTGTTGATTTACGTAGCAAGATAGATGTGAAATACCCTGATCCTAATGTTACAAAAATCATGGAATCGCTTCATCAAAATGGGACGCTGCTTCCCGATGAGACGTCCGATGAAGAAGATACGGAATAGCTAGGAAAATAAGTAGATAGCCTCTTTAATAGATAATTTGCTAGGTTGGTTTTGTTCAAAAAATCTAGCAGTTTTCTATGAGAGGTTATTGATCTGCAATCATTTCATTTTTTTATAGAAAGCATATTGTGGTTTTGAAAATCTCTCCTTTGTCGCCTCAAAAGATCCAAGAGCTTTCTCCATTATCTGGTGTACGGATAGCAACAGCTGAAGCTGGGATTAAATATAAAGATCGTACAGATCTTCTTTTCATCATATTCGATAAGCCAGTGAATGTGGCAGGCGTTTTTACCCGTTCAAAATGTCCATCTGCTCCTGTAGAGCATTGTCGCGCATCGCTTCCTCATGGGGTTGCTAGAGCTGTTGTTGTGAATTCTGGAAATGCAAATGCTTTTACAGGAAGCAAAGGAAAGCACACAACGAATGAAATAATATATGCAGCAGCGAACGCTTTAAAGGTTAGAAAAGATGAAGTTTTTATAGCTTCCACAGGTGTTATTGGTGAGCCAATGGATGCCTCGGGTATTGTCAATCTTTTACCAAGTATGACAGAGACAGCAGAAGAGGGAAATTGGTTGGAAGCTGCAAAAGCCATAATGACAACGGACACATTTCCAAAACTTGCGACGCGCACTTTTGACTGTGGGGGAGAGTGTGTTACCATTAATGGAATTGCAAAGGGTGCTGGTATGATTGCACCCGATATGGCGACAATGCTGTCATTTGTAGTTAGTGATGCTACTATTTCTTCGGATGCACTCCAATCCATGTTATCAGAGGCAGTTGAGGGTTCTTTTAATTCAATTACTGTTGATAGTGATACCTCAACTTCAGATACGCTTATGTTGTTTGCGACAGGAAAAGAACATTTTCCCTGCATTAGATGTAAAACAGATCCGCGTTATGAAGTGTTCTCAAAGCACTTGAGTGCACTTTTGCACGAGCTCGCATTACAAGTTGTTTGTGATGGTGAAGGTGCTCGTCATTTAATTGAGGTTAATGTAATTGGTGCTACAACAAACGATGCTGCAAAAACGATTGCTTTGTCAATTGCAAATTCACCACTTGTAAAAACGGCTATTGCCGGTGAAGATGCGAATTGGGGACGGGTGGTTATGGCCGTTGGGAAGGCTGGTGTTGAAGTCGATCGTGATCTATTGATGATTTGGTTTGGTGAGCATCGTGTGGCGATCAATGGCGAACGAGATCCTGAGTATTGTGAAGAGACAATAGGTACTTATATGCAAGGTAAGCACATCACAATTCGTGTTGATATCGGTTTGGGTAATGGTACAGCGAAAGTTTGGTCTTGCGATTTAACAAAAGAGTACGTTATGATCAACAGCAATTATAGAAGTTAATGGATGCATTTTATATTTAACAGCTTATTATTTTTCAGAAAAAATGAAGGATGTAAGTTCTTTTAAGAGCAGGTGGATATGATAGATAAAGACAGTTATCTTTATGATCCCTATTGGCGAGTAATATGTATATAAAAAGTTCCATTCTTCTTGTTGTTGCATGCGCATTGTTCGATCAGAATAATCGTGTTTTGCTAACTAAGCGTCCTGAAGGAAAATCACTAGCTGGTTTATGGGAGTTTCCTGGTGGCAAGGTTGAGCAAGGTGAAACTCCGGAAGCATCATTGATTCGTGAACTAGAGGAAGAGCTTGGTATTTATGTTCAACCAAATAATTTACACCCTTTAACATTTGCAAGTCATAGCTATAAGACATTTCATCTCTTAATGCCATTGTATCTTTGTGACCATTATGAGGGCGTTGCACAAGGACGAGAAGGGCAAAATTTAGAATGGGTTTTTATTAATGATCTTGATCAATATCCTATGCCTGATGCAGATAAACCATTAATTCAGTTATTGAGAAATTTTCTTCTTTGATGTGTTATAAGCAGGGAATATTGTTTAAATATAAACCAATATATTGAGTTATAATGATAATATAATTTTTTATGTTGCATGGGGAAGTCCAGAGTCGTAAAAAATTTTCTCATTTCAAAACTGTCTTATTTTAAATTAATCAAAATCATTCTTTTTCATGTTCCAAGCGGGGCGGGGCATGTTAAAATTATTTAAGAAAGAAATAAAATACGTGCTGAAAGAACACTCTCTACTAGCCAAGGGTTATCGCAACATTGAGAATTAGCAAAGTATATAATGATGCCTTTGCACGCTTTATAAGCATAAAAATGGTGGTAGATAATGGATTTATACTTTTCGCGATTATCATTGAGAGATTGTCTTAGATGCACTGAGAGATATTAGGAGTATTTATTTCATAAGATATCAATAATAGAAAAAATTCAAAAAATGCTTTAAAAAAGAACGCTTTGTGTTTATTATTGGAGATTGTTTTACATGACCAAAATCCTAATTATCATATGTAATACATATATTATATAATAACGTATTGTTTTGTAATCATAAGTTTTATTTTTCTTGATGTTATACGATTTCCCAATCAAAAAAATGTTCAATAACGTACGAATAAAAAGAGTGGTATGTAATTTAAAAAATAATTTTAAAAAAATAAAACATACGGTTAATGAATGATTAAATATAAAAGAAAACATGAAAATAAGACTTCTTAGAGAACTATATATCATACATATCTATGGTATGAGAGATGGAGAAAAAGCTACCTAGGTAAGTATATAAATAAGGAATATATTATTTTTGTATATTTAAAAAAACATAAAACTGAATAGAAAAGAAATAATAAATCTGCGTAGTAATCTTTATTTTCATTTTTTTATAATACGCTTATTTCTCTATTGACTTGTAATAAAGGTATTTGAAACAGTGAAATATGATAATATTAAGAACTCTTATTTAAGTTATGTAATACGATTTATAATTGACTATATGATATTTTAATGAAAGTTCTTCAGTAAGACGGTCGATTAGTTTTCTCAGTATTTAAAGATAGGCGAATATTGATAAAGATTTCTAAATGAGTATGAACTTTAAAAAAAGATCAAAAATGTTGCTTTTGATTAAGAGGAGCGCGTTCTTTACGTAATGTAGAGCGGCATTGTGCTGCGTATTCACGAGCTTGTTTAAAAGAGGCATTTCGCAATGCTCCAAAACCCGTTTCGTGCCGCACTAGTGAATGGTATAACGTTAAAGCTCCCATGGAAATATGGAAATAATGTAAAATCTATTGAGCATACTATCCTTACGCTTACGAAGGAGTAAGTTGGTCCCAATGTTATTATGATAGCTCTTGGCATTTGAGAGCATTCATAAGGGATATTTTTACTTATACATCAATTTTGCTTGTGATGAACAAGCAAGCGATTTTGATTGATTCAACATAAAAACCGATTTGAAATGAGAGAATTTTACGATATTTAGAATGCTTGACACAGAGTAAATAATGGATAATTATCCTTATAAATCAATCTATTGTATAATAAAAAACATTCAATTAATTTTTTATAGGAGGCATGTATTAAATTTCTTGAATTGGGCGACGTTTTGCAATGGGGTATTGATTTTTTTTAGCGATACGCGTAATTGCTTCTTCCAATGGCTCGATCATAACGTCCATAGAAAAACCATTAGCGTGAATAATATTTTCATGATCAATCATAATAGCCACATGACCTTTCCAAAAAATTAAATCACCTCGTTGAAGTTTATCAGTGTCTGTAAGAAGCTTGCCTACAGTTTCTTGCTGCATATCGGTGTCTCGTAAAACTATTTGATCGGTCATCATCATAGAGAGCTGAATGAGTCCCGAACAATCAATTCCAAAACCGCTGATACCACCCCAAAGATAAGGTGTACGGATAAAGGTTTCTGCAACTGTGACATAATCTTCATATACGCGTCCAATGGGGCTGAGATGGCTCGTAATGATTGCCGTTCCATTTTCAAGAATAGAATACGTTGTATCACGGACTTCAATTTCATCAACAACACTGACTTTGCTTCCCATAGATAAAGGGGAGCTTATCGGTCCACGTAAGTCAGCGTGTAAATATTTAAATGTGCGTGGTACTGAAACCACATGCGTTTGTTTTATGGTTGATGAACAAAGAACTTTTGTATCAATATAACCGACATAACCATCCTTGAGTGATTGCCCCCACGACATCGTTTCCCCTTGTTCAAAAATGAGAAGCTCTTCTCCGAATAAGCATTCTGTTTGTCTTTCACTGTTTTTACTATTTTCTTTAAAAAGTCCGGCGACCGCGGTATTAACACGTCTTTTTTTACCTTGAACAAAGCGCTGAGCTGTAATTTCTGTTTCAAGACGTTGATCTGCTAGATCATCTCTGAATGCATAAAGCCTTGGGTCTTTAGAGATCATTTTTTTGCTTTCCATTTTTGGGCATCTCACCTTTAAGAAGACTCACGAAAACTGTCTTGGTAAGATTTTTATCTTCCAATAAAACCAAGAACACAGTGTAAGACCAATTATTCTTTAAGCTGCAAAATTATCCATTTTTGTGGATATTTGTGTCAAAACTCATTTTTAAAAATATTATAAAGGGCACGGATAGTTTGTGCTGATCCACCAATAGGGTATCCTGGTTTTTCTTTTGGAACCCATCCATAAAGGTCAAAATGCGCAAAATGTTCAGTTTTTTCAACAAAAGAATTAAGAAATAAAGCAGCGATTATAGAGCCAGCAAAGCTATTTCCAGTTACATTGTTAAGGTCAGCAATTGGTGATGATAACATCTCTTGGTAAGGTTTCCAAAGGGGCATTTGCCAAAGAGGATCAAAAACAGCGTGAGCAGATTCAGAAATTTGTTGTGCCCATATTGAATCATTACAATAAAATGCCGGAAGATCTGGTCCTAATGCTGTGCGTGCTGCTCCTGTTAAAGTAGCCATGCAAAGCATGAATTGTGGACTTTCTTCATCACCATAGGCGAGTGCATCGGCAAGGACAAGTCGCCCTTCAGCATCTGTATTACCTACTTCAACACTTAAACCTTTACGACTTTTGAGAATATCACCTGGTCGGTAAGCATTCGCAGAAATTGCATTTTCTACAGCTGGAATCAAAACGCGTAGACGGAAAGGCAATTTTGCATCCATGATAAGTTTAGCCAATCCCAAAACGTTTGCTCCACCCCCCATGTCTTTTTTCATAAGCAACATGTTATTGGCTGATTTAATATCGAGTCCTCCAGTATCAAAAGTTACGCCTTTGCCCACCAACGTTATTTTAGGATGATGTTCTTGGCCCCAGAGTAACTCAATCAGTCGTGGTGGAGTACTGCCTGCTCGTCCTACGGCATGAATCATCGGAAAGTTATGGGTTAAGAGATCATCTCCACAAATACTTTGGACATGAGCACCATAAATTTTTCCTAGTTGTCGTACTTCTTTTTCGAGAGTATCAGGGTTCATATCATTGGCTGGAATATTAATGAGATCACGGACAAAGAAGACAGCTTCATAAATTCGTTGGAGTTCATTAAGATCAATTGCCTCATTGACATGGATAGATAATGATTTGAAAGAAGAATTTTGACGATAGCGATTAAATTGATAACTGCCGAATGCCAATCCAAGATAGGTATTTATTTCATCAGAGTTTGTACCTTCTAAATGCCATTGACCAGCAGGAAGTTTTTGAGCAAGAACTCCTGTGATAAAAGGATCGTTACCATTGCCAATTCCAAATAAAACTTTTTTTAAATGCCCCGTTTCGTGAGGAATAAAGAGTATTTGTCCTGCTTTACCAGTAAAGTCATTAACTTTTATCCATGCTGTTGTTGACGCATCAAGTGATAAGTTGGCAAGAGTTCTTTGGTTTACCAAGATGATAGGGCAACTGTTATCGATACGCGTTGAGGTAAAATGAATGGGGTGGTGGTGCATAGTTATGAGATCCTTATAGTCGTCTAAGTGCGACATATTCGACCAAATGATTTTTTCCCTTTCGTAGAATGAGATTGGACCTTGGTCGTGTTGGCAATATATTTTCTTGTAAATTTTTTAAATTAATCGTTTGCCAAAGATCCTCAGCAATTTTTGAGGCTTCTTTTTCATTGAGGTGGGCATAACGATGAAAATAGGATTCAGGATTTTGGAAAGCTGTTTTACGCAAACGTTTAAAACGTTCCAAATACCAGTGACGAATGACTTCTGTTTCAGCATCGACATAAATTGAAAAATCAAAAAAATCAGATACGAAAGGAATGGCTTTCCCATCTTTAGGAAGATCACTGACCTGTAATACATTAATACCTTCAACAATTAAAATATCAGGATGGTCAATGGCAATTGTCTGGTTTTCTAGAACATCATAGGTCATATGTGAGTAAAGCGGAGCACGAATATTTCCGACACCTGCTTTTATAGCAGAAAGAAAGCATAGCAATTTTTTAATGTCATAAGAATCAGGAAATCCTTTACGATTCATACGATTTTTTTGCTGTAAGATTGCGTTAGGATAGAGAAAACCATCCGTTGTGATCAGATCAACTTTAAGACTAGATGTCCAACGTTTCAATAGTTCTTGAAGAATGCGAGCAGTGGTTGATTTTCCTACTGCTACAGAACCAGCAATTCCAATAATAAAAGGCGTTTTCCTCATCTCTTCTTGATGGAGAAACTTCTGACGTTTGTGAAAAAGTTCCTGTACGGCTTCAACATGGCATGATAACAAACGCGATAAAGAAAGATAAATGCGTTGAACTTCCTCAAGATCGATAGGATCATCCATAGAGCGTAAACGCTTAATTTCATCAAAAGTCAAAGTAAGAGGTGTATCCGCACGAAACTCTGACCATTGTTGTGCAGTAAAGACACGGTAGGGTGAATATCGGTCAGAAACGGATTTGACCAGATTATCTTTCTGATTAATTTTTTGTATAGTCGTATCAATCATTTGTATTGGTCGAGAATTTTTCTGCCGCAGCAATCGATTAAGAACGGACATGTGAACGGCTTTGTATTCAAGTGAATTTTGTTTTTCATGCTCTCTTCTTCAAGATAATAGGTCATTTTTTGTTAGCTTATCGTCCAGTCATTCCAATCTACACGGATTTGTTCCAATGAATACCCTTGCGCCAAAAAAGCCCATAAAAGTAGACGCGCTTTTACGGCTGATAAATAACCAGACATGAGCGCACCAGAAGCAATCATATCGATTTCTGAGCCTTTATAGCCATAAGTTATACGAGTTGTGGAGCCATTACAACAACGACTAGCAATAATGATTGGTATTTTTTGTGCATATTGTTGTACGAGGTCTGCTTCTTGAAAACTACAGTGTCCTGCACCAAAACCGGCGATAACAAGCCCAGCATAATACCCACTTTCGAGGCAGAGTTTCATTAATTGTGCATCAGAAGATAAAGAGGAATAGAGGAGTGCAATTTGATGATCATGGTTTTGGGGAAAATCAAACGTTTTTGGGAAAAATTTTCGATCATTGAAATAAATAAGTTTTTCCTCTAAAATAGTTCCTAAAACACCTGCAAGACCTGATTGAAATGTTTCGACTTTGACGGTATGGCTTTTATAGAGCCAATAAGGTGAATGAATTGTATCATTGATGACAACGAGAACGCCTCTGTTACGACTTTGTGGGGCTGCCGCAACGCGAGTGGCTGCTAAAATATTAGCTGGGCCATCGGCTCCTGCTTCATGAGGCATGCGCATAGCACCGGTTATGATGAGAGGTTCAGCTTCTTTCCAATAAAGAGAAAGAAAAAAAGCTGTTTCTTCCAGAGTATCAGTCCCTTGTGTTAAAACAATACCTTCTGCACCAGCGTTTATTTGTTGTTTTGCCCACTTAATTATTTCAAAAAGCATTTGAAACGATAAAGATCCACTTGGTATTTGCATTAATGTTTGTGCATGAATATCAGCAACGTTATTTAAAGCAGGAACACTTTTTATGAGGTTATCTGAAGTTAAAGTTGGTTGCATGTGACCAAAACTATCAGCCGTCATTGCAATTGTTCCACCTAAGGTCCCTATGGCTATTTTTTTCATAATTTTCCTCTAAAAAGCACAAACTGTTTATATAAAGCTATTTAGCAGTAATTTGCATTGACAACAATGATATCATTTTTCCATTTTCAACAAATTGAGTTATGCTGAATCATTGTGTTTTGCTGTATATGTTCTTAAATAGGACAATAGTAATTGAGTTTTACATTGTATGAAAAGAAATCAATATTAAAAAGTAAAGTTAATATTAAGGAGTTTCCTTATGACAGAACATAAGCCAGACATAATGTATGGTACAACAATTATTACGGTACGAAAAGGTGGAAAAGTCGTGATGGCCGGTGATGGTCAGGTTTCTCTTGGACAGACAATTATGAAAGGCAATGCACGTAAAGTGCGTCGTCTTGGAAAGAACGGAGTGGTTATTGCTGGTTTTGCAGGTGCTACGGCAGATGCTTTTACATTACTGGAGAGATTGGAAACAAAGCTTGAACAATATCCTGATCAGCTTATGCGTGCCTGTGTAGAACTTGCAAAAGATTGGAGAACAGATCGCTATTTGCGTCGTCTCGAAGCAATGATGCTCGTGGCTGATAAGAAAGTAACTTTGGCTCTAACAGGGCTTGGTGATGTTTTAGAACCAGAAGATGGGGTTATGGCAATTGGCTCTGGAGGAAATTTTGCTCTTTCAGCAGCGCGTGCACTCATGGATTTGGATTTGGATGCAGAAACTATTGCTCGTAAAGCTATGGCTATTGCCGCTAAAATTTGTGTTTACACCAATGATCATTTTACGATTGAAACATTGGATGCAGAATTATCTTCTTTAGAGAAAGCTATTTAAATGTGTGTTGTATTTTCCCCTCGTGAGACTGTTTCTGAACTTGATCGTTTTATTATTGGCCAAAATGATGCCAAACGCTCTGTAGCTATTGCACTGCGCAATCGGTGGCGTAGGCAACAGCTTGATGAGCCGATGCGTGAAGAAGTTATGCCAAAAAATATTTTAATGATAGGGCCAACAGGTGTTGGTAAAACTGGTATTGCACGTCGATTAGCAAAACTTTCTGGAGCACCCTTCGTTAAAGTAGAAGCGACTAAATTTACTGAAGTTGGTTATGTGGGACGTGATGTTGAGCAAATTATTCGAGATCTTGTTGAAATTGCCATTTCTCTTGTGCGTGAAAAGAAACGGGATGAAATAAAAGAAAAGGCCCACGTGAATGCTGAAGAGCGTGTTTTAGACGCCCTTGTTGGTAAAACAGCAAGTCCTACTACTCGTGATAGTTTTCGTAAAAAATTGCGTGAAGGTGAATTAGATGAAAAAGAGATTGAAATTGAAGTCGCCGATAATAATAGCAGTAGTGCTTCAACCTTTGATATTCCTGGTATGCCTGGGGCGCAAATGGGTATTATGAATTTATCAGATATTTTGGGAAAAATGGGCAGTCGTACAAAAGTCCGTAAGACGACAGTAAGAGATGCTTTTAAGCCGCTCATTGATGATGAATCTGAAAAACTCCTTGATCAGGAGCAAATTATTCAAGAGGCGCTTCGTGTTGCTGAAAATGACGGTATTGTTTTTATCGACGAGATTGATAAAATTGCAACCAGGGATGGTGGAGCAAGTGTTGCGGTTTCGCGTGAGGGCGTTCAACGGGATCTTTTGCCTTTGGTTGAAGGAACAACAATTTCTACAAAATATGGGCAAATAAAAACCGATCATATTCTTTTTATTGCCTCAGGTGCATTTCATGTTTCCAAGCCATCTGATTTATTACCGGAACTTCAAGGACGTTTGCCCATCCGTGTGGAGCTCAACCCTTTAACAAGGGAAGATTTACGACGCATTCTAACGGAACCAGAAGCTAGTTTGATTAAACAATATATCGCTCTTATGGCAACGGAAGAGGTTCATTTGGAAATTACAGATGATGCTATTGATGCTTTAGCAGATATTGCTGTAGATTTAAATGCAAGGATTGAAAATATAGGGGCACGTCGTTTGCAAACAGTGATGGAGCGCGTTTTGGATGAAATTTCTTTCACCGCGCCTGATAAAGCTGGAACAACATTTACAATTGATGCTGCTTACGTGAGAAAATCTATTGGCGAGCTTGCTGCTGATATCGATCTTTCACGTTTTATTCTTTGAAAGTTATTGCTTGTTCTGTTTATCTGCGTGCTTCGATAATTTTGAAACCATGGGGTTGTTCGTGTATCAACACTGTGCGGAAAATATTTTTTAATAATGTTTCATAAGGCAGGTGGCGGTTTGCAACAAAAAGCAGACTGCCGCTTGGCTTTAAGCACTTTGCAGCATTTATAATAAAATTTTTTCCTAATGAAACATCTGTTGTTTGTTGTGTGTGAAACGGTGGATTTGAAATGATTGTGTCATATAGATTTGTGATAGGTTCATGTACAAGGTCGTGCCAATAAAAATGAATTGGAAAAGGAGTTGTTATGGATTTAAGGTGCTGTTTTGCTGCTCTCAAAGCATTGTAGTCTGCTTCATAAAGGTCGAGAGCAGTGAGTTTTTCACTTCTTTCAAGCGCAACGTGAGAAAGATAACCCCATCCAGCACCAAAATCAGCTGTTTTTCCAGAAATAACTTTGAGCATATAAGAAGCAAGCGCAGCAGATCCTGGATCAATACGACCGTGTGAGAACATACCAGAAGTAGTTTGAAATTTACCAAAAGTAAGCGGTGGTGAGCGCAATTGTACAATATTCTGTTTCTCTATTTGTGGAGGAACTTGCAGCCAAAATACCAGACCATGATTTTTAGACAGTTTATTGGTGATGGGGACAATATTTTTGACCCATTTCATCATTGAAGCAGCACCAGCAGTTTTATTCCCACTGATCACAACCCATCCATTGGGTTTAACGCATTCTAATAAATCAAGAAAACAATTTTGATTAAAACCACGATATTTGCTCAAATGTAAAAATGCACCATCATAGTTGAAAGTTTTATCTATTTGAGGAGAGCAGTGAAATTGAGTATCGACAAATTTTAAAAAATCTGGTCGCCAAGGCGTAATAATTTTTAAATTTTGCGCCCATTTTTGAGCCGGAACTTCTGTTAAACCGAAACTCAGCCAACATTGGCTTGGATCTGGATACGGGAGTTCATGATTTTCAAAAGGCAAAAATAATAACACATAGGGCTCTTTCAAAGAAAAATGCCATTCCAATATTGGGATGGCATTTCATGATTGATAAGAAGAAAGGCTTACTCTTCTTTTTTCTTACGGCGGCGCTTATTTTCAGGTTGTTTTTTTTCATCCACGCACTTTTCTTCATTCATCGCTTTATCACCGGTGATTTCCTTTCCGGTTGTTTGATCAACGACCTTCATTGATAACCGAACTTTTCCACGCTCATCAAAGCCCATTAACTTAACCCAAACTTTGTCGCCTTCCTTAATAATATCGGTTGTTTTGGCGACACGTTCCGATGCAAGTTGAGAGATATGAACGAGTCCATCACGAGAACCAAAGAAGTTTATAAATGCACCAAATTCTGCAGTTTTTACAACTGTTCCTTGGTAGATAGCACCAACTTCAGGTTCATCAACAATAGAATGGATCCAGCGTTTTGCCGCTTCAATGGTTTTAGCATCAGCAGAAGCAATTTTAATGGTACCATCATCTTCAATATTAATTTTTGCTCCTGTTTGTTCCACGATTTCCCGAATAACTTTACCACCAGAGCCGATAACATCACGGATTTTATCGACAGAAATATTCATAACTTCGATTCTCGGAGAAAATTCACTCAGCTCAGCACGTGCACTGGTTAAAGCTTTCGCCATCTCATTAAGGATATGGATTCGGCCACCTTTGGCTTGTTCAAGCGCAATTTTCATAATCTCTTCGGTAATACCATCAATTTTGATATCCATTTGCAAGGCAGTAATACCATTTTCTGTTCCTGCGACTTTAAAATCCATATCTCCAAGATGATCTTCATCTCCTAAAATATCAGAAAGAACAGCAAAGCGTTCTCCTTCTTTAATCAAGCCCATAGCAATACCAGCAACAGGGCGTGCTAGAGGAACACCAGCATCCATGAGAGCAAGTGACGTTCCACAAACCGTTGCCATAGAAGAAGATCCATTGGATTCAGTAATTTCTGAGACAGCACGAATGGTATAAGGAAAAGATTCTTTATTTGGCAACATGGGATGAATTGCTCTCCATGCCAATTTGCCATGTCCAATTTCACGACGACCAGGAGAACCAAGGCGTCCTGTTTCACCCACGGAAAATGGTGGAAAATTATAATGGAGGAGGAATGTTTCCTTATACATACCCGTTAAAGAATCAACATATTGTTCATCTTCACCAGTTCCCAATGTTGCAACGACAATAGCTTGTGTTTCTCCGCGGGTAAAGAGTGCGGATCCATGTGTACGGGGTAAAATACTTACTTCTGATTGGATAGGGCGCACGGTAGAAAGATTGCGTCCATCAATACGCTTTTGGGTATCAAGAATGTTTCCACGAACAATTTTTGCTTGCAATTGTTTAAAGACGGTTGCAATTTGATCTGCACTGAATTGACAGTCGTCTTCTGTTTCTGGCATAAATTTACTGATAATTTCTGTTTTTAGAGCATCAATTGCAGCATAACGTTCTTGCTTATCAGTAATTGTGTAAGCCTTTCGTATATCCTGTTCTGCCATTTTCTGCACCGCTTTTTCAAGTTCAGAAAGATCTTCAGGAACAAAATCACGAGGATCTTTTGCAGCAACTTCAGCAAGCTTGATGATGGCATCAAGGACAGGTTGAAGGCCTTTGTGACCAAACATCACAGCTCCCAACATGATATCTTCCGGTAATTCTTGTGCTTCTGATTCAACCATCAAAACAGCACTTTCTGTTCCAGCAACAACAAGATCAAGTTTTGATTCAGGCATTTCATCGATATGAGGATTAAGAACATATTGTCCATTACAATAGCCAACGCGGGCACCGGCTATAGGCCCCATGAAAGGAACACCTGACAGGGTCAATGCGGCAGAAGATGCAATCATTGCAAGGATATCGGGATTGTTTTCGAGATCATGCTGTATAACGGAAACAATAACTTGTGTATCATTTTTATATCCCTCAACGAAAAGGGGACGAATTGGGCGATCAATCAAACGTGAAACCAAAGTTTCATTTTCACTTGGTCGACTTTCACGTTTTAAATAGCCCCCAGGTATTCGACCAACAGCATAGGATTTTTCTTGATAATTAACGGTGAGTGGAAAAAAGTCCTGGTCTGGTTTTGGGATTTTGGCTGATACAACGGTAGCTAAGACAATCGTTTCTCCATAGGTGGCAATCACTGCACCATCAGCTTGACGCGCTATTTTCCCTGTTTCAAGGGTGAGCGGACGCCCGGCCCATTCAATTTCTATCTTGTGCGTTTTAAACATTTTTTATCCTTAATGACCAGTGTTTAAATCTTTGATTGCTCACATTCTGGTTTCGCGTAGCATACTTCCAAGATCTGGGATGGACAACATACTTTTTATCTTTGTTGCAAGAAAAAAGAAGTAAACTGCTTAAATGCGAAACGATGAGCAGTTCTATCCCATAATAACTTATCAGTTTTTAAAATTTTTAATTAAAAGCAACACGTTGAAAAAATGGATGTTTTTTAAATACCACTTCCATTTTTCTTTTAGCGACGCAAACCTAACTTCTTTATAAGTGTCTGATAACGATTTTGGTCAACTCCTTTAAGATAATCAAGAAGGCGCCGGCGTTGAGACACCATCTTCAAAAGACCACGACGAGAATGATTATCTTTTTTATGAGATTTAAAGTGGTTTGTTAAATTAGAAATACGTTCAGAAAGTACAGCAATTTGTACTTCTGGTGATCCTGTATCACCAACTTTATTTGCGTATTCTGCGACAAGAGCTTGTTTACGTTCAGCTGTAATCGACATCGTATTATCCTTTCCAAAAACGAAGAAACATAAAGTCACCCATAGCCGAGATGTCGTTCAGCAAGGGTCTGTGAGAAAACAGGAAAAGTCGAAGACTCTTACCTATTTTCGTTCTTATATAGGAAAGAAGGTTAAAATACTAGTCCTTAACAGCATTTTGAAGTCTTTCTTTAAATAAAAGCTTTTGTTTTGAAATATTGATTTAAATAGAGTTTTATGAGAAGTTTTTTAAAGAATTATGCATCCTTTTGATACAAAGATTATGAGCGTGTATGTGGTAACAAAAGTGATAAATACCGATTTGGAGGAAAAAGATGCAGAGCATTTCAACATTAAAACTTTTTCGTAATTCGGTATTTCGAAATTTATGGTCATCTACTCTTATTTCTAATTTAGGGGGGCTGATACAGGCTGTTGGAGCAGGGTGGTTAATGGCGTTGATTAGTTCTTCGCATTCCATGGTTGGGCTTGTTCAAAGTGCGACAACGTTACCACTTGTTATGTTTTCTTTGATGGCAGGGGCCTTAGCTGATAATTTTAATCGGCGTCAAATTATGTTGTGCGCGCAAATTATGATGATGGTCATATCCATGAGTTTAGCTGTTTTAGCCTATCTGGGATTTCTCACACCTTGGCTTTTGTTATGTTTTACGTTTTTGATTGGATGTGGTACAGCTTTTTATAATCCTTCTTGGCAAGCAACGATAGGAGATATTGTGAGCAGGGAAAATATTCCTGCTGCTGTTAGTTTGAATAGTGTCGGCTTTAATTTGATGCGGAGTGTTGGCCCTGCGATTGGTGGTGCCATTATTGCAACTTTGGGTGCATCTGCTGCTTTTTTGTTTAATGCTATAAGCTATATTCCTCTTATTGGTGCGTTATTTTTCTGGAAATCGAATTATAAAAACAACCCATTGCCACGAGAAAGACTGTTAGGAGCTGTCTCAGATGGTTTGCGTTATGTTGCGATGTCGCCTAATCTCTTAAGTATTATGGTTCGAGCGTTCCTTTTTGGTATAGGAGCAATTTCGATTTTAGCACTTTTGCCAATTGTTGCGCATAAAGTTCTCGGAGGAAATGCCCTTCTTTATGGTACGTTGCTGGGTTGTTTTGGGTTAGGAGCCATGACAGCAGGTATTATTAATGAATTTGTACGGCATCATTTTCGTTCAGAAACAATTATTGCAAGTGCATTTATTGGTTTTGCCTTTTCTTGCTTTTTATTGGGAATAAGCCGTTCACTGATTATAAGCCATATTGCTTTATTTCCTGCAGGTTTATGTTGGGTTTTGGCATTATCGTTGTTTAATACATCTGTACAACTCTCCACACCACGCTGGGTTGTAGCTCGTTCTTTAGCACTTTATCAAACGGCATCTTATGGGGGGATGGCTATTGGAAGTGCAATCTGGGGAGTTTTGGCTGATGGTTATTCTCCAACAATTGCTTTGAGCATTTGTTCTCTATTCTTGATTTTAGGTGCTCTTGCGGGGGTAAAGTTTAGAATTCAAGAAATTCCTCAGATAGATTTAAATCCTCTTGATCATTTTAGAGAGCCGGAATTATTACTCGACCTCAAAGCAAGAAGTGGCCCGATCATGATAATGATTGATTATCAAATTCATGAAAATGATCTCGAAGAGTTTCTTAAAGTGATGACGCGTCGACGCCATATTCGGTTACGCGATGGTGCGCGTCAATGGGTCCTTTTACGAGATCTGGAAAGACCTGAATATTGGACAGAGGCTTATCATATGCCAACATGGGTAGATTATTTACGCCATAATCATCGTCGCACAAAAGCGGATGCCGAAGTCAATAAGCGTCTGCGTCATTTAAATTGTGCTCCTAACGGTATAAGAGTGCACCGCATGATTGAACGCCAAACAATACCCCAAGCCAATGAGATGCTTTTAAAAGTCTCCTCTGATCATCTCCCTTAGGGTTAAAACAGTTTTTTTGTAAAATATTAAATTATGTTAATATTATTTTGATCAATTTTTTTGCATAAGTGCAACAACAAAAAAACGGGTATTACAATAGTTAATATATTGACTTAATAAATGACTAATTATCATTTTTTATGGTAAATAATAGTCTTGAAAAATTTAAGTTTTTCTCATTTCAAATCTGTTTATCTCACTTTATATTGCATCAATCAAAACCATTTTCTTGTACGTCACAAGTAAGAGTGGGTATGATAGAAAAAGGAGGATTTCTAATAAACTATTTCGAGTACCAAGGTTTATTACGACACTTTAAATTAGAAAATAGAATGATGATACCGGCTTATATTTTTATTAAGCGTAAAGATGGGGCCATGCGCAATGAATTTTATATATTTTACGAGCGTTGTTGTGAAATAGGTTCGAATGCATTGAGAAATGTTTCTTAAAAAAGCATGTGAATAAGCAGCACAACAATTTTTATTTTAGGCGTCCTATTTTGAGTGAGAAATAATCATATTAAAAGAGCGAGAAAAATAAAAACGTAAGACAAAGCGTAATCCCTATTATTTAAAAATTAGAGTCGAATGAAAGGGATAATAGTAAGATGAAAAATAGCTTGTTTTTGCTTGCATATTTTTTCAAAATGAAGCTATTTTATCCTTTTAAATATTACTCAACCAGATATATCTTTACTCATATCTGGAATAGAAGGTTGAAACTGTTTACAAAATACCAACCATTTTAATCTTTCTTTCAAAAATGTTACAGTATTAGGGTTGAATATTGCTTTATAAGCAAGAGAAGAAATATAGTATTATCAGATAAATAAAGTCATGAAATAAAAAATATACCAACCATGGAATGAAGAGATATACCAGCTTTTTATTCGATACAAAAAACAACGATAAGCTAGTCCCTAGCTTGACAATTTCTTATTCTTTACAGATATTTTTACAAAACCTTTGCGTGCTTTCGTGATGATTAGAATAATCGATTGTAAGCATAATGATGTCATTTTTAGGTGGTCAACGATCAATTTTTATTGGATAGATAGTTGGAAGGGATTATCCTTACAATGTGTTTAAATCCTAAGGTTTGAGTTTTTCTATTCGAAACAATTCTTTTCGCCAAAAAGAGATTATGTAGGTGTGTACTGTAATGATCAAATGAGTGATTTAACATGATATAGATTCTTGAGTTTTTAAGGTTGGATGCAATGCATATGATTCCAACACATTGATTATAAGAATAAATAACTGTTTTTTATATTGAATGTAAAAGTCTAGATATCTTAGGATTATTTCATTTTAAATGTGTTTAGGTTGAATCCATCCAAATCATTCGCTGATTCATTACAAACGGAGGTTAATGTGTAAGTAAAAAGAGATTGAAAAAGGGATATAACATGCCGCTTATGAATCTTTTTAAATGCAAGGACTGTTGTGACATTAGGGGGGACAAAGTGTATGATGGTGTTGGCTTGTATCGTTAACTTAATTTTTGATGTGAATAAGAAAAATGGAGACAATGAAAAGCAAAACATTTTCTTTATTTGAGAGAGAAAAATGATTTTTCCGCAAAAGGGGGAAAGAATCGATTAAATTGTAAAAATCCGCTTTGCTTTAAATAGACCTTTGTCGAGGGTGCCGATAGCAAGAAGTTGTTCCTTATAGAGGACACAAATTTCATCTTCATCAAGAGGTACTTTGTGATGACACAAGGGTATAGAATGCCCCTTCATAACTCTTTGTGCTTGGGTTTCATTAAGGGTATAATGAAAGAGGCAATCCAATGCAGCGCTCGTTTCAATTAAGAGCCCATCAAGTGTTGTGAATTTTTTTTCAAAAGAACGATTATTTTCCTCTGTAGTGTTTTTATTTGGCGGAATGGCTGCTTTTAGTTCCTCCCATGTAATGAGATCTTCTTCATCAAAAGGTGCGACGGCAATACGTCTTAAATCAGCAATATGCCCATAGCAACCGAGATCACGTCCCATATCGCGTGCTAAAGAGCGCACATAAGTTCCTTTTCCGCAGGTTATTTCAAAGGCAGAATGCTCTTTGGTAGGCATTTCTAATAACTTGAAAGTTTCTATTTCCACTTCACGGGGCGGAATTTCAACAACTTCCCCTTCACGCGCTAAATCATAGGCACGATTTCCGGCAATTTTGATTGCTGAAAACTGTGGAGGTGTTTGCAAAATAATACCTGTATATTGAGGAAGAAGAGCAAGTATTTCTTCTCGAGTTGGACGTTTGAGAGATGTTTTGGTTATTTCTCCTTCTAGATCATCTGTTGAGCGCTCTTGCCCCCAAGCAATATGAAAACGGTAAGTTTTTTTGCCTTGCATCACGTAAGGGACGGTTTTGGTTGCTTCGCCCAATGCAATGGGAAGGAGACCAGAAGCAAGAGGATCAAGTGTACCCGCATGTCCTGCCTTTTGAGCATGGAAGAGCCATTTGATTTGTGAAACAGCTTCTGTTGATTTCATTCCTTTTGGTTTATCAAATATGACCCAGCCAGAAACAGGACGCCCTTTTTTCTTATGTTGCCGCGCCATATCTTTAATCCTCATCTGTATCACTATGGTGAAGATCGCGTGCAACCTCAGGCGAGCGAAGGAGGGCATCAATTTTTGAAAAATTATCAAAACTATTATCAAGTCGGAAACGCAGTTCTGGCATATATTTCATTTGTCGCAACGCATGACTGATTTCTCCACGGAGAAAACGACTACGTTTATTGAGGGTATCAACAACATCGGTATGAGAAGCATTTTTAAGAGTGCTGAGAGGTGATACAAAGCAAGTAGCAATTTTTAAATCTGGTGACATGCGTACTTCAGAGACAGAAATAACAATATCTTTTAAGATATCATCAAGCAAAATATCACGCTGTAATATATGCGCTATTGCATGACGTACTTGCTCTGCTACTCTAAGTTGCCGTTGTGATGGCCCTGCATTTTTCATCAAAGTTTTATCCTTGCTACAAGATCTCTTTTTTGACCATTTAGATAAGGAAAAAGAGATATTGCGTATAAAACCTAATAACTTTTCTCATTTCACAACAGAGTAAAGTTATTGGATTATTTTATAATGTGCGATTAATATGTTCGATACGGAAGGTCTCAATGATGTCTCCTGCACGCATGTCTTCATAATTTTCAAAGGCTATTCCACATTCTTGACCACTTTGCACTTCATTGACTTCATCCTTAAAGCGTTTGAGTGTTTTCAGCTTTCCTTCGTGAATAACGATATTATCGCGGATAAGGCGAACACCGGCTCCTCGTTCTATTTTACCTTCTGTAACGCGACAGCCTGCAACTTTTCCAATTTTTGTAATGTTAAAGACTTCTAGAATTTCAGCATTACCAAGGAATGTTTCACGCTGTTCTGGTGAGAGTAATCCAGACATAGCAGCCTTGATATCATCAACAAGATCGTAAATGATGTTATAATAACGAATTTCAATTCCTTGTGTTTTAGCAAAATCACGTGCTTGCTTATTGGCTCGAACATTAAAGCCAATTACAGCAGAGTTAGAAGCTTCCGCAAGAGAAATATCACTTTCGGTAATTCCTCCAGCACCAGAATGTACAATACGCGCACGAACTTCGTCATTTCCGAGTTTTTCCAATGCTGAAGCGATTGCTTCAATTGATCCTTGCACATCCCCTTTTATAATAAGAGAAAATTCCTTAACACCAGTCGTTTGCAATTTTGTCATCATTTGTTCAAGAGAACCACGTGAACCAGTTTGCCGCGCAACAGCTTTATCACGTGCTAATCGTTGACGATATTCAGAAATTTCACGTGCTTTTGCTTCATGTGTGACAACAGCAAAACGGTCTCCGGCTTGTGGTGTTCCTTGCATGCCTAAAATTTCAATTGGTGTAGAGGGAACAGCTTCTTTGACATGGCGGCCATGGTCGTCAATCAAAGCACGCACACGACCCCATTCATTTCCGGCAACGATAATATCAGAAGGGTGTAATGTACCTTTTTGAACAAGAACTGTTGCAACAGACCCACGTCCGCGATCCAATTTGGCTTCAATGATAACGCCCTCTGCAGTTCGTTGAGGATCTGCTTTTAGATCAAGCATTTCAGCCTGAAGAAGGATAGCTTCGAGAAGTTTATCAAGATTTTGACCAGTTTTAGCAGAAACTTCAACGTCCAAAGTTTCTCCACCCATAGTTTCAACAAACACTTCATGTTGTAGAAGTTCTGTACGCACTTTTTGTGCATTCGCAGCTGGTTTATCAATTTTGTTGATAGCAACAATGATAGGGACACCAGCAGCTTTCGCATGATTGATTGATTCAATCGTTTGAGGCATAACACTATCATCAGCGGCTACAACGAGAACAGCAATATCAGTAACACGCGCTCCGCGTGCACGCATAGCCGTAAATGCAGCATGCCCTGGTGTATCAATAAAGGTAATTTTTTGACCGTTTTGTTCTACTTGATAGGCACCAATATGCTGCGTAATACCTCCTGCTTCGCCAGAAACAACATTTGCTTTACGAATAGCATCCAAAAGAGAAGTTTTTCCGTGGTCAACATGGCCCATAATGGTTACAACAGGGGGGCGTTGCTGCATGTTTTGAGGATTATCTGTTATATTAAAGATACCTTCTTCTACGTCAGATTCTAAAACACGTTTAACAGTATGGCCAAATTCAACAGCGATGAGTTCGGCAACATCTGCATCAATAACATCGCCCGGTTTCATCATTTGTCCTTGTTTCATCAAGAATTTAATCACATCAACAGAACGCTCAGTCATACGTTGTGCGAGCTCTTGAATGGTAATCGTTTCAGGAAGAACAACTTCGCGAGAAATTTTTTCTCTTGGTTCTTGATTTTGTGCACGCTTAAACTTTTCCTGTCTACGCCGCATTGCAGCCATTGAGCGCCCACGTGCGCTTCCTTCTTCATCCAGTGCACTATTCAGAGTTAGCTTTCCGCGTCTCCGCTCATCAGCTCCTTTGACAACTTTGGGTATACGTATGTCTGACTTAGCAGGATTAGCACGTCGACTATGCCGTTCTTCCTCTTTATTGTCATCTATTTTGCGTTTTTCAACCACGGTTGTATGTTTAGGCGCAATAGGAATATCTGTCTGTTCAATGAGAGGGGGAACAGGTGGAATCTGTACTGGCGATATTTCTTCTTCTTGTTGGAGATGTATTTCTTTTTCTTTAATTTCTTGCTGTAAAATTTCTTCACGCTCTTTAGCGCGCCTTGCTTCTTCTTCGGCTTGTTCTCGCGTTATTCTTTCTTGGATATGTGCTTCTTCTAATGCGCGAAGTCTTGCTTCCATTTCAGCCGATGAAAGATTGCTTTTGGCTACAGATTCTTGAGGCTTTTTTTCCTCAAAACGTGGTTTAGAGCGCTGAGAAGCCACATGCGGCTTTGTAATGGGCTGTAGGGTTTCAGATTTTTCATCAGGTCGCGTAATTTTACGCCGTTTGGTTTCGACAACGACAGCCTTCGTACGGCCATGACTAAAATTTTGTTTAACCGTACTCGTTTCCAAGACAGACCTCTTGAGAGTTAGTGTCTTCTTGACGGTTGTTTTGTCGTTGTTATTTTCACTCATTGTACTTCCTTCACGGCTTGTGCCGTCATCTCACTAGACTTACTATGCTTGTCGTCACGATAGCTGATCAATTTACATGTCGTTTTGAGAAATCCTCCAGCAGCTTTTGTGTCCAGTAAGGCCGCGTGCATTACAGGATTAGAGCCAAAAGCCACTCGCATTTCATCACTTGTAAATAAAGATATGGTTTTTATAGTCCGATTTGTTTGTTGTTGTATTGAATGGATGGCCTGTGCAATTTTTCGTTTCCCATCTTCTGTTGTTTCTTTAGCATGAAGTACAAGAATAACTTTACCAGAGCGGATAGCAGCGTCAACCTTTGTTGCTCCCATAACAATTGCTCCCGCTTTTCGCGCCATGGAAAGGCTTGAAAGAGCGGCTTTTAGTAAAAGCGTATCAACAACATGCACAAGATTTGGTGCAACTTCAACATCTGTTTTAAAATTTCTATGAAAAGCTTTTTGTTTGATTGCTTTCTCAATAACAGCGTGATGGGCAGAAATCCAAACGCCACGCCCTGGTAAATTCGCTTTAAGATCAGGAACAATTTGGTTATTGGGACCAATAACAAAACGGATCAGTGTTTGTACTGAAGCATTTTTTCTGGTTACAATGCAAGTCCGTTCATTCATTTAAAGTGTATCCACATCCAAATCATCTGTTTTTTCATTTTCTGCAGAATTTTCATCTTCTACAGAACTTTCTGTAACAAGATCAGCTTGGTCTATCCAGCCTGCTTGTACACGTGCGGCTAAAACCATAGCTTCTGCATCTGCGCGTGTAATGTCAAAAGGGGTTAAAATACCAGAAAAATTCTGTGTTTGACCTTCTTTACGTTCTCTCCAGCCAGCTAAATCATCAACGGCATAGCCAGCAAAGTCTTCTATCGTTTTTACACCATCCTCACCTACAGCAACCAACATAGCACTTGTCATTCCAGGAAGTGTTCGCAATTCGTCAGAAACTCCGAGTTTTTTACGTTTTTCGTCGAGCTCTTTTTCTTGCCGATCAAGATATTCGCGGGCACGACTTTGGATTTCATTAGCAGTTTCATGGTCAAAACCATCAATAGAAGCAATTTCTTCAAGATCAATATAGGCGATTTCTTCAATAGAAGAGAAACCCTCTGATGCCATAACCTGTCCGATCATTTCGTCAACCTCTAAGGCCTCCATAAACAATTTACTCCGTTCAGTAAATTCTTTTTGACGATTCTCAGATTCTTCTTTTTCCGTTAAAATATCAATGTTCCATCCTGTTAGTTGCGAAGCCAAGCGAACATTTTGCCCACGTCGTCCAATAGCAAGGCTAAGTTGATCATCTGGCACAATAACTTCAATCCGTTCAGCATCTTCATCAAGGATGATTTTAGAAACTTCAGCAGGTTGCAGTGCATTAACGACAAATGTTGCCGCATCAGGCGACCAAGGAATAATATCAATTTTTTCGCCTTGTAATTCAGCAACAACAGCTTGTACACGACTTCCTCGCATTCCAACGCATGCTCCAACAGGATCAATGGAACCATCGCGTGAAACAACGGCGATTTTAGCCCGTGAGCCTGGATCACGAGCAACAGATTTGATTTCTATAATACCATCATAAATTTCAGGTACTTCCATAGTGAAAAGTTTTACCATAAATTGGGGATGGGTGCGTGAAAGGAAAATTTGCGGCCCACGCGTTTCACGGTGTACATCATTGACAAAAGCACGAATGCGATCTCCATAGCGGAATGATTCACGAGGAATTAATTCATCACGGCGCACAATAGCTTCACCGCGCCCTAGATCAACGATGACGTTACCATATTCCACACGCTTAACTGTACCAGAAATAATTTCACCAACTTTATTTTTGAATTCTTCATATTGCTGATCACGCTCTGCATCGCGTACTTTTTGTACAATAACCTGTTTAGCAGATTGTGCTGCGATACGTCCAAAATCCATAGGAGGTAAAAGATCAGCAAAAAAATCACCAATTTTTGCTTCTGCTTGACGTTTGAGAGCATCAGACAAAGTAATTTCCGTTGTATAGTCTTCAACGACATCAACGATTTTAAGCAGGCGCTGTAATTTAATTTCACCTGTTTTAGAATTGATTTCAGCACGAATATTGGTTTCTTGACCATAACGAGAACGTGCTGCTTTTTGAATAGCATCAGCCATCGCAGAAATGACAATTTCACGGTCGATTGACTTTTCACGTGCAACAGCATCTGCAATTTGCAGAATCTCAAGCCTGTTAGCGCTTGTAGCCATCAATTTTCTCCTTCTTTGTGCCACACGATGGGTATTTCCCAGTGATATTATTTTTTGAAATTGAGCGTCTGTATAGAGTCGTTAGCGTTCTCTTTGGCAATGAATTGTTGACTTAAATCTTTATTTTGTTTCAATGCATCGCGAATAAGCTCATCGGTAAGCACTAAATGCGCATTTATAATATCACAAAAGGAAATAGGGGTATACATGGCTTCTCCATAAGCAGCTTTATCAGCGTTTAAAATAAATCCATCTTGCGTGATATTTGTAAGTGTCCCGCGAAATTTTCGGCGCCCATCAATTGTTATTTTGGTTTCAATTTTTGCAAGATGCCCTTGCCAATGAAAAAAATCAGATTTTCTTACCAATGGACGATCAATTCCAGGGGATGAGATTTCTAAATGATATTTGCGTTCAATAACATTTTGTACATCAAGGAGGGGAGAAACAGTTCGACTAACCGTTTCACAATCTTCTATGGTCATAGAACCATCGGCACGTTCAACCATAATTTGAAGTGTTAAACCATTTTGACCAAGAAGTTTCACGCGAACCAAACGAAAACCTAAAGGTTTAAGTAGTGGTATGACAAGAGCAGCAACCTGTGCTTCGATACCATCTTCTTCAAACAGGCGCGGTTCGTCAAGATTGCTTATTTTTTCAACTTCATTCATAAATTTTATCCAAGTTGGTTTCATCAGTTTTATGATATTAAAAAAGAGCGGGTCCAACGGCCCACTCTTCATCATAAGACCAAGAATTTAACTATTGATACTCTTAAATTCAAAATTTTTCAAGTTGTTTATGAGAAAAGCGCTTGATCATTTATTTCTTGATAAAGGTAAGATAGGCAGGCGTTCGTCCTTCGCGGAGAGCTTTTGCTTCATAGCGGGTTTCGCTCCATAGTGGATAAGGGAGTTTCCAGTCTTGAGGGCTTTCTGCTTTCCATTCAAAGTGATCATGTTGTGCACAATGGTACAAAGTCCAGTTTACATAACTGTCTATATCACTAGCAAAGCGAAAAAATTTCCCTATTTTAAGAACACGAGAAAAACGGTTAAGATTTTTTATATTGATGAAGCGTCGTTTCCAGTGTTTCTTTTTCGGCCAAGGATCAGGATAGAAGAGGTCTATTCCATCAAGCGAGTTATCAGGGAGCCAATCCAGAAGGCGTGTAGCATCATCATTATAGAGGCGAAGACGATTTTGATGGTTTTGATGCTGTTCAAGAGACGACAATATTTTTGCCATGCCATTGATAAAGGGCTCGACACCGATAAAACCGGTTTTTGGAAAATATGCCATTTCATGAAGTAAATGTTCACCTCCACCAAAACCGATTTCAAGTCGAATTTCTCTTACTTTGCTTGAAAATAAAGATGTAAGGTTTAAGGGAGGAGGGACATTTAAATCAATATTCAAACTGGGGAGAAGCATTTGTATACGTGTAAGCTGACTGTTTCGAAGTTGTTTTCCTTGTCGGCGTCCAAAAAATGCTTCACTCTTACGTATATTATGTTTAATCATGGGATTTGGATCATTGTTTGAAGCGTTTTCACGAGATCAGTTTTTTCCCATGAAAACGAACCATCGTGTTTTGGTTTACGACCAAAGTGACCATAGGCAGCTGTTTTTGCATAAATAGGTTTATTGAGGTCAAGATGTTTTCGAATGCCGGTAGGTGAAAGGTCCATTATTTTGCGGATGGCTTCTTCAATAACCTTTTCATCGACTTTTCCTGTTCCATGAAGATTAAGATAAATAGATAAAGGTTGTGCAATACCAATTGCATAGGAGAGTTGAATGGTGCATCTTTCTGCTAAATGAGCAGCAACAATATTTTTAGCCAGATAGCGTGCCGCATAGGCAGCAGAACGATCAACTTTTGTTGTATCTTTTCCTGAAAAAGCACCGCCTCCATGGGGTGCTGCACCTCCGTAAGTATCCACAATAATTTTGCGTCCCGTTAATCCGGCATCACTTTGAGGACCACCAATGACAAATTTTCCTGTTGGGTTTATATACCAACTACATTGAGCTGAAATGGGAATGTCATGTAAAGCTTGGCGAATGTAAGGTTCAACCACTGTACGCACTTTATTGGAATCCCAACTTTCATCAAGGTGCTGCGTTGAAAGAACAATGGATGTGACCTCTATCGGTTTTCCATTTTTATAACGTATGGTTATTTGGCTTTTAGCATCTGGTCCTAATTTTCCAGTTTCTCCCTCTCCTTTATGACGGGCTGCGGCAAGAAGTTTGAGAATTTTATGCGCATAATAAATTGGCGCAGGCATGAGATCAGGTGTTTCACGGCAAGCATATCCAAACATGATGCCTTGATCACCTGCTCCTTCTTCACCATGCCGATCCGTAGCATTATCAACCCCTCTTGCTATATCAGCTGATTGTGGGCGCAAAAGAACATCAATTTTAACAGTTTTCCAATGGAATCCTGCTTGTTCATAGCCAATGGTACGAATAGCACGGCGCGCTGCTGTACGAAAACGTGTAGGATTAATGAGTGGAAAGCCAGTCTTATCATAGATGAATTCTTTATTTTTATCTTTTTTTAATAGCGTATCGGGAACACGCACTTCACCAGCGATAACAACACGGTTGACACTGACGAGAGTTTCACATGCAACGCGTACTAACCATGGATCAGTACCAGTCTTTTCAGCTTCTTTATAGATCATATCAACGATTTCATCGGAAATACGATCACAAATTTTATCAGGATGTCCTTCCGATACCGATTCGCTCGTAAAAAGATAATCTTGATGCGGCATAGGAACTCCTTCAAAAAAGAAAACCAACGATTTAATCAATTGCTTACTAAAGTCGTCACCATTTGCTAATTCTACAGCAAATAGTCAATGCAAATGTATATGAATAAAAGAGAAAAGATATAATTTTAATTTATAACTTATTTGTCAAATCTTCCTCAGAAAGTGCTTTTGCCAAGTCAATAATTTTTCGACGCACTTTAGCATCAGATATATTTGTAAAAGCGCGCATGAGCTGAATCCCTTCGCTGCTAGAACAAAAGTCTATAAAATTGTGTTCACTTTCAGCAAAACCTTCTACTTGTTGGGAGGTAAGTCCTTTATCAAAAAAGTAAGAAACAGGAACATCCATAATTTCCGCTATCGCTTGAAGACGGCTGGCACCAATACGGTTTGTTCCTTTTTCATATTTTTGGATTTGCTGAAAAGTAATTCCTAATTTTTCACCTAGTTTCTCTTGAGTGAGTCCTAAAATATTACGACGTAAACGGATACGAGTTCCAACATAGATATCTATAGGGTCAGGTTTTTTTCTAGTTTCGGTCATAATGCAACTCTTTATTTCCAGCATTTTTCTTCTAAACCAACATCATATTTATGCGCAGTTGATTTATCATATAATTAAAACAATATGTAATATTTTTTCCCAATATTACTGGTACACGCAACATAATACCGTACAAAGGGCACTTGAATCATTTAAGCTGTTTTGTAAAACCAAAACCAATACGACACAATAGCATAAGGATGAATAAGGTAAAAGTAGAGAAAGTTCTGTATTCATTGCTTCCTATAGGGGTAATGGATGATGGAATTCGTGAATCAATAATGCCCACAGCATTTTGTCGAAGAGCTACAACGATTCGTCCATAAGAATCAATAACAGCTGATATGCCATTATTGGCTGCCCGTATGAGGGGAATTCCCAGTTCAACGGCACGAAGCTGTGCTTGTTGAAGATGTTGATAGGGTCCAGGTGTTACACCAAACCATGCATCATTTGTAATATTAATAATTGCTTGAGGCGGGGAGCCTTTGAAAGTCATTTCATGGGGAAATATTGCTTCATAACAAATCAAGGGTAGATAAGAAAATCCGTTTGGCATTGTAACAATTTTGCGCACACTTGCAGCACTATATCCACCAATATTATCGGCAAGGGTGCGCAATCCAATTTTTTTCAATAAATTCTGATAAGGAAGATACTCACCAAAAGGAACCAAATGAAGTTTATCGGAAGTATTTAAAATATTACCTTGAGCATTAATGACTGCAATTGTATTAAAATATTGTGTTTGGGAATAAGGTAGATCATTGCTGGCGCGTATTGCTCCAACAATAGCCCATTGTTTAGGTTTTAAAAGAGAGGCGATGTGCATTGTGATAGATGATTGATCATAGAGAAGGTAAGGAACGGAAGCTTCAGGCCATACGATAAAATCGGGTTCTGAATTTTGATCGGTTGTTGGTGTTGCACTTAGCTTCATATGCGCTTCCAACATAGCTTCTCGTGTATTATCACGCAATTTTATATTTTGTTGGATGGACGGTTGAACAATGCGCACCCAATAAGCACTTTTTTGATCTTCAGCTGTGTCTTCTATAGTATGAAGACGATAAAACCCAAAACCACAGTGAATGAAGATAAGTGATAAGCAAAGAGAAAGTGCCACTTTCTTTTTTTCATCTGTGAGTAAAACAGTTGGCAAACTGTAGGCTAAGACAGCAAGAATATTCATTCCGTAAAGTCCCACGATTGCATCAGATTGCATGAACATTGGGGTTGGCATGGCTGTATAGCCAAGAGAGTTCCATGGAAATCCTGTGAATAAAAACGCACGCAACCACTCGGACAATCCTAATGCAAAGGCTAAAACAAAAAAGCGTGCTATTCCTTTTGTCCATAATAAACCGACAATGAAACCAGAAAAAAACCAATAAAGAGAAAGGTAGAGTGGAGGGACTAAAATGGCTAATGGGACGGCCCAACCAAAAGAATCTGGATCTGTTAACAAAGCATTGCATAGCCACCAAAGGCCGCAAATAAAATAACTAAAACCAAAGGTTCCACAGCTTAGAGCGTAAGTAAAAAAATGTTTTTTATTATTTTTGGTGGCTTGTATTGAGTCCAGTAAAACAATAAAGAGAGGGAAAGTTAAAAAGCAAAGAGGTGTTAAATAAAAGGGTGGAAGTGCAAAAGAAGTAAGAGCACCACACAGAAATATCCATGCTTGGCGTTTCCAGCCTGTAACAGAGAATAAAAAAACAATGAAATTGTGTAAAAACGCTGAACTATTCTTTAGGGATGGCATTGTTTTCAAGATTCTCATTTTTTGGAATGCGAAAAATGCGCAACCGTTTAATCCGGCGTTTATCAGCTTCTAAAATACGAAATCTATAGCCAGGTACAGCTTCAACAATTTCACCTTTGGCAGGAATGCGATCAAGAATGGAGACGATCAAACCACCAATAGTATCAACTTCATCACCATATTCCCCTACGATAAAATCAGGACCAAGAGCTTTCTCCACATCTTCTAGTTCAGTTCTTGCATCAACGAGCCATTTATTATTGGGTTCACGTACGATAGCATTGTCGACATTATCATGTTCATCTTCGATATCCCCAACGACTAACTCAACAATATCTTCCATTGAAACGAGACCATCTGTTCCTCCATGTTCATCAATAACTAAAGCCATTTGAGTTCGTGTAGTTTGCATCCGTGTTAATAATTTGCTTGCAAGCATAGAACTGGGAACAAAGAGAACTGTTCGGATCAAGTCCAATTCACCGATTGGAGTATGTAAGTCTGTATGGTTTAATTGAAGAAAATCGGATTTTTGTTCGGTTTTTGTTGGATTGATAATAAAGCGAATCATATAGTTAAGAATATCGCGGATATGGATCATGCCGCGCGGATCATCTAAAGTTTCAGCATAAACGGGTATGCGAGAATGACCAATTTTTGCAAAACATTTAAGGGTTTCTCCAAGTGAAGTGTTTATTTCTAATGCTTCGATTTCAGAACGAGGTATCATAACATCATCCACGCGTGCTTCACGTAAACGTAAAATGTTATGCAGCATAGTACGTTCTTCAGGCGAGAAGGGGGCGGTATCTTTTTCATTGTTAGTCGTGAGGGCAACGGTAAGATCATCGCGCAGTGACGTAGGTGCACAATTACGACCACGTAAGAATGAAAATAAATGATTCATCAGAGAATATTTTTCTGTATGATTCGTCTGTTGAGAAGATTTTTTTTCATTGTTAGAAGATGTTTGACTATTATTTTGTGTATTTATTTTGTTGTCCATGGTTTTGAAATCTTCTAAACTTTCTTTCTTATAATAGATAAATAAGAGGCTTTAAATGGTATGCTTGTAATATTAATTTTAAAAGTTAAATTTTATCATTGATAGACAATTATGCGTAAGGATCTCTTATGGAAAGCTTTTGAAGAATTTCTCTTTCGAGCTTTTCCATTTTATATGCTTCATCATCAGTTTCATGATCATAACCAAGCAGATGCAAGATACCATGAACAATCATATGTGTTAAATGGTCTTGAAATGTTTTTCCTTCTTTCTCTGCTTCGAAAACAACAGTTTCTCGGGCAATAATAATATCACCGAGCATGGGACCAGGTCGATTTCCAGCCTTAAGTGGAAAAGCAGGAAAGGATAATACATTAGTAGATTTGTTTTTGTTGCGCCATTGTGCATTGATTTGTGCCATATGTTCATCATTCGTAAAAAGCAAGCTAATCTCGCTTACAACATTTGCCAATGAAACATGATGCATAGTTGTCATTAATGCTTTTTCAGTGATATTATAGAGCATTTTCTCATCATTCCACCCTGCGCTTTTAATCATTATATCAATAATAATCATGATGAATCAAATTCATTTTTTAATGCATCGCATGCGAATGATTTTTTTTATTTTGTATTTCTGAATCACGATCATAAGCACCAACGATAGCAGCAACAAGTGGATGGCGTACAACATCTTTTTCATCAAAATGCACAATTGCGATACTTTCTACATTTGAAAGAATGCGAATTGCTTCAATGAGACCTGATTTTTGCCCTATAGGCAAATCAATTTGGCTTACGTCACCGGTAACAATCATACGCGTTCCTTCTCCAAGACGTGTGAGAAACATCTTCATTTGCATGGGTGTAGTATTTTGTGCCTCATCAAGAATAACAGCGGCATGGGCAAGTGTTCGTCCGCGCATAAAGGCGAGAGGAGCAATTTCTATGACACCAGAGGCTAAAATGCGTTCTATTTTTTCAGCGGGCATCATATCATAAAGAGCATCATAAAGTGGTCGTAAATATGGGTCGACTTTTTCTTTGAGATCACCGGGAAGAAAACCAAGATGTTCTCCAGCTTCAACAGCCGGACGTGAGAGAATAATTCGCTCAATGATACCGCGTTCTAGAAGCATTGCAGCATGAGCAACAGCAAGATACGTTTTTCCTGTTCCTGCTGGTCCTATACCAAACACAAGTTCAGTATGCTCCATAGCGCTTATGTAAGCGTCTTGTGTTGGAGTTCTTGCATGAATTATTTTTTTATGGGTACTCAACCTTGCTGGTATACGTTTCGTTGCAGATTTGTGTGCTATTGTGTCTTCTTTCTGCTTCTTTGGTATATTTGCCATAGAAATCGCTCCTTTTATATCTGATAAAGTGAGCTCTTGATGTGTTTTGGCTCGTTCATAAAGCTGCTGCAATACATATTGCGCACGTTTTATAACAGAAATATTTCCACGGATTAAGACTTCATTACCACGCGGATGAATACTAAGTTCGAGTTTTTTTTCGATATAAGCGAGATTTTCGTCAAATTTACCAAAAACTGCTTTTGCATATTTATTATTTTCGAAAATCAAAACAACTTGGCTCAGATCTGAAGCGCTTGTTTGTTTCAAGGTATCAGCCTTTTCAAGGGACGTATTTACTTTTTCTTTAATACGCTTTATTTTTTCGGTTGAAGTTTTCAGTCTATTCTCCATATCTACATAAATATTGCACATTTTGTTAAGTAAACTTTATAAAGACAATTTTTTACAAAAAGTGCACGCTTTAGATGTAATCGTTTTCTTTTAAAATAAAAGAGTTTTCCAAAATATTTATTGTGAACAAGGTGTTAGAGGCATGTTTATCTATTTGTCACTTCACCAACAAAACTGTTTGAGCTTGCATTTTTAATATGAATTTCTATCACGCTACCTGTAGAGGCTTCTGTATCGACGACAACAGGTAAAAGCCAAGGGGAACGTCCTACCATTTGCCCTGAGTGACGTCCAGGTTTTTCGATGAGAACGTTCGTTTTTTGACCAATTTTAGAACGCAAAAACGCATTTTGTTGCTCAAGGAGAAGGATTTGTAAATGTTGAAGTCGGGCATCTTTTACAGATTCATCAACATGATTTTTCATTGTGGCTCCCACTGTTCCAGGACGGGGGGAATATTTAAAAGAATAAGCTGAACTGTATTGCACTTGTTGAATAAGTTTAATGGTTTCTTCAAAATCTTCATCTGTTTCGCCTGGAAATCCTACAATAAAATCACCTGAAAAGGCAATATCGGGTCGTGCAGTCCGAATTTTTTCAATAAGATGAAGATAATGAGAACTTTTGTGTTGGCGATTCATGGCTTTTAAGATGCGATCTGAACCTGATTGAACAGGCAGATGGAGGTAAGGCATTAACATATCAAGATCTCGATGTGCGGCAATAAGGCTATCATCCATATCACGCGGGTGGCTGGTTGTGTAACGCAAACGCTTTAAACCATCGAGTTTTGCAAGATGATAAAGAAGATCGCCAAGACGCCAAGTTTTGCCATCAGCACTTTGTCCATGCCAACCATTGACATTTTGTCCAAGCAGCGTAATCTCTTTAACACCTGCTTCAATAAGCTGGCGGGCTTCTTCAGTAATTTGCTCGACAGACCGTGATATTTCAGCACCGCGTGTGTACGGAACAACACAAAAAGTGCAAAATTTGTCGCACCCTTCTTGTACTGTTAAAAATGCGCTCACACCTCGTTTTCTTACTGCATGTTTATTATGGGGCGGCAAATGAGCAAATTTATCTTCAACAGCATAGTCTGTTTCGATAATTTTTTTCCCTTGTTTGGCTTTTTCTAACAATTCTGGCAGGCGATGATACATTTGTGGACCAATAACAAGATCCACTGTTGGAGCACGGCGCAAGATTTCACTTCCCTCAGCTTGTGCAACACAACCCGTTACACCAACTGTCAAGGGTTTATCAGGTGTGCGCTCTTGACGCATAACGCGCAAACGACCGAGATCAGAATAAAGTTTTTCTGCTGCTTTTTCACGAATATGACAGGTATTAACAAGAATAAGATCGGCATCATTGGGAATTTGTGTTGTCACATAGCCTTGCGAACTGAGACTATCAGTCATCCGTTGGCTATCATAAACATTCATTTGACATCCATAAGTTTTGATAAAAACCTTTTTAGGAGCAACAGGAGATGTATTTTTAGGATTTACTTTATTCATAGTGCTTGTCTAAATGTTTTTTACACAAATCTCAATCTATTTGCTTAAAAGTTTTTTGCATGATAATTGCATCACCACGACCATTTTTTGACGCGTAATAGGCAAGACGTTCAGAAATTTTTTGAAATTCAAAGCGTTGATAAAGGTTCAAAGCAGAAAGATTTGTGGCTTCTACTTCCAAGAATAATTTTATGGCGCCCTTGTCGTGAAGATAGTGAACTGTGCTTTCGATAAGAAAGGTACCAATTCCTTTTTGACGATAATGAGGATGAACAGCAATTGTGATGATTTCTGCTTCATCAAGGATGAGACGGCATAGGCAAAAGCCTAAAATTTGATCAGAGCGATCAATGAGAAAAACTTTGTATCCGAAGATAGAGTGATCTGTTAAGAAATTATCAAAAGCTTGTTTTTCCCAAGAAGGGGTAAAACAATATTGATGAATTTGATGAAGAGCAGCACTATCATGAACTTGTAGCGGAGCAATCTCAAAATCTTTTTTTGTCAATGAAAATTTGGACATTATTTTTTTCGTGGTAAAGCAAAATCGGTTTGTTGTTTTGCATCAGCACTGCGTAGATAGAGTGGGCGAGGTGAATTTTGTGGTTGTTTGTTTGCAGCAAGATAAGCATAGTTTACAATATCAGCCGCTTCGCAGGGGATTTTTTCTAGGACAATTTTTTCGTTTATTTTATGGTTTTTCATATGCTGCACAATGACATCAGCAGCTGGGCCAGTTAGTTGGGTTTTTGGAGGCAAATCTTCGATGATATTTTCAACTGTTTTTAATCCCGGCGCTCCCAAAGGGATAAGATCCTGATGAAAATTTTGATGGTAAAACATATCTCTCCCTGCTTCAATGACAACAGTAATTGCTGATGTACTCTTTGTATTGGTTGTTATTTGCGCAGCTAACGCTTCAAGAGCACTCACTCCAACAGCTGGTATTTCAAGTGCTAATGCCAAAGCGCGCGCTGTTGCAACACCGACACGTGCACCAGTAAACGATCCAGGTCCAACATTGACAGCAATACGCTCAACTTGATCAAGCGTCATATTGGCTTGTGCCATTATTTGTGTAATTTGCCCAATAAGTTTTTCAGCATGCCCTTTGTTCATGCGCTCATTAATACGCGCAATAACAGATTTATGGCGAACAAGTGCAACAGCACAATAAATCGAAGCAGTATCTATAGCAAGGATAAGCATAAAAATATTTTAGTTGAATAAAACGATAAATAAAAGTCCTGCTGTATTTTTAATCTTTTCATTATCGTATATTTCATTTGTAAGAAAGTTACTAGTGCCAATAAGCAACAATATCTTTTTATGGGATAGAACGAGATGTTGATGTGATTCTTATTGGTTTTTGTTATCAATGAATTGATTTTATAATAATAGTTTATTATTGCCATGTTCAATAATATCCTTGGATATTGTAAGATTTTTTCATTTCAAACTCATAAATTAAAATCTTTTTCTTACACGGCATGAAAGAGAGTTGGCGTGTAGATAAAACTATTGAAGAAAAGAGTAAAATTTCTCTCATAAACCATTTAAATGCAAGAGCTATTGCAACATTGGGAGTTAGCAAGAGTTTGATATTAGAGGCTTGTGACTTTATGAAGCGAAGAGGGAGGTGCATAATGTATTTTATACACTTTATAGGGATTTTACATTATATTATTCACAGGCACAGCCTTGAAAGGGAGTTCATGTGCCTTGAGAGGTATTTTTTTACAAGCACGTGAATGAGCAACATAAATATATTCTGTCTTCTATAAAAAAAATTAACTTAATCAGATCTGAAATAAAGAGCATTATTTTGTATGCGTTCCATATTGAATACTATACCGTTGCAAATCACTATAGACTGAAAAGCTTATTGAAAAAGCAAATTCGATAGTTTTCACTTCATATCGTAGCATTTTCAATTTTTTGTATAGAATAATGAGCAGTATTTTAGAACTTTTTCTGGTTTATGAAAGAACTGATTTCAATAATAATGAGGACTTTGGGTTGATTGCATACTCCCTTAAAAAAAGAAACAATTAATGCATATTTCAAAGTATTATATGATTTAAATCATTCAATTGTATCATGATAAGGCTACAAATACCGAGAATAATTATGGAGCAGGTTGAAGCCAAAATAACGCGCCATCCTGCTTTTTTTAATGATCGTATATCAACACCTAAACCTAATGCTGCCATTGAAATGATAGTGAACACCTGAGCAGTAAGTTTGATCGGATTTATAGCCGTTTCAGGAATAAGTCCGCTTGAGCGGATAAGCATCATGATAATAAAGCCGATTATAAACCATGGCACAAGAGTATGTAGACGAAAACGTGTTTGTGCTGAGCGATGATAGATAATTGATAGAATAAAAATAACAGGACCTAACATGAGAACGCGTACCAATTTAACAATTGTTGCAATTTGAACACTCAGAAAAGAGACAGATGCTGTTGCTGCTAAAACCTGTGGTACAGCATAAACAACCATGCCAGCAAGCACACCATATTGGCTAAATGACAAATTCAAAGATGGATGTAAAAAGGGTAGAAATAAAATAATAAGAACCCCTAAAAGAGCGGTAAAAGCAATTGATGCGGCTACTTCGTCATGCTTTGCTTTAATGACAGGCGCAACAGCGACAATAGCTGAATTGCCACAAATAGCATTCCCGCAAGCGACTAACATTGCTAAATGTGTAGAAAGCCCGAAAAGTCGACCAATGACAAAGCTAAGGATAATTGTTATGAATATAACGAATACGATGCTAGCAAGTAAATTCCAACCAGCTGAAAGGACTGCATTAATACTAATGCTTGCACCTAGAAGAACAATAGCAATTTCGAGAAGTGTTTTTGCACAAAAGGTGATACCTTTTTGAAAATATGTTGGCAAAGTAAAACAACTACGGGTAATAGAGCCTAAAAGAATTGCCAAAACAAGGCTTTCAAGCCACGCTTCTGCAAAAAGCTGTTTTTCTACAACTTCTAAACCATAAGCTAAGGCTGATATGAGTAAACATACTAAAATACCAGGACCAAAGTCGTTTAAAAGTGAGAGTTTTTTCTTGATCACTTGAATATTCCCCCGTCATTAAAAAGTTAAAGGTTAAGAAGAAAAAGTTTTAAAGGTTTGTTCGTGCTTGTACAGCTGCTGCTAAAGTTCCGTCATCAAGATAATCAAGCTCGCCTCCTACAGGGACACCATGAGCAAGTCGCGTAATTTTAACTGGAAAATTGGAAAGCTGATCGGTGATATAGTGAGCAGTTGTTTGACCTTCAACAGTCGCATTGACAGCAAGAATAATCTCCGTAATAGGGTTTTGTACAACACGTTGTATTAAGGTGGCAATATTGAGTTCATCAGGGCCTATTCCATCTAAGGGAGAGAGTCGTCCACCCAACACATGGTAACGTGCGGCTAAAGTTTTTGCGCGCTCAAGAGCCCACAGATCAGCAATATCCTCAACAACAATGATTGTTGTATCATCGCGGCGTAAATCTGTGCAAATTGAACAAGGATCAATGGTATCGACATTTCCACAAACAGAACAAATGCCGACTTTTTCTATAGCTGCTTGTATAGCCGCTCCCAAAGGCTCCAGCAATGTCTCTTTTTTTTTGATAAGATGAAGCGCAGCACGACGTGCTGAACGTGGACCAAGACCTGGTAACCGTGATAAAATCTGAATGAGACGTTCAATCTCAGGTCCTGCAATGTATTTAGACATATTTTTGTCCCACGGAAAAAATCCGTTTCATTAAAATGGAAGCTTGAAACCTGATGGGAGTGGTAGCCCTGCGGTCATACTTTTGGTTTTTTCTTCTATTGCGACTTCGATTTTTGTTCTTGCTTCATTATAAGCCGCCATAATGAGATCTTCAAGAATTTCAGCTTCCTCAGGTTTGAGTAATGAAGGATCAATTTGAATTGCTGTTATAATATTTTTTCCATTTAAAGTGATATTGACGAGACCACCTCCTGCAGTGCCCACAGCTTGCAGATTAGCTATTTCTTCTTGAATCTTCTGCATTTTTTCTTGCATTTCTTTGGCTTTTTTCATCATGCTCATCATTTCACGCATAGGAATAGGTATCCTTATTCATCATTGATATCATTTTTATTTTTAAAAATATCAGCATTTTTAAAGGTATTGGGGAGTAAATCAAGATCATTTTCTTCTTTATTGAGTCGAATATCGACAATTTTTGCTTCTGGGAAATGATTGAGGATTTTTGCGATATCAGGATCTGTTTCTGCATTGGAAAAAAGAGTCTTTTGAATCGCTATACTTTCCTCCTGTAAGGTTGGGCCACCTCCTTCATTAACAAAAGTTATTGTCCAGCGTTTTTCTGTCCATTGAGATATCTTTTTTTCTATATCATGAGCAAGAAATTGTGGGGTATTTTCAGAAAGTCTTAAGGTAATATGCCCAGCTTCAAAAGAAACAGGATGAACAAATTCTTTAATAAGGAGTTTGAAAGGAGTGTCATTATGCTGTTCGGCTAATTGAACAATATCGTGCAAAGAATTAATTACGAGAGTTTTAGGTTCAGTAATCTCTTCTGTTATTTGTGTGACACAATGCGATAAATTTTCAATCTTTTCAGAAAGATCAGTAGATTGAAAAGTTTCAAGAGTTTTTGTTACTTCGTGGGCGTTGGTTTTTTCAAGAGTTTGATTTTTAACTAAATTTTCCGGTTGTAAGGAATTATCTAATTGGCTTTTCAAAGATGTTTTTAAATCTGATAATGTATTGGTAACGCTTGAGAAAGTATGGGCATTGACCGTTGTTTCTTTTGCTATATTATTTGCATTCGTAGATTCTTGATGAGAAGAATTTGTAACGAGTGTGAGAGGTGTTTTTTCTTGCGTAAGCTTTTTTAAAGCTTCATCAAGAGTTGGTAGGTCAGCTGTGTGAGCAAGACGAATTAAAAGCATTTCAGCGGCTTGAAGTGGACGTGCAGTTTGATTAACTTCCTGTAATCCTTTGAGTAACATTTGCCAGTTTCGGGATAAAACAGGAACGGAAAGTTTTTTTGAAAAGTCTAAACTTTTTAAACGTTGTTCTTCAGTTAGTGAGAAATCTTCCACTATTTCTGGTGTAAAACGTAAGCGTGTGACCAGATGATTAAAATCGGCTAGTTCTGTCAATATAGTAAGAGGATCAGCACCTGCTTCATATTGACTGCGTAATTCATGTAACGCATTGACAACATCGCCCTTCATGATAAATTCAAAAAGATCAATAATACGTGCTTGATCAGCTAACCCTAACATTGTACGCACCGCAATAGCATTAACATTGCCATTGCTATGGGCAATCGCTTGATCAAAAATGGATAATGCATCACGTGCAGATCCTTCTGCAGCACGGGCAATAATAGAGAGTGCTTGATCTTCTACTTCTACCTTTTCATATTTCGCAATTTGGCGCAAATGTGCACTCAAAGCTTTTGATTCAATACGTCGCAAATCAAAACGTTGGCAACGCGAAAGAATTGTAATAGGAACTTTGCGAATTTCTGTTGTGGCAAAAATAAATTTTACATGCGACGGTGGTTCTTCAAGGGTTTTCAATAAACCATTAAAGGCTTGTGTTGAGAGCATATGTACTTCATCTATAATATAAACCTTATAGCGTGCAGAAACAGGACGATAGCGTATTTGTTCAATAATTTCACGAATATCATCAATGCCCGTATGAGAAGCGGCATCCATTTCTATAACATCAATATGGCGTCCTTCGATAATTTGTGTGCAATGTTCACCAAGAGAGTCCAATACAGTTGTTGGTTGGTCAATATCTTTTGTTTTATAATTAAGCGCACGTGCCAAAATACGTGCTGTTGTGGTTTTACCTACGCCACGAATCCCTGTTAACATCCACGCTTGTGCAATACGACCTTTTTCAAAGGCGTTGGTGAGAGTACGCACCATAGCTTCCTGACCAATGAGGTCAGAGAAGTTTTGGGGTCGATATTTACGAGCAAGAACACGATAGGCTGTTTCTACCGGTAAATTTTCCATGAATATTTCCAACTTCGAAGTTCTTTATGCGTACATTTTGATAATACAAAAGCATAGATCAATACTGTAGTCTCATATAAAAGGATTTTTTCTTAATCAAATTATTTATGGGACAATTTGTTTAAAAACAACAAAATCCCTTTATTTGCTGCATACAAATGCCGCTCTGAAGATTAAAAATACCTCGCTAAAAGACAGCATAAAAAATAATTTCTTCAGCAAAATAGGAGGTTGGAACAATGACCCGTACCAGAACTCGTTGGGGCTGCTTCTTTCCAGACCTGACCCAGTTGGCGAGTAGTTCGTCCACCACCAACCTCCCGAGTTCATATTGTCGATTTGGAATGAAAAATCAAGCTCGGAAACGAAAAATATCCTAAGAACGACAAAGAATTTTCCTTTGCGTTTAATTTATTGACATATAAACAACAAAGAGATTGAGGATTTATCAGTTTTCATAGCAGGAGTTTTTCATATTTATTGGGGATGAAAATATTTTCTTCGTTTAAGATAATCTGAATGTATAATTATAATCATTCGTTCAAACTTGCCTGTAAGAATTTTAGGATAGCTCCGTCTGTTCTAAAATTACGAAGTTGAATCATTAAAATTTGCAACGGCAAAAAAGGAAAATAAAGCATATAGATCGTGCAATGAATTATAATGAGAAATTTAGAGGAAGAATATTGTTTATGAAAATTATAAAATATTGATTCAATGACGTCTCCCCCTTCATACAAAACAGAACACTCTAAACACAATACACTTAAGTTTTACATTTACATGCTTTTACACGAAATATTTTTAACTCTATTTCATCACATCACTTGTAAAGTGTATACATACTGCCGCTGAGGTATAAGTCCATTGTGCACTACCATCTTTATGTTTAATAAAAGTACAAGCCAGAACCCTTATATTATTTAACATCTCCCCAATGTTGCAATCCTTTGCATTTGAGAGGTTTCATAAGGAACATTTTTATTCCTTTTTTCAATCAATTTTACTCACACACCACTCCTCTTTGTAACTTTCAAGAAAACGATTTTAATTGATTCAGTATGAATATCAAAGACTTAATTATAGTGAGTTAATGTTTTATCTTATAATACCACTCCATCATTTCTATTGTGAACGAGAATATCAAATACGTAATATTTTTTCTTTTAACATCTATGAATGTAAATCTTGAGTAGATGTTATCGCTCTTTTTTCTTGAGTGCTGATTTTCTTCATTAAAGACGTTGGGCTCATCACTAGATAAATCAATATATGTGTTCCCATTATTGGAGAAAAGATTTCACATATCTTTTAAGGACTGTACTCATACAAGAGACGATGCAATTTAAAAGCTATAAAATAATAATGGTGGCTGGCACAGATTTATGATTTTATAACTGTAAAAATGGTATTTTATATACACGACATTTTATAGCTTTAAATAATTAGATTTTTTAACGAAAAGAGAAAAGCGAGATAAATTTTTATAAAAAGCTGAATGAGTATGACTTAAAGTGCAGTGAGGAATGCGTCTGCAGATGCAAATTTTACTTTCTGTTTATCTAAGTGATTTGGGTACGATGTGCTTTATAGTACTTAAAATAAAGCAGTTGCGAAGATAGAAGTTATATTCTTATTAAAAAAATAGCTCTGATAGTAGAAAATACAGAACAATTTAAGTTTAGTCTTCTAGTTTTCGCAAAAGTTCTTTAATATCTAACCTTATAAGCATCTTAAGGTTTGCCATATTAGTATAAAAATAATCTTTTCAGCGATTAGTTTTAATGGCTCATTATGCCGTATTTTGAAAAAAACACCTAAAAAAAAGAATAACTCTACTCAAATTTAGATGTTATAGAAATATTGTTAATCATAACCTCCTGTGTCACAATCTGTTCCAACAACTTTTTTGTTCGTAATATTTTTAAAAATATAACGTCCTGACCAAGGAAAACTTATATGAAGAGATTTTATATTTTTTAGGGTAAAGATTTTCTTTTCTTTATCATGGGTTATTTTCTTTTCATCATCAACAAAAATTCTCAATTTGTTTAAATCAGAAGGGGCAGAGTATGATAAAGTAAAGGATACTTTTTTCGGTTTAAAGATATTACAAGAGTATTCAACTCCTTGCTGGAATGTATAGGATGGTGTGATCACAACACTTTCATCCCGCGCAAAATTCCATTTTTTTTCACCAAAGCCAGCAAATGCAACACTAGAGTAGGCGAGAATATTTGCAGCTAATAATCCTCGCGTGAAGACTTTTTTCATTATCCTCTCCTTTTTCTAAAGTGAGGTGAATCATAAATCAATTTTTATAAAGATAAAAGCTCAAACTTAATGCTAAAATCAGGGCTAAGTTGCATTTTCTAGTTTCAAACTATGTTTAGAATGGTATTAATCTAAGAGATTTGAATGCTCTATTATGTATAATAATTTTAATTGTTTTGAGAGCGAATTTAGAAGTTCGTTATCTTTATTGGAATATTGTCAGAGGAAATGACTTTTCTCAAGAGTCTCTCTTTGAATATATAAAGGAAAATAGATGGTACAAGCGTTTTTATTTTTGGTTACTGTATTTTTTACACTGGTTTTTATACGAGTTGAATTGCGGTTTATCGTGATATAATTTGTGAGAAAATATTATGAAAATAATTTATATATTCTGTTACGAGCTGTTTTTTCTTCTTCAGTGTTTATAAAGGGTGTTGAGTAGAAAAAAACGAGCCCTTTCAAGATGCGTTGCATTATGAAATTTTTACGATGCTTTTTGATATCAACAAAAAATGATAGCAGCTTAATTGCTTTTATATATACGATGTTCGATCGTTTTGTGCTGGATAAGTACCGATAATACGCAGTTCTGCAGAAAAGAAAGATAATTCTTCTAAGGCAAGTTTCATCATCGGGTCTTCAGGATGTCCTTCAATATCAACAAAGAATTGTGTTGCATTGAAATTTCCACCAATTTGATAGCTTTCTAATTTTGTCATATTGATACCATTCGTTGCAAATCCTCCCATAGCTTTATAGAGAGCAGCGGGGACATTGCGCACTCGAAAAAGAAGACTGGTGATGATTTTTTCGCCATTTTGAGGTTTGGGGACATGTCGTTTGGAGCGTGAAAGGATGACAAAACGGGTAATATTATGAGGGTTATCTTCAACATTTCTTTCAAGAATATCAAGTCCATAGAGTTCTGCTGCGATTAAAGGTGCTAAGGCAGCCTGTGAACGTTTAGCATTTTTTTTAATAAATTTTGCAGCTCCAGCGGTGTCAGCAGAAACAACAGGTTTCCAACCGTTGTTTCGTATGATTTTTCGGCATTGTGCAAGGGCATGCGTATGGCTGTGGACGGTTTTAATTTCGTCATATGTAACGCCGGGCAAAACCATGAGTTGAAAATGGATAGGTAAAAAATATTCATCAATAATATAAAGAGACGACTGCGGTAAAAGATGATGAATGTCTGCAACGCGCCCTGCAAGAGTATTTTCAATAGGGATCATAGCAAGATCAGCTTTCCCGCTTTCCACTAAATTAAGAGCGTCTTCGAAAGTAGCAGAGGGAACAGCATCCATATTGGGGAACATATTGGAGCAAGCAATATGGGAATTAGCGCCGTATTCTCCTTGGAAAGAAATTTTATTGGTTTTTTTAAGTATTTTCATGCTAAAATCTCACAAGCTCTATCGAGATCATGTTGTGTGTCTACACCTAAGGGAATTGTATCGACTATTTCCACATCAATACGCATATTGTTTTCTAATGCACGTAATTGTTCAAGTTTTTCACGTTTCTCAAGTGGTGAGGGTTTGAATGATACAAATTTTTCAAGTGCTTCGCGCCTATAGGCGTATATTCCAATATGGTGATAAAGAGGACCATCTCCATAGGGTGCTGTGGCGCGAGTAAAATAAAGAGCACGAAGGCGATTTTGAGAAAGCGGTGTCCCAATGATCTTGACAACATTGGGATCTCTTGTTTCATTTTCTTCAATGATTTGAGCACCCAAGGTTGCAATATCAGTAAAGCTATTTTCTAAAGGGCGTAGTGCACGAATGATTTCACGAGGCATGATTGTTGGTAGGTCACCTTGTATATTTAAAATGGCGTTGTAGCGTTGTTCAGGATCAATGCGTACTAAAGCTTCATAAATACGATCAGATCCAGACTTATGATCACCTCGTGTTATGATATATTCATGCCCATAATCTGCAACAGCTTTAGCGATATCATTATGATCTGTTGCAACGATGGTTCGACCTAATGCGGCTTTTTTTGCTTGTTCTGCGACATGAACAATCATCGGCTTTCCAGCGATTTCAGCGAGAGCTTTTTGAGGTAGACGGGTTGAGCCCATACGGGCAGGGATAAGAATAATTGGTTCAAGAGCCATTGCAAGATTCCAAACGTCGTCTGTGATGCATTTAGGATGTTGTGTGTTATAAAGAAAAAGCTTATACTAAAAATGGTAATGAAACCATGAACATTTGAGTTTTTATGAATCGCTGGAGAGTTATCTATTTTGTTTTTGCTTGTTTATGTGTGTTGGTCATTGTTGTGGGAATTTCCACACTCAGCAATATAGTTTATGATCATCCTACATCAGTTCAATATTATCATACAGTTACCAAGAACGATATATTTAAAGAAAAACAAAAAGCACCTGATGTTTCCCTATCACTAAATAGCCGACTTCAACAAGGCAATTTTGAAAATGGCCGTAAAATTTTTCGCCAATGTGCCATATGCCATACTTCTGGACGCAATGAAGCAGGGCGTGTTGGTCCAGTTCTCTGGGAGATTGTTGACCGCCCTTTGGCATCAGCAGCAGGTTTTGCTTATTCACGGGCATTGCGTGCGCACTCTGATCAAAAATGGGATTTTGTAACGTTAGATCGTTATCTGCGTTCTCCGCGTGAAGCTTTTCCTGGGACTATTATGTCTTTTCGTGGAATTAAAAATGACCAAGATCGTGCTGATCTTTTGCTTTATTTACGCAGTTTATCCGATCATCCTGTTCCTTTACCAATGGATAATAATAAAGCGAACGAGCCAAATTAACTTATACCATAGATGTTAATTTTAGAAAGAAGTCTGATTTTTTTGTAATTTTAGTTTCACAGTTTTATAAAAAGAGCTCTTATTGATGTTTTGTTAGGGGGAACGCCCCTCACGCAAAACAGAACACATTTAACATTGCATATTTACTCGCTTATTTTAAAGAGATCTTTTATAAAAATGCACTTTTTACACTGTCGTCTGTGAATTGGTTTTCAAGATTTGTGTGCTTCACTTTTTCTACATATACTTGTCTGTGAAATTATTGCTGAAGGATTATCAATTCATGAGCCGCAGCTTTCTGCTTCTGAATGTAATAATTATGTAATTAAAGCTCTCCATGAGGTTTATCTTAATCCTTCTATACACATCAATTCCCATGTATTTTTCTTATGAACTGAGACAATTGATTGTTCTTATACGTGCAATAATCCTAAGCTGCATTTTATGATGCTTGATGAATAGACGTTTTCTCTTAAGGTTAGAAGTGTGTGGACAGATCATTGACCTTTTATAGTACCGATCACTAAAATATGACTTAGATTATTTATAGGTTATGGTTTGAAGTGAGCACTTTCATGTGAAACAATTTTTATGTGTGACTAGTAAAATAGTTGAATAGAGTTCCGTTGATTGTATTTTTATCTACGTTGAAAATTTTTTACACAAGAATACTGATGGGAGCTAAGTTTGCACGAGTCTCTGTCTATTTATAGACGATGACATGAAATTATGATGATAATCCATTATAGAGAATTATTTTTTCACAAAAGGTTTTCCATATTTGTGATAAATTTAATAGGTTTCATTGGTTACAATGTTTCGATGACTTACGATAAAATATTAGTATTTCAATACATATTGCGAGAGTGCTAAAAGTTAGTGGAAGAGAGAACATCATCAAGATTCTCCAAGCTTCTTAATAACTATGGCATTTTCTTTATAATTTGAGCGTTTATAAGTAATAATATTAAATTGTGCTAATAATCCATTATAGAGAAGAATCTTTCCTACTAATGGCTCTCCGATGTTTGTGATCATTTTAATAACTTCCATTGCTTGTAGGGTCCCAATAACACCGGGTAAAACACCGATAATTCCAGCTTCAGCGCATGTTGGAATAGTATCGGGAGCAGGAGGCGTGGGAAATAAATCGCGATAGTGAGGATTATTGTCTTTATATGGCATAAGGACGGTTAATGAGCCATTAAAACGTTCTACAGCACCACTTATTAAAGGTTTTTTACATTGGGCAGCGTGATCAGCAAGAAGATAGCGTGTCGTAAAATTATCACTTCCATCAACAATGATGTGGTAAGCATTGAGCAGTTTATCCACATTACTGTTATCTAAGCGTAGGGTGTGTTTTTCAACTACAACATGGGGATTTATTGCTTTTATAGTGGTTTCAGCACTGTCTGTTTTGCTTTTGTTCATTGCACTTGTTTTATGAATAACTTGGCGTTGTAAATTGGAAAGTGAAACAATGTCATTATCGATAATTCCAAGGGTTCCAACACCTGCGGCAGCCAAATAGGTTAAGACAGGAGCACCGAGACCACCAGCGCCCACAACAAGGACACGTGCTTTTTTTAGCTTTTGTTGCCCTGCACCACCAATCTCAGGCAAAATGATGTGGCGTGCATAGCGTTCGATTTCTTCGTTGCTTAATTTTGTATCTGTTTCTTGTGTCATAAATTTTCTCTTGTCATAGTTCTTTTATTGTTTACTAAGTTTATGATGCATAGACCAGTCTGCTTTTAGGATAGGGAGGATTTATTTATGAAAATTGCCATTCAGATGGATCATATTTCAACAGTTCGGATTCAAGGAGATACGACATTTGCACTCGCTTTAGCAGCACAAGAACGTGGACATTCTCTCTTCCATTATACACCAGATCGTTTATCTCTGTGCGATGGTTGTGTGATTGCACGACTAGAGCCATTGATTGTACATGATAAAGAGGGAAGCCACTATCAATTAGAAAAGCCTGTTCGCACAGAATTAACAGATATGGATGTGGTTCTTTTACGCCAAGATCCCCCTTTTGATCTCAATTATATCACCACGACTCATTTGTTAGAACGTATTCATCCTAAAACACTTGTTGTGAATGATCCGGCATGGGTACGCAACAGTCCAGAAAAAATTTTTGTTACTGAATTTTCCGATTTGATGCCAGAAACACTAATTACCAAAGATATTGAAGAAATAACAGCTTTTAGAAAGACATTTGGCGATATTATTGTTAAACCACTTTATGGGAATGGGGGCGCTGGTGTTTTTTATTTAAAACAAGATGATCGCAATTTAGCATCATTGTTGGAAATGTTTGCAGAAATTTATCACGAACCTTTTATTGTTCAGCGCTATTTAGAGGTAGTACGAAAAGGAGATAAAAGGATTATTTTGCTTGATGGTGCACCTGTTGGAGCTATTAATCGAATTCCGACAGAAACAGATGTGCGCTCTAATATGCATGTTGGAGGTCGCGCGGAAAATGTTGAGTTAACAAAACGTGATTATGAGATTTGTGAACGCATTGGTCCAGCCTTAAAGGAACGAGGTCTTCTTTTTGTGGGGATTGATGTGATTGGAGATTATATAACAGAAATCAATGTGACGTCTCCTACGGGAATTCGTGAAATTAAACGCTTCTGCGGTACAGATGTTGCTCATTTGTTTTGGGATGTTATTGAGTTCAAGCGTTCAAATGAATTTATTTGACAGAAGATAAAAACATGGTTTTAAAAAAGTGATCCATATTGTTTTTTATATTTGTTATGGTGCAAATGTGAACTACAATGACCGTATGATATGAATTAAGAGGCTTTGTCCTCAATTTTTAGGGAGTTTATAGATGAGCAGAGTATTATCAATTGGAGTGGGATTGATTTTTGCGCTACTGCTGTCAGCAAATGGAGGCAATGCACGCGATCAAATACAGATTACTGGTTCATCTACAGTTTTACCTTATCAAAAGATTGTTGCTGAGACATTTGGAGAAATTTATCCCCATTTTAAGGTTCCTGTTATCGAATCGGGTGGAACAGGAGCTGGTATTAAGGAGTTCTGCCGTGGTATTGGGGAGAACACTGTTGATATTGTTAATGCTTCGCGAGCAATGAAATCGAGTGAATTACAGTCTTGTTTTGATGCTGGTGTAAAAGATGTTGAGGAAATACGTATTGGGTATGATGGCATTGTTTTTGCAACAGATATTAAGGGGCCTGATTGGAAATTACAGCCAGTAGATGTTTATAAAGCCCTTGCTGCTCGAATTATTATAGACGGAAAATTGCAACCGAATAATTTTTTGAAATGGAGTACAGTTAATAGTGCTCTTCCTGATTGGACGATAGCAGCGTATATTCCTGGAGAGAAGCATGGGACACGTGAAGTTTTTGAGGAAAAATTACTTATTGAGGGGTGTAAAGAGAGTGGGGCAGTTGAGGTGATGAAGTCTTTAGGAATGGATGATAAGGAGATACACACTGCTTGTATTGCGGTACGTAAGGATGGAAAAGCGGTTGATATTGATGGTGATTATTCTGAAACATTTGCGCGTCTAACTTCTAATAAAACAGGGGTTGGTATTTTTGGTTTGTCTTTTTATCAAAATAATGCTGATAGGCTAAAGGTTGCTGATATTAACGGTTTTGCGCCAACAGTTGAGACGATTTCTAGTGGACAATATCCAGTTTCTCGTCCACTTTTTTTCTATATTAAGAAAGCACATTTAGGTATTGTTTCAGGTTTGCGAGAGTATGTTGATTTTTTTCTTTCTGATCAAATGATTGGTCCAGAGGGTCCTTTGGCTGAATATGGTTTGATTGTTTCTCCTGAAAAGGAACGTCAAGCACAGCGTTTTGATTTTTCTGCTGGTCGAGTAATGACATTGAAATAATTTGCAGGGAAAATTTGTTGGATTTCTGGGGTAGGAAATTTGGGTGCTATTTTTTTATAAAAACTGAAAGATAAAATGCGCATTTCCTTCATTATTTTGCTGTTATTAATTCTTGGATTTTGTGGCTTTTGTATTTCTTATATGCGTGCACGCTTTCTTGAATACAGACGACATAAAATGCATTCTCGTGCGTATTATTATGGCTGGTGGACATTTTTGATTACTGTTATTCCAGCTTTTATTTTTTTAATTTTTTGGGATTCTGGGAGTACAATTTATTTAGAATATAATGCCTCTCAAGAGCTTGAGGCATATAGTGCGCATATAACAGAGCCTGTAAATCATGATTTACTTTGGGAGACTCTTCGAAGTCTTGCCAAAATGCTTCATCACTTTGAAGGGGATCTTTCTACCGCTTCCTATAAGACAGTGCAGGCACAATTATTCGCGAAGGGATTTATTTTACCTGATGAAGTATCGGATGATGTGTACACAATGGCACAGTCATGGGTATTTTCTTCTGAAAAGCTTCAGTTCATTGGTTATGGTTTCCTTTTTGCTATTGCATTCTTTGGTTTTATCTGTGGAATAATGCAAATTGCTCCTCATCAGCGTGCGCGTAATAAGGTTGAATCTTTGATTATTATTGGACTGGTTTGTGCTTCTATCGTTGCTATCTTGACGACAATAGCCATTGCACTTTCTATGTTTTTTCAGACAATAAGCTTTTTTCAGTCTGTATCTTTTTCAAATTTCTTTTTAGGAACGGTTTGGGATCCGCGTTTTTCCGCGAGCGGTTCAAGCGGTGAAGTAGGACAATTTGGTTTAATACCACTTCTTGCTGGTACGCTTTATATTGCATTTGTTGCCATGCTTTTTGCTGTACCTATAGGATTATTTTCAGCTCTTTATATGGCCGAGTATGCTTCTTCGCGATTGCGAGCAATTGTGAAGCCATTGTTAGAAGTTCTTGCTGGCATTCCAACGATTGTTTATGGCTTTTTTGCTTTGAAGGTTGTAGGACCATTTTTACGAGATCTCTCTGCTTCTCTCTCAGACGGGGTTAGTTTTATTATGGCGCAAAGTGTTTTGACTGCTGGAGTTGTGATGGGAATTATGTTGATTCCTTTTGTTTCCTCTTTGTCGGATGATGTTATAACAGCTGTTCCACGCATTTTACGTGAAGGTTCTTATGGTTTAGGAGCAACACAATCTGAAACAATTAAGAAAGTCGTTATACCGGCAGCGCTTCCAGGGATTATGGGAGCAATTTTGTTGACAGCATCGCGTGCAATTGGTGAAACAATGATTGTGGTTTTGGCGGCGGGTGTTGCTGCAAACTTAACACTCAATCCTTTCGAAGCAATGACGACGATGACAGTTAAGATTGTTAATCAATTGACTGGTGATTTTGAGTTTAACTCTCCACAAACTTTGGTGGCTTTTGCATTAGGAATGACACTCTTTGTCATGACACTTTTGATGAATATTCTAGCTCTTTATATTGTGCGTAAATATCGGGAACAATATGAATGAATGAAAAAATTCTTTTTCCTCGTCGCAATATTAGCCTCAAACGTCGGTATTGGGCTGAACGTCGTTTTCGTGCTTATGGTTTGATTGCCATTTTTATTGGTTTGTTTTTTTTATTTGCGCTTTTATGGTCTATCATTAGTCAAGGTTATACAGCCTTTTTGCAGAGTCAAATGACATTATCGATTTATTTGGATGAAAAGATTATTGATCCAGGTGGTCAACATAAAACAAATCCACAGGTCCTCATAATGGCGAATTATCCAATTCTTGTACGCAATGCGTTAGCCAAGAAACTTGATATCGATCAAAATGATCGAGCCTCCCTGCGGGATGTTAGCCGTATGTTTTCAAGTGGTGTACGTGTTCAACTCCGTGAAATGGTGACAAAGAATCCAAGACTGATTGGCACAATGCAAAAAATCAAAGTTTTGGCAGCTGCGGATATCGATTCTGCTTATAAGGGGCAGATTGATCTGCATGTAGCAGAAAAAAACCGTAAAGTTTCTAATCGGCAAATAGAATGGATAAAGCGTTTAGCGCATGATGGTACGCTTTATAAAACATTTAATGTTGGTTTTTTTACACTTGGCGCTTCAAGTCGTCCTGAGACTGCTGGGTTAGGGGTTGCGATTATTGGTTCTCTTTATATGATAGGCATTGTTTTATTGGTTTCACTTCCGATAGGCATAGCAACGGCTCTTTATTTGGAAGAATATGCACGTAAAAATAAATTTACAGATTTTATCGAAGTTAATATCAATAATCTTGCAGCTGTTCCTTCGATTGTCTTTGGTCTTTTAGGACTCGCGGTTTTTATTAATTTTTTGGGATTACCACGTTCCGCTTCTTTTGTTGGGGGGCTTGTTTTAGCGCTCATGACTCTCCCCACGATTATTATTGCAACACGTTCTGCTTTGCGTGCTGTTCCTCTCTCTATTCGTGCAGCAGCTTTAGGGTTGGGGGCATCAAAAACACAAATGATTTTTCATCATGTTATTCCTTTAGCCGCGCCTGGTATTTTGACAGGTACAATTATTGGAGTAGCTCAGGCTTTGGGTGAAACTGCGCCTTTGCTTTTGATTGGAATGGTTGCTTTTGTTGTTAATATTCCTACGACTCCCATGGATCCAGCAACAGCGTTGCCTGTTCAAATTTTTATGTGGGCTGGTGAAGCAGAGCGCGCTTTTGTTGAAAAGACGTCAGGGGCTATTATTGTATTAATGATTTTTCTTGCGATCATGAATATTTCTGCGGTTTTTTTACGTCGACGATTTGAACGCCGCCCGTAATTTTAATAAAATAACAATTTCGATAAGATTTTTGTAAGGTGAGTTTTTGTAATGAAGATTAAAATGCGTGGTCAGGATGTGAAGGTTTCTTATGGAGACAAAGAAGCACTCCATGGTATTACACTTGATATTCCTGAACATCAAGTGACTGCTTTGATTGGTCCATCAGGATGCGGGAAGTCAACTTTTTTGCGTTGTTTTAACCGTATGAATGATACGATTGAAGGTGCTAAAATAACGGGTCTTATTACCTTAGATGGGGAGAATATTTATGATCAGAGGATTGATGTTGTAGAATTGCGTGCTCGTGTTGGAATGGTTTTTCAAAAGCCTAGTCCTTTTCCAAAATCTATATTTGAGAATGTTGCGTATGGTCCACGCATTCACGGTTTGGTTAAAACACGCTCTGAATTGCATGATGTGGTTGAAAAGAGTTTGAGGCAGGCAGGTTTGTTTGAAGAAGTAAAAGACCGTCTTCATGATCTTGGAACAAGTTTATCAGGGGGACAACAACAGCGTTTGTGTATTGCACGTGCTATTGCGGTTAGTCCTGAAGTTATTTTGATGGATGAGCCTTGTTCAGCTCTTGATCCCATTGCGACAGCACGGATTGAAGAGCTTATCGATGCGTTACGGCAAAATTATACAATTGTTATTGTAACACATTCCATGCAACAGGCCGCACGTGTTTCTCAATATACGGCTATGTTTCATTTAGGGCATTTGGTAGAAGTTGGTGCAACTGAAATGATCTTTACTTCACCAAAAGAGCAACGGACGCAAGATTATATTACGGGGCGTTTTGGATAGGTGAATTGAGGAGTGTAAGATATGTCTATGAAACATACTGTCCGTTCTTATGATGCAGAACTAAAATATTTAAGAGTAAGGATTACAGAAATGGGGAGCCATGCAGAAAGGATGATTGAACGTTCTGTCGCATCGGTTGTGTGTAGTGATCTTCAACTTGCAACGACAGTGATTGCCGATGATGTGTTTTTAGATGAAGCAGAACGTGACATTGATGAAAAAGCGGTTGCTATTATATGCAAACGCCAGCCGATGGCTGTCGATTTGCGTGAAATTATTGGAGCCATTCGTATTTCTTCTGATCTTGAGCGGATTGGGGATATGGCCAAAAACATTGCTAAGAGGACTGTTGCACTTTCAGAAATACGTCAATCTGCGTCCTTTTATCATGGACTTGAAACAATTACAGCTTTAGCGCTCAATCAATTAAAAGAAGTGTTAAATGCTTATACGAGTCGCTTATTAGAGCGTATTGACGCTGTGCGGGAGCGTGATGAGAAGATTGATGCTTTGTATACTTCTCTTTTTCGTGAACTTTTGACGTATATGATGGAAGATATGCGCAATATTACGGTTTGTACGCACTTACTGTTTTGTTTAAAAAACATTGAACGAATTGGTGATCATGTTACCAATATTGCTGAAATGTTGCATTATATCATAACGGGTTATCATATGTCTTCTGATCGTCCTCGCGATGATCTTACTTATAAAGTTGGGGTAGGTGATAAGAAAATAGATTAAAATTTTTCTTATATGTATAAAATAAGTTTGTAGATATATGAGTATTTTCTTAGAGTGCAGCTATAGAAAGAATAAGATAACCATCTTATGGAAAAGCACAAAGAAGTAACAAAGAGTTTTTTCAGAGAAGCATGGCAGATTTCTAACTCTTGATTTGACATATTTGTATATTGAATGATACCATCATTCACACTGTGGCTGGAGGGGAGTTTTCTAGGGGAATTTCCTTTCAGATCATTTTGTTAAAATTTTATATTCAAAGGGGATATCTGTATTATTTTTTTCGTATGTAGAAGAAGTGGATAGTGTTATTTTATTGTAATTGAAACGTCTGGGTTATTATGGCCTATATTGAATCGTGAAGAATAACAATATCGATCTGTAAATTAAGAGTTTTTTATTTTTTATTTTGCATAGATACTTTTTGATTACCTCTTGTATTAAAGTTTTACTGAGTGGTAACAATTAGCTATGTACTTTATTGAGAGATACATTTAAAGCTCATTTCAAAATTTGAATAGCTTAGAGATTATAGGAATGTGTTGCATAAGATGAAAAAAAATCGTTGGAATGTTTTTGTTACCTGTTGTGTAGCGCCGTTAGTTATTGTGGGATGTGCTTCAAATCATTTAGATACTGGAAAAATAAATAATAAGACAAAAACGGTTACGTATCCATTGACAGAGCGTCAATGCCTTATGCGAGCGATGTATTTTGAATCAAATCGCACAAGCCGTGAAGGAATGATTGCCGTTGGGACGGTTGTTATGAATCGTGTTAATTCAACTGCCTATCCTAAGACGATTTGTGGTGTTGTTGGTCAATATAAGCAGTTTGCTCCTGGTGTTTTAACACGTCCTATGACGGAGAAAGCATCTGTTGCTCGTGTAAGAGAAGCGGCTGATGCCGTTTTACGGGGTGAACGAGATAATAAAGTTAAACACGCTAAGTTTTTTCATACCGCTGGTTTGTCTTTTCCGTATAAAAACATGCACTATGTTCATGTTGCAGGGGGAAATGCTTTTTATGAAAAACGATCGCGTGATGGGTCACTTCAAATTCCTACAAATAATCGCCCTTATGATGTTGCTTATGCGTTTGCCCAAGAACGTTCTGGTAATACGCCAAGCTTTGTGGATGAAAGTTTAGAAAGTAGAGGAATAAGAACAGAAAAGAGTATATCTTCTTCTACACAGGTAGCACAGTCCAAGACGGACCATCCTACGTCTTTTGCGATGGTACAGCTTGATAAAGTTCCCATTCCCGCCTATGCGCCTCAACACCCAGCTAGGAAAGAAGAAAATAAACCGATTATGGCGTTACCTTCATCAGATCAGTTAAATGCAATTGTTGCAATGTTAGAAAAACGGTACACAAACCGATAATTTTTGCACGACCAAGGAAGTGTTTTTACAATCCATTGCAGTTTATGAATTAAGTGAACTCTTTAGCGATCATGATATCCATAATTATACGTGGAGAAAGTAAATTCAAAAGATATTGAATAACAATTTATAATATGACGACATAAAGAACGCATTCTATTTAAAAAAGGGTATTGGTAATGTACTTTGATATTCATGAGACAATTTCGCCTGAAATGCTTAATCGTCTTGCAGAAATTACAGTGAAAGTGGGGTTGAATTTACAAGAGGGGCAGGATCTTGTTTTAACTGCTCCAGTTTCAGCCCTCCCTTTTGTTCGGCGTATCGCATATCATGCTTATAAGATTGGTGCTGGTGTCATTACACCAATTTTTAGTGATGATATGTTATCACTTACACGTTTTGAAAATGCTCATACGGCTAGTTTTGATTGTGCTCCTTCTTGGCTCTATGAGGGAATGGCAAAGGCTTTTGAAAATGGGGCAGCGCGTTTAGCGATTGTTGGGGATAATCCTTTGCTTTTGTCCAATCAAGATTTTGACAAGGTTGCGCGTTTGAATAAGGCGACTTCGTTAGCTTACCAGCCTGCTCTTAAAAAAATATCTAATTTTGCTATGAATTGGTCGATTGTTGCATATCCAACAGCAGGATGGGCTGAGGCGATGTTTCCTTCTTTACCACTTAATGAGGCGATTAAAAAATTAGCTGATGCAATTTTTTCTGCTTCACGTGTTACAGAAGAAGATCCAGTGCATGCATGGAGTGTCCATAATGCAGCTTTGAAACAACGGTCATCTTGGCTTAATGAGCAGCGTTTCTCTGCTTTGCATTTTACAGGACCAGGTACCGATTTAACAGTTGGTTTGGCAGATGATCATGAATGGCATGGTGGTGCATCTGCAGCTCAAAATGGTGTTGTTTGCAATCCGAATATTCCGACAGAAGAAGTTTTCACGACTCCTCATGCTCATAAGGTTGAAGGTTTCGTTCGCTCAACAAAGCCTCTTTCTTATCAAGGAGCACTGATTGATAATATTGAGATGCGTTTTGAAGCAGGGCGTATTGTTGAGGCTCGTGCATCAACAGGTCAGGAAGTTTTGCAACAGGTTTTGCAAAGTGATGAAGGGGCTAGTCGCTTAGGTGAAGTTGCTCTTGTGCCCCATTCTTCACCAATTTCTAAGAGTGACTTCCTTTTTTATAATACCTTATTTGATGAAAATGCTGCATGTCATATTGCTTTAGGGCAGTGTTATTCCAAATGCTTTTTAGATGGGGCATCATTGACGTCAGAAGAGATTGCAGCACGTGGTGGAAATAAAAGTGTCATTCATATTGACTGGATGATTGGTTCTGGTGAAATTGACATAGATGGCATTACCCAAGATGGTGTAAGAGTTCCTGTATTTCGTAAGGGTGAATGGACTTAATTCTGTTATGCTGTAAAACTTCGTCATTTAAGGTGGGGTGGTATGCAAGTCTCATTGATACGCTAAGTATTTTAGAGTGTGTGGTATATATTCAAGGCAGGGTTTGGCCATAAAGCCTTTAGTTAAATGACTCACATGAGTAGAAAGCCAAGAGAAAGCCACTCAACAAGAAACTTGATTGTTTACAGACCAGATGTTGTGGGAGTCTTCGTTCTTTGAGGAGGGGGGGGGAAGAAGCCAATTTATCAGTCATACGATTGGAAAGTGTATAATTATTAAAGAAGAGTAATGCCTGAGCTTCCTGAAGTAGAGACAGTTCGTCGTGGACTTGAGTCTGTTGTAACTGATGCAAAGATAGTATCTGTCAAACTTAATCGTAGAGATTTGCGTTTTCCTTTTCCTGAGGTGTTTTCTGAGCGCCTTATCGGCAGAAAAATTATAGAACTTGGTCGACGTGCGAAATATTTATTATTTCATCTTTCTCATAATGAAACGATTTTAAGCCATTTAGGAATGTCTGGTTCATGGCGTATAGAGAATGACATTTTGAGAAAAGCTTTTTCAACGAGAAATAAATTGGTTAAGCATGACCATTTTATCATGGATATTCAGACAAGGGATGGTGAATTTTATCATCTTATTTATAATGATGTGCGTCGCTTTGGGTTTATGCTTTTAGTCGATACGGACAAGCTTTATGAACATCCGCTTTTAAATAAGCTAGGGCTTGAACCTATGAGTAATTCGTTTTCTGGTCGTTATTTACAAAAGGCTTTTGTTAATAAAAAAATGTCTCTCAAGGGCGTTTTACTTGATCAGTCTATTGTTTCGGGTCTTGGGAATATTTATGTTTGCGAAGCACTTTGGCGGAGTCGTTTATCTCCACAACGTAGTGCATTTACATTGGCATCAAAAACGACACGTGCACGTGAATTTGCAGATTCTTTAGCACAAAATATACGCAATGTGATTTCTGAAGCCATTTTGTCCGGTGGCTCTTCTTTACGTGATTATATGCATATAGATGGTTCACTTGGTTATTTTCAACACGCTTTTTCAGTTTATGGACGAGAAGGCAAGGAATGTTTGGAATGTGGAACGCCTATTATACGTATTTTACAGGCTGGGCGTTCAAGTTTTTACTGCTCACAGTGTCAAAAATGAATAAGGTGTCTTGCAAAATCCTACAAGAGGCTTAAAGTCAGGTTCTTACAATTATACGAATATACGAGGCTTGAGAGGTTTTTTTATGTTGAATAAAGTATTAACACATCTTGATGAGAATATAGGAAAGAGCCTTGAACGCCTTTTTTCTCTTTTACGTTTCCAATCGATTTCTACAGACTTGGCTTATAAGGATGAATGTCGTAAAGCAGCTGATTGGTTGGTAGAAGATTTAAAAACAATAGGTTTTGAGGCTTCACGGCGTGATACACCAGGTCATCCAATGGTTGTTGGACATCATCCAGGGCCTTCAGATGATTGTCTGCATGTGTTATTTTATGGACATTATGATGTTCAACCTGTTGATCCATTAAATTTATGGGAAGATGATCCATTTAATCCTTCATTAAAGGAAAAAGATGGAGAAAAAGTTATTTGTGCTCGTGGCGCTTCTGATGACAAAGGTCAGCTCATGACCTTTGTTGAGGCATGTCGTGCATTTAAGAAAGAAACGGGGCAACTTCCCATTAAGGTTACTGTTTTATTTGAGGGAGAAGAAGAAAGTGGTTCTCCTTCTCTTGTTCCTTTTTTAAAAGAAAATAGGGATGAACTTAAGGCTGATTGTGCATTGGTTTGTGATACAGCAATGTGGGATGCCGATACACCATCTGTTTGTATTGCTCTTCGGGGTATTTTAGGAGAAGAGGTTACGATTACAGCAGCCGATCGTGATTTGCACTCTGGTGCTTATGGAGGGGTAGCTGCTAACCCTATTCATATTTTAACAAAAATCTTAGCAGGACTTCATGATGACAATGGTCGTGTAACGCTTCCAGGTTTTTATGATGGAGTTGAAGAAACACCTTCACAGATTTTGCAATCATGGAATGCCCTGAATTGTACTGCTGAAAATTTTCTTGGTCCTATAGGACTTTCCATTCCTGCTGGTGAAAAAGGACGGAGCATTTTAGAACTTGTATGGGCGCGTCCTACAGCAGAAGTTAACGGGATTAGTGGTGGTTATGAAGGAGAAGGAATAAAAACAGTTATTGCTTCTCAAGCGAATGCGAAAGTATCTTTTCGTTTAGTGCATAAGCAAGATCCAGAGAAAATACGCCAAGCTTTCCGTCATTATGTGTGCGGTCTTATTCCTGCTGATTGTACTGTTGAATTTAAGGGGCATGGTGGTTCTTCTGCAATTCAAATTCCTTATGATTCACCTTTTATCAAGGCCGCAAAAGAAGCTTTGTCGCAAGAATGGAGCAATCCTGCTATACTCGACGCTATGGGGGGATCAATTCCGGTTGTGGGAGATTTTCAGTCAATTCTTGATATGGAATCTGTTCTGGTTGGATTTGCATTATATAATGATCGTATTCATTCTCCCAATGAAAAGTATAATTTAAAATCGTTTCATAAGGGGCAGCGGTCTTGGGCGCGTATTCTTGCAGCTTTAGCAAATAGGAGGGTAAATGGCTGAGATTCGTGTTCATCAAGGTGATTTACCAAACTTAGACAATTATAAAACTGATGCTATTGCGATTGATACCGAAACTTTAGGCTTACAACCGCATCGTGATCGTTTATGTGTTGTGCAGCTTTCTTCCGGAGATGGTACTGCTGATATTATACAAATTGCTAAAGGACAAAAGAGTGCACCTAATTTGGTCAAGCTTCTTGAAGATAACGCGGTTACCAAAATATTTCATTTTGGGCGTTTTGATCTTGCTATTTTAGCGCATACATTTGGTGTTATGCCAGAAGCTGTTTTTTGTACAAAAATTGCTTCTAGACTCACGCGTACTTATACGGATCGTCATGGCTTAAAAGAAGTTTGTAATGAATTGCTGAATGTGAATATTTCTAAACAGCAACAATCTTCCGATTGGGCAGCAGAAACGTTATCGCAGGCACAAATTGAATATGCTGCGTCGGATGTGTTATATTTGCATCGTTTAAAGGTTATATTTGAAGAACGTTTAAGACGTGAAGAGCGAGAAAATGTTGCCAAGGCATGCTTTCAATTTTTGCCTATGAGAGCTAGGCTTGATCTTTTAGGATGGGCGGAAGTTGATATTTTTGCGCATAGCTAACTTTAAAATTGGCTTTTAAATGGAGTTAATTATTGATGTGAGAGGGAAAAATGCTTGTACATTATGGGCATTTTATCCTCTCATCTTTACCATCATTTTTAATTCTGCTTTACGACTTTCAAAAGTATTTAAAGCAATGTCTGTTAAATAATAGAGATTACGCATTGCCTCATGCTTTTGTTTCTCATGTTTTTAATGGATTTACGTTTTTCGTGTGAAACAGAACGCCCTAAACGGAATATGTTTGTGTTGCTAATTCATGTGCTTTTTTAAAGAAACCGGCACCAAAGTCCATTTTACAGGGGCGCTTATGAATGGTATAACGATAAAGCCTCCAATACCAATATAAAATCTATTGAACACTACCATCTTACGCTTATAGAGTTGACAAGCTGCTACTATCACACATTTTGCCAACACCCAATTTTGCGATAACCCTTGGCACTAGAGACGATTCATAAAAGGCATTTTTAGTCCTTTATTGTACAGCTTCACTCCACATAGGCTTCCCCACTTGTAATGTACAAACAAATGGTTTTGGTTGATTCAACATGAGGAAGATTTGGAATGAAAGGGTTTTTATGGTATTCGGAGTTCTAATTTAATCTGGATAACGATATATTATCATTATAAATAAATATGTTATATGATTAATATATAAAGACAACCATGATTATACTGAACAATGCAAAGAACGACACCTAGAAACAAATTAGCAAGGAATATGCTTTTACCAAATTAAAATGTTATAATAACTTTTGCGTTTAAATGGCCTCATAAGATAAAACTTCTTTTTTCAAGAGTCTTATCCATATATCAACCTCATTTATGACATGTAAGCGAATAATTTTGCTTAATGTATCATGAGCGAATTTAAAATAAGATAATCTTATGATACTGAGAGCGCTCATTCGATAGGGGGGGATTATAAATCAATATGTTGATATGACATTTGTGTATTTTATTCTCCCTAGACGATATTTTGTGCTTTTATGCATTGCCAAACAAGTGATTTCTATGTTTGTAAAGTGGGGCAATTTGCATTTATTTTAAAATTAAAATGTTTCAAAGCTTTGTTTTTTGAGGATTCTCACTTTTTATCTATAAACATGCTATTTTTTCTGGAAATTTGCAATGAAGACACTAGGTAAAATCCATTATGGATATTTCTACGAGGTTAAATTTATGAACATAAAATATTTTATGACAACTTTTGCTACGTTTGCTTCAATCTCTGTAGCTCAGGGTGCTTCTTTCTTGTTTTCTCAAAAGTTAATACAGGACATATCTACGATTGTTCTTCCTAGAGATCTTTTTTCTAGTGAACAATTGAGCAAGATCTTCTCTGAAGTTGTTCAAATGGAACTTTCTTGCACGAATAACAACCAATGCATAACAACAGCTAAGTTAGTCCCTGTGTTACATTCTGGTAAAAAAAGAGGTCATTATCCTAAAAAAGGATTAGGGAAAGGAAGACGACCAGACTTATTTAGACGAAGTCCAATGAGTTATTAAAAAGTAAAAAAAACAGCATCAAGAGGTCTAACGTATGATCGGGAATTGAAGAGAGGAGATATTTTTTATCATTTGAAAAGTGGAGGAGCAGTTGTTCGCAAAGGGTATTATAATTGTGTACGGAGGGGGGAAGAGTACTATTTGAAAAAGATATGGGGAAGTGGATTTCGGTGCAAGAATACTCTATATAATGGCAATCGCTCGTTACAAAATTCATGGATTTGGATAAATATAGCCTCCGGATTTTGGGTTGCGCTATTATGCTGTAAATACTGTCATTTTAAGCGTGACTATACAGTGCATATCAAACTCCTTGATAAGAGTGTTTTTAGAATAGGGCTTGTCCAGAGGGAGCATTTAGTTAAGTGAATCACATGGGGAAGGAGCTAAGAAAAATTCTTTCGACAAGAAACTAAGCTGTTTGCAGAGAGGATTTGAGAGGATACTTCATCAAAATCAAGTGAAAAAACAAAAATGTTAAACTTTTGATCTTTGATGGTATGCTTCGACTACAGATATGAAATATTCATTTGTCTATGATTCAAAATATCAGATATTTTTTCTGCCAAATTCATGATTTTTAAAGCAAGGTGTGGTTTGAAAACTTTAAGAAAGATTTCTCATTTTTTCAGCTCTAAGGATATTTCTATATAAGTTTTAATGTTTATCATACCGGTTGTCTGTCTTTAGGCATTTTTTTCAATTTAGTCTTGTAAAGAAGTATGAAATGATAGCCTACAAATAATGCTGAAGCTCTGGAAAAGATTTTCTAGAAAGTTAAGCAGAAGCGTAAGTATTTCAAAAAATAATAAATGCCTAATTAAAACAAAGAGCATGTGTGATGAAATTGCATGTAATTTTGTTGCAGTCCATAGGGTAGTGGAGATCTTGTTTTGTGCGATACAAGCATTCTTTACAATGATGAAAAAACAATCAAAGAGCTATTCACATTTTGTTATGCGAACGATGAAGCTAAAAACGTTGTTTGTATGAATTTAAATAGAACGGTTGCATTTGGCTGTTCTCAATATTTTAACAGTTCTCGCTATTTTTGATATTGAGAGTATTCATAGGTGGCATTTTAGCCTTTAATAGTTTTATTTATCCACACACATTTGCTCTTTTGTGATGTGCAGGGGAATGGTTTTCGTTATTTTAATATAAATGAGAGCATCTTCAATAGTGCAGGTGAGCTATAAAAGACAATCTTTCATAGCCATAGTACATGCTTTACACGGAGGGTTCTGTGACGCAGTTTTTTGCAAAATTTATAAAGGAGAGCAAATGTGACAAGAGAAAATCATTTATGCAGTGGCATAGTTTAATTCTTATTTATTACAGATCAAGCAATTAAGGGTGCTTTGATTGGCTTTTTGTTTTTTTTATAAGTGTATCATTTTTGCTACAGATATCTGAAGATGGAGCTCTATATGAAATGGTGTGTTCAAATAAATATTCAGCTATGGAGAGAAAATATGAATATGAAATGGTTAATAACAGCTTCTGCTTTCGCTTTTGTTTCAGCTTCAGCAGCACAAGCAGCAGATGTTATTGTTCCCCCAAGTCCAACACCTGTTGCTCCCGTTATTGTTGCTCCAACTTTTTCTTGGACAGGTTTTTATGTTGGGGGCCAGATTGGTGGTTTTTCGGGTAAAACGAAAATGGATATTCTCAGTAACGGAAAAAAGATTCCAGTGCCTGATGACCTTTTGCCTAAACTCTCTGGTTTCATGGGTGGTCTTTACGCAGGTTCCAACGTTGATCTTGGTAATGGCCTTATTCTAGGTGTTGATACAGATATCATGTGGTCTAATAAAGATGACACGAAGACAGGAAAAACATATGTCATTGCCCCAGAACACATCAATTATATTAACAAGGTATTAAAAGACGCTGCAATTAATATTGGTAAAGATGCGCTTAAACCTGGCGCTAAACGAACCCACAGTTTCACTTTTAAAGAAAAGTGGGCTGGTGCAACGCGCGTGCGTATTGGTTTTGCAGCTGAACGCATTATGCCTTATGTTGCTGGTGGTATCGCTTATACACAGCTTCAAGATAGTGCGTTGATTTCAATAACAGATAAAGATTCAGACAAAGTAATCGCTTCTGGTACTCTGTCTGATGAAACAAAGACCCTTGTTGGTTACACCCTTGGTGCTGGTGTTGATTTAGCAATGACCAATAATATTATTGTACGTGCGGAATATCGTTACTCAGATTTTGGTAAAAAGAAATTCTCAAATGATAAATATGAGACTTCTTACAAAACCAATGATTTCCGTGTAGGTGTTGCTTACAAATTTTAACAGATGGTAAGTTAAATAACGAAGAGGCTCCGTCTTTGACAGAGCCTCTGTTATTTTCTGTTGCTATATTATCACACAACACATAATTTATTGTGGATATGAAAAGATATTCTTCAGGTTTTTTAAAAAATATTATTCATAAGCAATAAACAATAATTATATTTAAAATCAATAAGTTATTACATTATACAGCTTACGGTTTCTCGTACAAAATCAAGCTATGAAGCATTTTTTTCTGGGATAAGCCCTCCATTTTCTGTAACTGTATCATTTTTACTACAGCTTTTCTTTCTGTAATCTTGTAGCACTGTGCTCATAAATAAATTAGGAGCAAAGTTTATGAATATAAAATCTTTAGTAACAACTTCTGTTATCGCCATGGCAGCGGCTTCTGCAGCACAAGCTGCTGATGTTATCATTCCTCGTGAAACAGCCCCAGCAGTCATCGCAGCCCCTTCATTTTCTTGGACAGGCTTTTATATCGGTGGTCAGATTGGTGGTTTTTCAAGTAAAGTTGAATTAAAAGATAAAGATAAAGATACTTCAGTTTTTAAAGACTTGTCACCTAAACTTTCAGGTTTTATTGGCGGTTTTTATGCAGGATCTAACTTTGATCTTGGAAATGGCATTATATTAGGTGTTGAAACAGATATGATTTGGTCTGGCAAAAAGGATGTGCGAGTAGTTTCTAAAACTGAAACTCCTCCAGCTAGTGGAACTGAAACTCCTCCAGCTAGTGGAACTGAAACTCCTTCAGCTAGTGGAACTGAAATTGTAAAGAGTTTAAGTGTTAGAAATACAGCTGCGCAAGGAATTGTGGATGTATCAGAAGGTGTTGGTTTTAAACAGAAATGGGCTGGTGCTACGCGAGTACGTATTGGTTTTGCTGCTGCTGACCGCATTATGCCTTATGTTGCTGGAGGTGTTGCCTATACACAGCTAGAGGCTGCTTATGGAGAAGTGAAGGTAGGTAATAAAACTTTTGTTTCAGGTTCATCTGATGAAACAGCAACAATGGTTGGTTTCACTATTGGTGGTGGTCTTGATTTTGCAGTGACTGATAATGTCCTGTTGCGTGCAGAATACCGTTACGCGGACTATGGTAAAAAGAAATTTTTTGCAAAAGAAAAAGAATATAATTTCAGAACCAATGACTTCCGTGTAGGTGTTGCATACAAATTCTAATTTCGTCAAAAACGAAATGATGAAGACAAAATAAATTGTTATGAGGCTCTGTCGAAGACGGAGCCTCTGTTATTTTTCTATTGCTATATTATCACATACCCTATATTTGTTAGGGATTTAAAAGATATTATTCGGATTTTCTTAAAAAGATTGTCATAAACGAGAGACAATAACCACGATGTAAAATCAATATCTTATGCACATTTATAACTTACAATTTCTTGTACGAAGTGAAGTTATGAAATGATTTTATCTTTGGTTCGTCTTTCATTTCCTATGGTTGTATCATGTTGACTACAGCGTTTTTCTGTAGTCATATAATACTTTGTTCCTAAATAAATTAGGAGAAAAGTTTACGAATATAAAATCTTTAATCATAATTTCTGTTATCACTATAATTATAGCTTTGCGATACAAGCTGCTAATTCTATCATCCTTGGTGAAGCAGCTCCAACAGGTATTGCTGCTCCTACTTTTTTTGAACAGGTTTTTATATCGGGGATCAAGTTGGCAACTTTTCAAGTCAAGTTGATCTATTTTATTTAGAGATAAAAGAGAAAACTCCATACAAATATGGATTGCCTAAACTTTCAGGTTTGATTGGCGGTTTTTATACAGGATCTAACTTTGATCTTGGAAATGTCTTCATCTTAGGTGTTGTAACAGATGCAGTCTGGGCATGACCGTGGAAACACAAAAACGTACTTAGAGGATCTTGAGGCGTATGAGATATAAAAACTTAGCCAAAATCTTATAAATGCTAGCGTTACTTTGGCTGATGCAGAAAAGCTTCACGATGATGATACAATGGTTTATAATTTTTACTGAAGAAGAAAAATGGTCTAGTTTAACATGGGCCCGTATTAGTTTTGTAGTTGCTAATCGTATAATACCTTATTTTGCTGATGGTATTGCTTATACGCAAATGTAGGGCATTTCCGCAATTGAAGTGAAAAAAGAGGCTGGCTGATAATACTGGTCAAGTGATCGCTTCTGCTAATTTGCATGATGAAGACAAAGATACTGGTTAGTTTCACTTTAGGTGTTGACTTTGCAATGACAGACAATGTTCTGTTGCGTGCAGAGCACCATTACTCAGACTTGCGTAAGAAGCAATTTGCAAAGGATAAACTAGGCTATACAACCAATGACTTTCGTGCAGGTGTCGCTTACAAGTTCTAATTTCATCAAAAGTGCAATTATGAATACAAAGTATTAATAAAAAATTAAATTTCCAAAAGATATTGACTTTTACAAAAGCGCTGTTTTCTGGGATTTTTATTTGTATGATTGTGACATTTTTACTACAGCTTTTCTATTTATAATCTTGTAAGGTCGTTTTATAGTTAATTTAGGAGCAAAATTATGAATACAAAATCTTTAATAGCAACTTCTATTGCTGCTTTAATTTCAGCTTCTGCAGCACAAGCTGCTGATGTTATCATCCCTCGTGAAACAACCCCAGCAGTTATCGCAGCAGCCCCTTCGTTTTCTTGGACAGGCTTTTATCTTGGTGGTCAAGTTGGTAACTTTTCGAGTAAAACTAAAGTAACTATTCCAGGAGAAGATAAAGAACTTGTCAAAAAAGATAACACACCTAGTCCTTCAGGTTTCATGGGTGGGATTTATGCCGGATCTAACGTAGATCTTGGAAATGGTCTCATTCTCGGTGTTGAAACCGATGCAGTTTGGGCAGACCGTGAAGAATCAAAAACAGCCCGTGAATTGACTCTTACTAAAGAAGATGTGGCATTTTTTAATAATGCCCTTGAAAAAGCTAAGGTTGAATTAAAAGATCAGCAACGGTTTGAAATAGGTGACAAGGTAACGGAAAAGCACAGTTATAAAGAAAAATGGTCTGGTGCTACACGCGTTCGTATCGGTTTTGCTGCTGTTGACCGTATTATGCCTTATGTTGCTGGTGGTATTGCCTATGCGCAGGTACAGGGCATTCAGTCAGTTGCAGGAAAAGGAGAGAGAGCTAAAGTTGAGCAGAATGCTGGCGGGGATAAAAATGTTAATGCAGAGAATAAGCAAAGCGTAGATTTGACGGGTGGTGCTTGGGCTGATGAAACGAAGACAATGGTTGGTTTTACTATTGGTGGTGGAGTTGATTTTGCAATGACAGACAACGTTCTTTTACGTGCAGAATACCGTTACTCCGATTTTGGTAAAAAGAAATTCGCCAACGATACACGTGAATTCAATTACAAAACCAATGATTTCCGTGTAGGCGTCGCTTACAAATTCTAATTTCCTAAAAATAAAATTATAAGCACAAAAAAATACGAAGGCCTCGTTTAACGGGGCTTTTATTTTATTAGCCCTCTATTTTAATCTCTCTTAATCTTCTATTTTTTATTTGTATCATTTTGTGCTATAAGACTGTAAAGAAGAAAGTTTTATATTATAGAGGGCGAATTGGTGGTATATATGGATTTTATAGCTACTGATTACATAAAATTTTATATCACGGCTATCATTTTACGCCTAAGTGGAAAGTATTTAATTAATCTCAGAAATAGGAAAAGATCATAACCAGTGACGAACTTTAGTCTACTTTTATATACCAGATTAGAACGAGCGTACTACATCTGTTGGAGTAAGTTCTGAAACGGGAATACAGCCTCATTGGGGAAGAATATAAAGTTACAAAGAGAAAAACTAGTTTCCAACTTTATCATCTTCTTTTAATTTAGCTTTACGATTTTCAAAAGCATTTAGAGTAATGTCTTTTAAATAATGAAAATGAAGATGACGCATTATCTTACGTTTTTGTTTATTGCATTCTTTTTATGGGATTATACTCCTCATGCAAAACAGAACGCCCCAACGGAATACATTTGTTGTTGTGTATTCACACATTTGTTTTAAAGAAATATTTTTCAAAGTATATCAATCCCACTTATGTATCTGGAAAAGATTTGAATATCTTAGGCTCTGATGTTCAAACAACGGATAAACTTCTCTTGCAAGCTGAGAAGAATGTTTCGATTGATGCCACACGCAACAGTATGGACAATCAGAATGGGAGTGAAACATCTCATGTTGCCTTGCACAATGGCTCTCATTTAAGTTCTGGAAAAGAGACCACTGTTCTCTCTGGAAAAGATATCCATATTGCTGCTTCCGATATAGATGCCAAGGGTAATGTTGCTCTTGGCGCGAAAGGGGAGGTAACAATAGGGGTAAGAAACGA
>NZ_JBHIRA010000005.1:0-131659 GCF_042196825.1 Bartonella sp. AC10YNML | reverse complement strand
CATAGCGTTGTTTCCACCATTCAAGCCAACCGCATTGCTCCCAACAATTTGCGCCGCATTGGCATGGGGATTTTGAAAAAGGCGGTCAAGGCGTTGATTTATAATGATAATTCACTGTTTTGTATATTGAATGAGAGTCTCGAATAACCTAAGATTCTCTCATTTCAAACCTGCTTATCTTTAATCAATCAAAACCACTCATTTGCACATCACAAGCGGGATGAATGTGTGGATCAAATTTGTATAAGAAAGGAGTAAAAAATGGCTCTTATGAACCGTCTTAATGCAAGATCTGTCGCAACATTGGGGGCTGGCAAATATAATGATGGTGCTGGCTTGTTACTTCATAAGCGTAAAGATGGAGGTGCTCAATGGATTTTACGGTATACCCTTCACGGACGTCATCGTGAAATGGGATTGGGAGCGTTGCGAGATGTCTCTTTAAAACAAGCCCGTGAATTGGCAAACCAATGGCGTTCTGTTTTGCACGAAGGTCGTGATCCTATTAAAAAACGTGAGAAACAAAAGCGTGAAGCAATAAGCAATCTCCATTATTTAAAAGACATTGCCGTGGATGCTTTTGAAAGTCGTAAAGCTGAATTAAAAGGGGATGGCAAAGATGGAATTTGTTTTACACCTTTACGCCTTCATATTCTCCCCAAATTAGGCTGTCTGCCGGTTTCTGAGATTACACAAACAGAGATACGCAACACGCTTGCCCCTATTTGGCATACAAAAGCTGGAACAGCAGAGAAAGCACTCATTCGCCTTAATATATGTCTCAAACATGCGGCTACCTTAGGATTGGATGTTGATTTACAAGCAGCAGAAAAAGCACGCGCTCTTTTAGGCAAACAACGTTATAAAAAACAAAATATACCTGCCATGGATTGGAGAGATGTGCCGGCTTTTTATAAAACACTTTGTCAAAAAACAACCCTAACACAACTGGCTTTGCGGTTGCTTATTCTGACAGGCGTTCGCACACATCCTTTACGTTATATTCATAAAGATCAAGTTGATGGCGATATCTGGACCATACCTGCTGAAGGTATGAAAGGTAGACGTGATGCTACAACAGAATTTCGTGTGCCTCTATCATCTGAAGCATTAGACATTTTAAAACAAGCACGATTGCTTTCTCGTAATGATTTTTTCTTTTCTGCAACCGGTCGGGGGGCTCTTGCGCAGAAGTGTATGGCTCAATATATGAGAGATAATAAACTTGATGCCTGCCCGCATGGTTTTCGCTCTAGTTTACGCGATTGGCTTGCTGAAACAACCGATGCCCCCTATGAGGTTGCTGAAACCATTTTAGGGCATGTGGTCGGTGGTAAAGTAGAGCGTGCCTATCGTCGTACTGACTATCTAGAACAGCGCCGTGTCTATATGGATAAATGGGCGGCTTATGTCACTGGTCAATCTTAAGATATGGGGTAATTTACCCCATGATCTGTGGATAACTTTCTCTCTCTTCTCTCTCATTCTTTCTCAATAAGACTCATAAATTATTACATCACAAATTATATGATAAAATATTGTTTTTTATAGACTAAATACCTTTCCAATGATTCAAAAATATGGTTAATAAATGCTTATGATTTGTTTCCATTTTTATAGTGAAAGGATTTTAGAATGACAGAAAATGATATTCTTTTAACAGACCGTGAAAGTGCAAAATGGCTTCATATGAGTGTCTCAACTTTCCGCCGTCATGTTACCAATGGCTCTCTCCCAAAACCTTTAAAATTTGGTTTTTTATCCCGTTGGTTACAATCGGATCTTTTGAATGTCATCGAGCAAGCAAAACAGCAACGTCAAAGTGACGCGGCATAAAAAAACCTTGTCACATAAGGACGGACAAGGCTTTTCATTTTCACACCTTATATGAATAGCACAATCCGTCCTATGACGCAATGTTATAGGATTTAAAATGATGTGTTCTTTTAAGAATGCGTAGGGCATTACACGTGCTGTGCCGGGGGGTATGGGCGTTTAAAATGGCCCGTTGTCTTGCTCATGATGATAGGTTGTTATCCCTTAATAAATTGGCGTACTTTATAAATTATGCTCACTAACATCTTTAAGAATTTCTAAAACATCAAGAGAAAATCGGTTATACAAAAAACTCAGGTGTCAATAACAATCCCCTGCTCTGTTCTTTCGATTAAAGCACTAAGCTTTCCTTCTATTTATAGTTTATATTCAATATGGAATGAAGAAAAAGCATTTTTGTTAGCATATTCTAACAAACCAAGTTTTTGATTTTCTGTATCTTGTCATCAGGAGAAACTCGTAAATATGCGTAAAATTGTGTCACGTTCAATAAAGACCATCAATTAAGTGTATAAGTATCAGAAAAAACGATAAGTTTCTTTGATACAAAAAATCAAAATGATCAAAAATAAAAACAGATATCTTATTTTCATTTCCAAACAACAAATTGAAAAATTCATAGGAAATTTGATTGATCAGATTTAACCATTTTAATATTTCAAGACAGATTACAGAAAGGGATTTCCTATGCAAAAGAAATTACCCAAAAGTTATATGACGGATGCTGAACGTGAGGAGTTACGAGCAGGCGGGTTAGATCAAAACTGCATTTATACTGCTGAATCAGAAGCAGCAGACCGTGCTAACGATAGCAAAGCGGCGTGGGAATGGTTAGCAATGACTGAACCTCCAGCACATACACTTCTGTTTCTTAAAAAGCGGCATGGAGCACAATATATTCGTGATATGGAATTTTCTACTAAAGATGCTGATAAAGAATATGGTCCCGATTGGTTAGATAAAGATGTTATCATAGGAGGTCATCATTTCTAAAGAATTTGAGGAGTTAGAACGTATTTTTGTTCGCGAAAATAACTATGTAAAAAGTCTTGATGAAGCATTGATGACCGAGAAACTACATGATGTGCGCAATGATTTGTGTAGTTATCTTCGTAACATTGAGAAAGGCGGTGGTTTGTCATTACTTATTGATACGGAGCGTAGTCTTGTAGAAAACGATCTGCTAAGATATGCCAATAGTAAGGCTATGATTAGTAGTCTTAAAAAAGCTTTAATGGAAATAGATATTATTAAGAAGCACATAATCCTTGTTAGTAATCCTGCGCAATATAAGACAGTAAATGAAGTTCATAGTTTACCCAAAAATCGTAAAGGCGGATTGCCTTACGATGAAGCACGTCAAGCAATAGCATCCCATTATGCAAGGTTAGGAAACTTAGATAAATCTCGTTTAACGTCAATTGAAAAATCAATTATTGATGTGCGTAAAGAAAATATGACGATTATGCGCAAGCTCTACGAAAAGATGAAAGCCAAAGCTATTGGTATAGATTTCTAACTCAATAAAATACTTATAACAAAGCTTTTTACATTAGTTTATTCACACATCTTTAAAAGTAATGGTTAAATGAAAATCTCTCGTTTATATAGCTTTTTTGAAGGGAAAAACTGTCAAATGAGATATCCCTGCTGGTTTCTTTTTCCATTCAATCAAAAAAACTTCATTTCTCATTTTCTTAGTTCTGTTTATATTCTTCATAGGAATATTAAAAGTATCCGACAGGGAGAACCCGTGATGATTACTAACATTCTGACATTTATTGTCCTGTTTGTTAATTATTTCGCTGGATGGTCTACACTTTTACTGAACTACCCCACAGTTTTTTGCTATCTGTCACTTGCTCTGGTTTCATTGATTAGCTTGCTGGTAAAGAAACCCTTTACCATTTTTTATGCCAGTGCTAGTGTTTCTGAAGAAAAACGCAAACATATCCTATTTTATCTCATCAATAAATATATTACATGTATTTGGGTAATCATCTTTTTTGCCAATGGTCTTCTAGTGGCTTTTTTTACATGGACCCCCCAGATTTGGTTAATCACTATGGGTTTAATTTGTGCTGGTATTCTTTTTTCTAAATATCTTCCTAACATCATGCAATATTTTTATCGCATCAAACATCATGGAGCATAATATGTCATTGTTTAACATTCTGACCGGAACCCCTTTATGGGCTTGGATTTTGCTTATTTTTCTCATCGCGAGGGGAATAATCGCATTGAAAGATAGGGAAACGAAGGTTTACCGCCTTTTTCTCTTGCCGTTAGTCTTTCTTTTTTTGGGCGCAAGCGATGTGATTAACCAGCTGGCCTTCCCGCGCTGGGGAGCAGTCTCAATGTTGGCAGGGCTGATGATCGGCTTTGGCGTTGGATGGTTGCTCTGGCGTGCTACTGCGCGTTTAAAAATCAAAGAGGGAACGGATTTCATTATTCTGCCTGGTACGCCGTTGACGCTGACATTTATTCTTATCGCTTTTGTCATCAAATTCACATTGATTGTTTTTCTCAAGGTTGTACCTGATTTGAAATATGCATTTGATTTTAACCTTCTTTTTGGTCTTTTAAGTGGGTTTACTGGTGGTGTGTTGTGGGGCGGCACATTAAATTTATATATAGCATTTCGAAAGAATCCAAATTAATCCCTATACCATTAGCTGTGGGTGCTTCCCATTAGAACTATCTCAATAGAAGCTTATTCCTAACAACAACGCTGCATACAAATGCAGCGTTGCCTCGTAGTTTCAGATTTTTTTATCCCAGCGCGTGAATAGGAGAGGGAAGTGATATATCTGACTATGCCCCCTTGGGGGAAGAGCGAGCCTAAAGGTTTAGAATGCTATGAGTTTTGAGTTAGCTGGACTTTGAGCAGATGGTTTATCGCTCATGGAAAATCATTTTGTTTTACGATTCAAAAAGAGGATAGTGATGGTCTCATTGGCGTAGGTGGGCAAGAAAACTGTTAGCTTGGCAATGCATCAACAATTTGTAGAACTATGTTGTGTAACCCCTACGCAAAGCCGTTGCTATGATGGCATGATGCTTTTGTCAAGCATTATGATATGGGGAGGAACCGGTGTTTAAGGGTGCAACTGCGGTCACTATACGATCCAGTAGCATTACGTTTTTACGTTTGAGTATTTAGGAGCGGTAGACTCTATACAGGCTATGCGTGCAATATGTGAAGCACGCTTGTGGGAATCAGTGTGCCATTATTGCGTTGTGCATGCAACCCTCTAGCTAGTACTTCATTGGTAAGGTTGTTTTTTGAAGCTGATTAATTATCTGTGTGTTTTTTAAGAGAACGTTAGCACTGATGTATCGCGTGCCGTACCAAGAAATCTTCCAAAAAAAAATTATTAAAAATACTAAAAATATATGTGCAAGATGAACAAATGCTTGCTGAGGATATTGTATCAACGACTGTAGCTGCTTAAGGGCACATAATCTTGGGGGGCATAATGTTGTACAAAAAATCATGAAGTCCAAAAAACTCGTAAAGGTGCATTGCACTTCTCCTTTGAGAATTTGGCATCTCCTCTTAGCTTAATACGTTCTCATTATGATATAAACCCCTTGATTCTTCTGAACACCCGCTTGTCATGCGTTTTTCTGCTGATGCTCAAGAGATCTTTCGTAAGTGGATGCAAAAGATTTTTAAAAAAGCTAAAGAGAATAACCTTTCTGAAAGCTTACAAGCGCATCTTTTAAAAATGCCAAAGACCATAGCAAGCCTTGCGTTGATTTTTGAATTAACCGAAGGGGGGCGTTTTGAAATCAATAAAGATGCCCTTCAAACAGCCTTGCGATGGGAAAAATATTTGTTCAGTCATGTCAAAAGGCTTTATGCGGCGGCGGATAACTTAGCAACAGAGGGGGCAAAATTGATTGTCGAACGTTGTGATTGTTTACCCGATGTTTTTACTTTACGTGATATTCATCAAAGAAGTTGGATCGGTTTAACAGATAATAGAGCTGTTAAGAAAGCTTTAGAGCTCTTATGTCGCTCCAATCATATTCGTCAAATAGCAAGCGAAAATAGCTCTCAAGGCGGTCGACCTACCATACGTTATGAATGGCACCCTTTCGTTAAAAACAACAGCATCAAACAATGAAGTCATTGTAATCTTTTGTTATCCTTAAAACCTTCAAAGATCTTATCGTACCAACAAAGAGTTTACGAATTATCTTTGAGGTTTTTTGTTTTATCATTTTTTAAAGAAGAAACATGCTCCTTTTACCTTGTATAAAAGATATCCAAAATACAATCTCTATAGGTTTTGACGGGGTTTTGACGGTTTTTACACCTTCAAAACCTATAAGGAAAATGATTCATAAAATTTATCAAAGTACTCATTCTGATATTTTAAAGTACATAGTACATTTATCTTGATTAACCCGTGAAATGAATAGCAGATTTTACTACTTTGCTGGTCTTATTCCATGTCATGGGCTGTTGATAAACAAGCTTTAAAACCCCTTTTGAAAAAAATATCCGCTTTTTTTAGCAGCTTTTTCCCATTTTTATCGTTATTTACTTTAAATGTATTTAATTGAATTCGTTTTGATTCTTTTGATGATTATTAATCATATTATATGAAAACGAAGCCCTGTTGTAATATGCATCACTTTAATAAGTATGATAATGAACATGTCACTTTACGCTCTCTGTTGGAATATTATCGTCAACAAGCTAAATCACTCCGTGAATTAGGAACATTGTTTGAAAACCTTGTCATAGCTTATTTGACGAAAGACCCTCTCCATTATGGACGCTACGAAAAGGTAGAAACCTATTATGAATGGGCGCAAGAGCATGAAGGTTGGAATAAAAATGATATCGGTATTGATCTAGTTGCTAAGCTTCGTCATCAAGAGGGTTATGTCGCTATTCAATGTAAGTGTTATAAAGCAGACCATCAGATCAGTAAAAAGGATATTGATAGCTTTATCGCTGCCTCTGGAAAAGACATCTTTAAATATCGTCTTCTCGTTGATAGTACGGAAGTGGAATTAAGTGACAATGTGAATGCCATGATTAAAGGACAAGCGATACCCGTTTATCGCATTGACCTTCGTCATATGGAAAACAGTCGGATAGATTGGCAAATATTTGCAACAAAACAAGAAGTTTTTCTTAAATCAATCAAAGAGCCTCGTCCCCATCAAGAAGAAGCCATCAAGAAAGTCTGTGAAGGTTTACAAGAAGCAGACCGTAGCAAACTCATTATGGCATGTGGAACGGGGAAGACTTTCACAAGTCTTAAGATAGCAGAAACCCTTGCTGGGAAAGGCAAGCGTGTGTTGTTTCTGGTTCCTTCTCTGGCTTTAGTCTCACAAACAATCCGTGAATGGACAGCCGATGCACAAATCCCGTTGCGTTCCTTTGCGGTTTGTTCTGATACAAAAGTAGGCAAGCGTCATAAAAACCAAGAGGATATTGTTGGTATGGAAACATCAGATCTTGTTCTCCCTGCTACCACGGATGCAAAAGCCCTTGCTAAAGAAGCGCGTGAAAATCTAGCAGATGCAATGACGGTAGTCTTTTCAACTTACCATTCTATCCAAGTGATTTCGGATGCACAAAAGGATCATGGATTACCCAAATTTGATTTGATCATCTGTGATGAAGCACACCGTACTACTGGGGCTTTATTGGGAAGTGAAGACAATGAATCCGAATTTATCAAGGTTCACGATAACAGCATCATTCAAAGCAAAAAACGCCTCTACATGACAGCAACCCCAAAGATCTTTAGTGACAAGCTAAAAAGGAATGCTTTCTTATCCAATAACGTTTTAGTGTCCATGGATAATGAAAAACTCTATGGCAAACAACTTTACACTTACAACTTTTCACGTGCTTTAGAGGATAAGCTGTTAGCACCTTGTAAAGTTATCATATTAGTTGTCAATGAAAAAGAAGTAAGCCAATCCATTCAACATCTTATTACCGATAAGAATTATGAACTTATTCTTGACGATAGGACCAAGATTAATGGCTGTTATAGAGCCCTTACCAAAATGGATCTGAAACTTGATCTTAAAGATGACCCCAAACCCATGCGTAGAGCTTTAGCTTTTTGCAAAGATATTGAGACTTCTAAACGCATATGCAAGAGATTCAAAAAAGAAAAAGTGCAAGAATCTTTGCGCGCTCTTCATAAGAACTATAAAGATACTCCTCCTCTTAACTGTACCCTTGCACATATTGATGGAACCTTTAGTGCTAAAGAGCGTACAAAACAACTTGATTGGTTAAAGGAAGATGCGGGGGAAAATACGTGTCGTGTTCTCACCAATGTAAGATGTCTTTCTGAAGGTGTGGATGTTCCTGCTCTTGATGCTGTTCTATTTTTACACCCGCGCAAAAGTCAAATTGAGATTATTCAAGCAATAGGACGTGTAATGCGTCGAGCAGAGGGTAAAAAAAGAGGCTATATCATTCTACCCGTTGGGATACCCGCTGATATTCCGCCGGAAATAGCCTTAGAAAACAACCAAAAGTATAATGTCATCTGGCAAGTTCTCAATGCTTTACGTGCCCATGATGATAACTTTAATAAAATAATTCACCATATGCACAAAAAACAAGACGTAAGCGATGCTCTTGAAATTGTTGCTGCTTCTCAAGAACTTGCGTTAGAAGATACGACCACGGTTATTGATGATTTACCTATACGCTCAAAATTAGAGTATTCAGGACTTAATATTGGGTTAGCAACTTACGAATCTTCTCACACATGTGAAGAACAAGGAGAACTCCCCCTTTTTTCTAAATGTAAAGATGTCATTAGAACTGCTATTGTTAATAGATTTTACGATCCTAGCTATTGGAAAAAATGGGCAATAAATGTTGGTGATCTTGCTCAAACTCATATCACACGCTTAACTGAAGTTTTAACAAAATCAGAAACTGAAACACGGCAGGTGTTTAATGATTTTATGACCGAATTACGTAACAATTTAAACACAACCCTCTCCGAAGAAAATGCGATTGAAATGCTTGCGCAACATCTTGTGACGCGTCCAGTCTTTAATGCTTTATTTGAGGGGCATCAGTTTGTTCAAGAAAATCCCGTATCTTGCGCTTTACAACGTGTACTCAATGCCCTTGATAAAGTTACTCCTAAAGAAGAATCTCAAGATCTCAAAAATATTTCTAAGAGTGTACAGTTTTACACGCGTGGAATTACCACTCTTGAAGCACAACAAAGTTTAATTGTAGAGCTTTATAATGAATTTTTCCGTTACGCTTTTCCGCGTACAGTAGAAAAATTAGGAATTGTTTATACCCCCATTGAAGTTGTTGATTTTATCATTCATTCTGTTGATGATATTTTACGCAATGAATTTGGAACAAGCTTGGGATCCCGTGGTGTGTCTATTCTTGACCCTTTCACGGGAACGGGTACCTTTATCACAAGGCTTTTACAATCAAAACTGATCAAACCAGAGGATATGGAATATAAATACCGTTACGATATCCATGCTAATGAGATTGTCTTACTTGCCTATTACATAGCAGCGATTAACATTGAATCGACGTATCATAGTCTTATGAAAGGAGATTACATTCCCTTTAAGCATATTGGTTTGGCTGATACGTTTCAGACACTTAAAGAAAAAAACTTGATAGACGGTATACTCAAAGAAAACAGTGAATATTTAGAACATCAAAAGAATCTAAATATCAAAGTTATCTTTGGCAATCCTCCTTATTCGGTAGGACAAAAAAATGAGAATGATAATGCAAAAAATACACCCTATCCGATATTAAATGACCGCATTCGTGAGACTTATATAGCTCAATCGAAAGCAACTAGTACGCAAAAGTTATATGATAGTTATATTCGTGCCATTCGCTGGGCTAGTGACCGTATTGGTAATGCTGGAGTAATCGGCTTTGTTTCTGGTTCTAATTATGTAGAAAAGCCAACAATGGATGGTTTACGAAAATCTTTAGCCAAAGAGTTTACGAGTATTTATGTGCTTAATTTACGGGGGGATATCCGCAAAAATATATTAAGCAATGGAGCTTCTCAAGAAGGAGAGAATATTTTTGGTAGTGGTAGTATGACTGGTATTGCGGTAACGCTATTTATCAAAAATCCCAATGTTTCTGGAGAGTGTAAAATTTACTATCATGATATTGGTAATAATCTTTCTACCGAAAAAAAACTTGGAATGATTCAAGACTTTGGTAGTGTTGGTGGTATTACACGTGAACAAGGCTGGCAAATAATTACACCAGATAAGCATGATGATTGGATTCATCAACGTGATGACAGTTTTGAAACGTTTCTCGCCTTAGATGATAAAAAAGGGCATAATAAAAAACTATTTGAAGCTTCTTCATGTGGTATAAAAACCAATCGTGACGCTTGGACATACAACTCTAGCCGTGATGCTTTATCAAAAAATATGAGTAATATGGTAGCCTTTTATAATAGTGAGGTAAAACGTTTTAATGCTGCTTATGGACATGCTGACCGTAAAACACGTACCAATATTGTAGACAATTTTGTAAATTCAGATGCTAAAAAAATCAGTTGGAGTCGCGCTCTTAAACAAGAATTGGTAAAAAGAAAGACTTTCAACTTCGAAGAAGCATGTTTCACGCAAAGTTTATATCGCCCTTTTATACAACAATGGCTTTATTATAATCGCATTTTCAATGAATTGGTTTTACAGATGCCTCGTATATTCCCAATGGGAAAAGCGATTGAAAATCAAGTAATACAAATTACAGGTACGGCAACTCAAACAGTTTTTTCTACTTTAATGACTAAGGCTTTACCTAATTTTCATGCAGTGCATACTGGTCAATGCTTTCCACGTTATATTTACGAAAATACTGAATCTTTAAAAAATAAAAGTGAGAAACAATCCCATTTATTTACAGAAGCAAACACAACATCTGGTTTACAGAGACGTGATTCCATTACTGATGAAGGATTAGCACATTTTAAAGCGGCTTATCCTAATGAAAAAATCACTAAAGATGATTTGTTTTATTACGTTTACGGTTTACTTCATTCGGAAGATTACCGCGCCCGTTATGCTCATAATTTATGCAAAGAACTGCCTCGTATCCCTTGCGTAAAGAGTGCTGATGATTTTTGGAAATTTGTGACAGCAGGGCGTGAACTGGGGCATTTGCACGTGAATTATGAAGATGTAGAGCCTTATCCAGTCACATTTAAAAAGGGTAATCCAAAACAGACTGAGATCTCTAATCCCGAAGAATTTTACTACGTTACAGAAATGAAATTTTCTGGGAATAGTAAGGAAAAGGATAAATCAACTGTTTTTTATAACAGCAATATCACAATAACAGATATCCCTCTTGAAGCTTATGAGTATATCGTCAACGGTAAACCCGCTCTTGAATGGGTTATGGGGCGTCAGTGTGTTAAGACTGATAAAAAGAGTGGTATTGTCAATGATGCCAATCGCTATGCTGTTGAAACCGTTGGTAACCCTGCCTACCCATTGGAGTTGTTTCAAAGGGTTATTACCGTAAGTTTAGAAACCATGAAAATCGTGAAAAAACTACCAAATTTGGTATTAAGAGAAACTGAATAACTTATAAAGCATGCTCACATAATGGATATGATAAACGCATAAGGGGTATAAGGTCTTATACCTATAGGTTCTATATCCCTTTATACTCTATACCCCCTTTATACATTGTTTACATACAATCTTTAAAAGGATAATTTATCATGCGTTATTCTAAAAAGAAAAAACTTGCACTTTTAGATACTCTTATTTGGATTGTCTTTAAGACTTTTAAGAAATCCACTCTTAAAGTGAATTAGATTTTTTTACATTGCCTTTAAGAGGTTATACCGTAATCTAAAATGATAATTTTATCCTTTTCAAAAGCTTTGTTTAAAAAGAGTTATGTATATTCATTTTCTTATATTACTTATAGGTTTTGTAGGTTCTTAAAACCCCCAAAACCCCTACAAAACCCCTTTTTATATATATTATAGATTGTATTTAATATAGGTTGTTTCTTTAAAACATTAACGCATTGAAATATAATGATTTTTATTTTGGATTAAAAAATAAAATAATACGTACAAAAAGCACCCCCAAAACTCATAACCTAATGATCTTGATAGCATTTCTTATGAGTTACAAACCATCTTTTGAAAGGCTTTAAAGGATCACATGATTTTCATAAAGCACGTTGTAATCATTCTATAAATCATAAGGTTATCATTCAAAAGAACTGATAAAATTCATAAAAAGGATTTTGATAACGTAATCAGTTTTTAATTTCATATGCTTTTCATAAGACACGTTTTAATGACTCATTAAAATGATCACTTTTGTCAGTTCAATTTACTGACACATAACTGACAAGTTTTAATCAATTCACATCATTGGCTATCTTTAAAGATTGTACTCTTGATATAAGTTATGTTTTAAAGATATTAACATATTGAAATATATTGATTTTAATTTTTTACCATTCAAAAAAAATAATGGAGGGTCTAAAAAGAACTGACAAAACTGACATCACTGACAAAAGCCTATTAAAAGGAATTTTACTGATCTCTATAATGATCAATCTCTCTTTAGATGTTTTCATAACAGTCTATAAATTACAATTATCCTACTTATCGTTTCTCTTATGAAAATGAAAAATGATGCCATGGCTATAAAGCATATAACAGCTATAGAAAATGCGTAAAAACAGCAGCTTCAAATAACTAAACTGTAAATGAACGCATTGATTATAAAGAGAGCACCTATAAGAGGCTATTAAATTTTAAATGTATTATAAACAAAATTCACAAAAAAATTTAAATTCATTTAGTAAAAAAACTGATAGGTTATAAAGATAAAAATACTCATTATGAGAGCCTTTTTAAATATTATAAATGTATAGATTCAAAAAACAGTGCAATCGTTTCTAAATCCCATAATATAGCTTTAAACGCATATAAATATAAAAGAAGCAATTCATAAGCATAAGATATTATCAATACACAACGTATTTAAAAAATACAAAAAAATATCAAAAAAAGATAAAATATTATTTGACAATAAATACGTATTTTTTTATATGAAGACGGTACGCTAATTTTTGTATTGTTATCCCCATTTCTTCTAAAAAAGCTACTTTTAGAACTTCACTAGAATGGGCGGGGTTATGCGTCATTTGTTTTCATTCCTTTCATCAATGGTAATCTTGATAATCAACAAGCTCCACATCTGTTCCGATAAAGCGAAAAATAACACGCCAATTTCCATTCATCTTAAAAAGTATATTACTCTTTATGCGCATTGGGAACGGCTTTTCTAGATCCTAGTAAGCTGAATATATAGCCTTGTCCGATTAGAACTCCAAAAATCGTAACAAAAACGCCTATGATTTGCATGATTTGAGGGATGAAGCCGAACAGGATTTGCACCAATAAGGCTGAAATAGGTACAAAATTGAAAAATATCGCCGTCTTACCCGGACCTCGGATCGCTATTCCAATATTCCAAAATAGGTAGGCTAAAACTGATCCTGCAACCCCCATCCAAAGGAGTGCGAATAAACTAGCGCCGGACATAGACATCGTTTCTTGAAAAGGGGATTCGAATAAAAAGGTTAGGACGCCAAGGGCGACGGTGCCAGAGAGCATCGTCCAGCTTGTTGTTTCAAGCGGGGTTGCGTTCTTGACAAATGACCGCGTGCCCACGGTATAGAACGCCCAACCAATGGAACCTAAAAGAATCATAATATCTCCTTTGGCAAAGGAAACATGGTTAGACAAAAATCTCCCATTTGTTATGACTAAATAGACCCCGAACATGCTAATGAGCATCCCTATAACCCTCTCACAGGTTGGGAAAGATTTATTCATGATAGCTTCAATAATATTAGCACTAATAGGGGTTGTCGCCATGATGAGGGAGGCTGTTATGGGATTTGACGTTTGCAAGCCAACAAATAAAGCGCCATTAAACCCTGCCACACCGATAATCCCTAGGAAAATATAAGAAATAAAATTTTGCGATAAAACATGCCACCGCAAGCCTTCTTTGAAAATCATAATTAAAAATATGGCGATTACGGCAATGAGAAACCGCTCAAAAGAAGCTGTCCATGGAGAAACAGTCGTTAAAGCTATCTTAGTGGCTTGGAAATTGGAACCCCAAAAAAAGGTTCCTACGAGGGTTAAGACAAGAGCTATTCTGGGCGTGATTTTCATTGGATAGATCCTTATATTTGATACCAAAGTGGAGCATCGAGACGTATAGAAGAAATTTGTGCGGTATTAGATGAGGAAAGAATAAAGTTGACCGCGGAAGCAATGTCATCTGGTTGAAGCATTTTGGCAAGATTCTCTGGAGGTATCTCTGGGAATCCTTTAAAATTGCGACGAAAATCCGTATTAACTTTATCAACTTGGATTGAACAAACACGAATATTTTGTGGCATTCCCCATAAGCGCAACCCACCACTATAGCCCTCTACAGCAAATTTAGAAGAAGAATATGAAATTAAAGAAGGATTGTATTCTACACCCCATATGGATGAAATATTTAAATATCGGCGCGAATCTCCTTTTTTAGATAGGGTAAAGTAGCAGCTATTATATAGAACATTCCTTTAATATTCACATCAAATGTTTCAGCACATTCTTGAGCATCAATTGTTTCTGGATCGCCACTATAACAAATGCTTGCTACATTAACTAAGACATCAAGACCACCAAATTCTAAGATAACCTTATGGACAGAAGAGTCAATGGCTTCTTTATCGCGGATATCAACAATCAATTTACATAAGCTTGCCGTATCGATGGAGGTTGGTAGTTCTATGTCAATGATGTCTGCACTTGCTACCTTATGACCATTTTTCAATAAGTTTAGAACAATTGCTTTACCGATGCCGCGAGCGCCTCCTGTGACTAAAATACGTTTCTGTTGTTGTGAGTAAATTCCGGTCGTGTTTTTTATCATTTCGTTTAGCATTTTCTATACCTGAAGTTGTAATCATTAATATTCAGCTAGTTTATTTTTAGCCATGCATTATGTATTACTGTATTATGTTTAATGTATTGAGTATTATTAAATTGTTTAAATAATAAGATAGCCTTAAAGTTTATTGTGATTAGGTTGAATAACTAAAGAACTGATATTTCATGTAAAGACGTCTCATTAAAAGGAAATACCTTTTTAGAGGAGAATGCTAGAGTTTGTGATTCTTTAGGTAGATTTAAACAGCGCCAACCATGCTTGTGAGCATACGCCTCAAGCAAAGGATCGCCAATAACAGCGACAGGATGACCTACAAGCTTCAGCATATGCTCATCGGAAATATCATCACCGTAGGCCCAGCAGTTCTTAAGGTCACCACCATGTTTTTCAATAAAATCCTGAATCGCAAGCGCTTTTCCAACGCCGATCGTTTGCGGAGGGACGAAACGGCCATTATATTTTTGCCCATCATGCAATAGTTTTGTGTCCAAGATGTAAGGTACACTTAGATGTTCTGCAATGGGGGCTAGAATTTCTATAAAAGAGCCGGATACTAAGACCGGCTCAATTTTTTGGCTATGATGGGATTTTAGTTCTGTTACTACTTCTTGGATTAAGAAAGTAGGATTAATCAACGCGCGCTTTGCCCAAGTTTCTGCACATCTTGTTACTTCTGCTACAGCACGTCCGGCAAAAAATTCATAAAAGCGACGGTTTATTACGCTGCGCGGACTCTGGTTATCATGGTGTGCACGTAAAATAGCAGTAGTATCTGCATATTCCTCTTGATGAGCGTTGGTTGAAAAACCTAGCCAAGATTTATACCAGAAATCGTGGAAAGCGAGCATACTCTTGCTCCGAATAAGGGTGCCATCTACATCGAAGAATGCATACGCAAGACTCATTATTAATTTCTCCCTTCAAAAAAAATTAAATACTTTATAATGTTGTTTGTTCTTTATAAGCATGGATATGATTTATTCGTAATATTAATCCTTTGTTGTGAATTCCCAGAAACCTGTTTTTTTGAGCTTTAGCTGCGCGTGGACATCCCCTCCTAAGCCATACCATCCGATCGCACCGCCTCGATTCATTTGATAACTCATCCAAAGCAAGACGATATTTACTATTCGATTAGCAGAGGGATCGTTCACAGATGGAAACGGATTGGGTAATATTGCTTGATAAAAGGCATGCCCATCAGCATCTGCCAGTAGTATATTGGGAAGACCAAGTGGGCTGGGTCGTGTAGGTGCATGGGGATTCAGATCATGTTGCCGTAGTGCCATAATTGTGTAAAGACTGTTAGGAATTAACCCCAAAAATTCAAAACGAAAATGTCCTGTTCGTTGGTCGTTAGGGACGAAAACTTCCATGGATCCTTTCGCTTTACACCATTGTTCAAGGGTTATCGGCGCAGTAATCTTTCTACCATCTTGGTTTCGAGCGTCTGGTATTGGTACTTCATGGAAGCCATAGCTTGGCAGATAAATATTTTTCGCATTGGGGCATTGCGCTGGTGCAAATATTACTGGATAATTATTGCATGGTAATGGTAAGGGCAGAGTATGTAATACAAGAGAGGCATCACTACTAGAAAGAGGATCTGAAAGTTCTTTTATGATATCGTAGGGAGCATTCTTGCCGAATTCAGGAGTTACAGTAGAGGTTTATACCAAAGCTCTTCCCCACTCTGAGGTAAGTTCTCCATGGGAATTCATGCGATTGATTTGTCCAATAACAATAAAATTTCCCTTTTCATCCATTACTTCGCTCGGGGAATAAGTCGGTCCTTGTGTAGTCAAACTTAGTTCGTACATTATTGTTTTCATAGATAATGCCTCTACGCAAGATAAACATTTTCAAGGTTCTCAGCTTTCCGCGAGACAGAGTCCCTACCTGTTTGCTTGTTAAGAAATTTAATCGCTTGTTTGTGTTCATTCTTCTTTAGTTTTTCTGCATGATAAGCAGTAAACTGAAAGGAAAGAGTAGCGACGCTCGTGTCGCCTTGGTTAACTGATATAGTTATATCGAAGTGAAGGCGAGATAATCTGGATATATCGCTAGAGTTAATTCGATAGTTAAAAACAACGTCAAGAGGGAATACAAACCCTGTAAAATTGGCAGCCAGGCTATTTAACACAAAGTAATACAGCTCCGTCCAGTTATCTCCGATAAAATATTCCTCAGTAACTGCTAAAAACATTTGACGAGCTGCTTCAATCAACACCATACCTTGTATATGTTGTCCAGTTTGATGATCATTCATTAGTTCTGACCGTTCATCCAATATTAAGTGAGATTCAAAATTATGCTCATCTAAACGTTTCGGGTGAGAGATAATCGCATTTCTGATGTAGTGCTTATGACTTTGCAGGCGGCTAACGCGAAGTGGACGCTGTAGTAGAGGAGAAATATCAATCCCGTGGGCTGCGAGTGGATATAGTCCTTGGTCATAAAGAGCTTGAGCTTGAACTTCTGTTAACCCTTGACCGCTAACAAGTTGACTATTACTAGGTAAATTGGCAAAGGAATTTGTACGTATCATCTCTAAAATTTCCCCAAAAGTCTTAACGTTTTCATGTATACTAAATTCATGAAATTTATTGCCAACTATAAAAATTTTCTTATTAGATGTATTTTTCATTGTGCTCCCTGCCTCAAAATTATAACTAATTTTAACTCTCTTTTTATATCTCTTTGATTTATTTGAAATAAAAACATACTCTTCATAAAATTATTATATGGCTTTAAAAATCGGTAACTACGTTATTGATCAAATATAAGCAAAAATTTACCAAAATAATTACATTACTTAAAACATACATGGCTTTTCGGTAATATTATAGAAGAGTAAGCGCTCATTTTTAGCAATCACTACCCTCCACTCAAACCAAAAGCTGTAGCTTAGTTTTACAGCTGTCGCCGTAGTTCGTTGTTAATTAATAAAGCGTTTGTAAATTTTTGTATAAAGTCCACCTTCTCCACCCGTGATAAAATTGTCTCCGGCCTTTTTAATTATCTCTTGATAGCGCGGAGAAGAAAAAAGGCTCTTATAGATCTCAGGATCAACAGAAAAACCGGAGAGAAACATAACACCCAGCTCTGTACTAATGATGGAATGATAAGCAATAAACTCTTCAACCTCAGATACCTTGCGTACTAAGGTCAAAAATGGTTTTGTCTCGCCATTGGCGGTAGGAAGTAAAACGGCTTGGAGGAACCTCAATATGACGCAGCTGCAGATACGGTGTGCTAGGCAAAGACTGCTTGAGCACTTTTACCGATTCAACATAGGTCAAAAGTTGACGACGAAAGTCGTTCACAAGATCTTCTCCCAATAATTTTAATTCAAGCTCCCATATCCCCGGCAAGCTCTCAATCTGTTTTAATGAGGGCAAGGCTCTCAACTGCAGAACAGTCCTATTATCAAAGAGATACAAACACCGTAGCCTGCTGCTCAGATTTTTCTGCTGTGATCTGCCTCCATTTCTTAGCTACTGTAAGAGTTTGGTTTTCTTTAGGATATATTTCTGTAATTAAAAGATACGGTGTAGACATTAAATTCTCCTTGAAATTAAGAAAAAAATTAAATTCGTAAGTATCACGCTTTTGATAATAATGATGTTGCTGGCAAATAAATTTCTCTATGTCTCCTTGCGTGAGGCAAAAACTTCTTTAGCAATTTCAACGACATTAATCGCTGCAGGAAAGCCTGCATAAGGAGCAATGTGAATTGCTAATTCAATCACCTGTTCGGGCGTGCCACCTACATTAAGCAGACCCTGTATATGCAGCTTCAGCTGTGGAATCGCAGTTCCTAACGCTGCCACCGTTATAATTTCCCGTTCAAAGAAGTTGAGGATAGGCCGTGTGTAGATATCACCAAACCCAAACTCAACAACAAAACGAGCTAAGTCTGGAGCAATGCTACCCAGTGTCTTAATAATCATTTGTCCATCGGGGCCATCAATACGTTCTAGTGCCTTCAGTCCAGATTCGTAGCGATCCTCGCATACTAATGGCGAGCCGCAACTAGATATGAAGTCTAGTTGCTTTTCATCAAAGACCTCTTTTGCAGCAAAAACACTATTTAAGGCTGCTGGAAACCCTGCATAAAGTGCCAATTGTATCATTACTTCAATCAGCTCAGCAGGACTACACCCAATATTAAGAGCACTGGTAAGGTGGAATTTGAGTTGCCGTCTTGCATTACCGAGAGTTGCAAAGATGGCAACGGTGGCAAGCTGCCGAATACGGCTTGTTAAGTGAGGTCGCTCATAAATTTCTCCATACACAAAAGAGATGATGAATTTTGCGAGATCAGGGGCAATATCGGCCATTTCTTCAAGAATTGAAGGGGTCTAGACCAATTCCATAGAGCGTAAACGCTCCACGCCCAATTCATAAGCATTTTTCTTATAATTTACAAATGTTTGTTCTTGCATGTAATGGCCCCCTCCCCACGGAGCTTTAGTTTGATAAGGCTTTTACTTTCCTTAAAAACTAAACCTTCAATTAAAATGCAATACCTTATCTCCTCTTGCGGACTTGCATTGCATGAATCGTTATCGTGCTTTAATATCCTAGTCAATCATTTTTGTAAATTTATTTTATATTATTTTTCATTTTTTACATTATAGGCAATCCTTATGAAGCTATAGCAGATAGTAAGGGATTTTTCTATGGCATTAATATTACGTTGATGCAGCAGGCACGTGTAGCCTTTCCAGACGTTGTACTTAAGACTGAGCTAAAATTAGCAAATTAAACCCTTCTTATTCGTATTTGCGCAAGAGAACTGAGGTGTAACTTGTTGAGCGTAGAAACACCATGCATGATTATGTACGCATTGAGCTATAGGACTTAGTTGTATTTAGTATTTTGCGGCTTGAATTTACCGAGGAAAGTGCGAAGCGTTAAATTTATAACAGATGCTACTGACTTACCTCTAATCTAATAAAGTTCTATCATGACAAAGCCATTTGTTGGGGTGTACGGAAGAGCTTTGTTTTTAACTCAAGTTAGAGGTATGTAATAGCAGATGAGCGCTGTACTCCTTTGCTGCAAAGTCCTCCAATCGGTTTAGCTAAAAATATTATGCCGCAATTAGGTGCCCAATATAGCTTGATCATGTCTATAAATTTTGGTTTAATACCTCTAGCACTGGAGAACTTTAGTAAAATTAATGCTGTGTGCCTCTATTAAGTTGTAAAATATATTATGCTTTAAGATCTCGGTAAAAATTTTCATGAGAGCCAAGTGCTAATAAGGTCAAAGTAATCGTGTGATCTTCATAGCTGTAAGCAAGCAGCGTCAATTGCTTGGCCATTTTAAATTTATAGACAAAAACACCAGAAAGATCACCTGTTTTGGCTTGACCAATGGTGGGCGTTTTCATAATGACGCGAACAGCTTGATCTAGATCTTGTTTTTGGTTGGCATGCAGTTTTTTGACAGTTTTTTTAAATGAATGGGTTTGTAAAACTTGCATAGATTCAGCCAAATTCGAATGCTGTTACATCGCCATCTGCATTTTCTTGTTGTCCAAGTAAGATTGCTTGAATAAATTGAAAGGAGAGATCTGGATTTTCTTCGGCTATTTTGCCCATACGCGACCAATATTCAATTTGCTTAGGAACCGAGCGGCTATAAACAGACGCGTAACGCTTAGCCTCATTAATGAGATCATCAGACAGTTTAACAGTTGTAGCCATGACTATACTCCTACCTTACAATAAGGTGGTAATATAGTTCAAAAGGTGTTAAAAAGCAACCTTTGAAACACAATAACCCTAGCAGATCTCTAACACAATTCCTTCTCTCACAGCCATCTTTCTTAATATCTGAAAGAAGAGAAAATAAAAGATAAATTTAGAACTAAATGATCGAGAATAAGCTCTAAAAAGGTTCGGGATAGGCAGAAAATAAGTTAAAAGAATCAACGGAATCAAAATTCCCGAACTTCTATATAATCTATTGATTTTATATAAATATAGCATTCCTACCCCCTCCGCCACAGCACTTTTGTCGTGCTATAAATTATTGATTCTATATGTCTTGTATGTAGCTTGTCAGCAGGTTTTGCAGAATTTGACAGCAGGTTTTGCAGCAATTCATTTTTAAAATTCACGTCTTTTTTAAAAAATTAAAGGGGTTTTCAAAGGGGCTTCAAAGACCTTTCAAAGATCATTTAAAGACCCTTTAAGGCAGCTTTTTCTCCTTTGCTAAAAGTCGCAATTTGAGATGATGAGCTCTTGAGCTGGAATTGGATTATTTGAACTGCATGTATAAGATATGGTGACCTCTTTTATCTTAAATGGGCTAAAGCTTTTGCGAATCTCCGGCACATCATTGAGTAACAGAAGAAACTTTCCCTTTAATTGTGCAAGCAGTGTGGACATCCTCTGATAATCCTCTCGCTTAAACAAATCCTTGCCATAGTAATCCTCAACACCCCAATAAGGCGGATCAAGGTAAAACAAGATGTTGGGACGATCATAGCGCCTAATAAACTCAAACCAATCTAAATGTTCAATGGTCACACCTGCTAAACGACGGTAAATAAGCTTTAAGGAGGCTTCAAGTTTGAGACTATTAAACCGTGCACCACGGTGTGGATCAACTCCAAACGTCTGTTTTGCCACTTTGCCACCAAAACTCAACCGCTGCAGATATAAAAACCGCAATGCCCGCTCTAAATCTGTCAGGGTCTTGGGATCTTGGGTGCGTAACCGTTCAAACGCCTCACGGCTACTCACCTGGAATTCCAACAGATCCATGAAAGGGTAATAATGGCGTTGCAACACCCGAAAAAAATTCACCACATCACCTGAACGATCATTGATCACTTCATATAAAGGAACTAATTTTCTCCTTAAAGATACAACATATTGATTTATAATGATAATCTATCGTTATTCGTATTGAATTAGCCCCTCGAATAATGCAAGATTCTCTCATTTTAAATCTGCTTATCTTGAATCAATCAAAACCACTCATTTGCACGTCACAAGCGGGATGAGTGTGTGGATCAAATTTGTATAAGAAAGGAGTAAAAAATGGCTCTTATGAACCGTCTTAATGCAAGATCTGTCGCAACATTGGGGGCTGGCAAATATAATGATGGTGCTGGCTTGTTACTTCATAAGCGTAAAGATGGAGGTGCTCAATGGATTTTACGGTATACCCTTCACGGACGTCATCGTGAAATGGGATTGGGAGCGTTGCGAGATGTCTCTTTAAAACAAGCCCGTGAATTGGCAAACCAATGGCGTTCTGTTTTGCACGAAGGTCGTGATCCTATTAAAGAACGTGAGAAACAAAAGCGTGAAGCAATAAGCAATCTCCATTATTTAAAAGATATTGCTCTAGATGCTTTTGAAAGTCGGAAAGCTGAATTAAAAGGAGATGGTAAAGATGGGCGTTGGTTTTCGCCTTTACAACTTCATATTCTCCCTAAATTAGGGTGTTTACCCGTTTCTGAGATTACGCAAACAGAAATACGCAATGTTATTGCTCCTATTTGGCATACAAAAGCTGGAACTGCTTATAGAGCTCTTAATCGTCTTAATCTTTGTCTCAAACATGCGGCTGCTTTGGGTCTGGATGTTGATTTACAAGAAACAACAAAAGCACGCGCTCTTTTAGGTAAACAACGCCATAAGATCACGAATAGATCAGCGATGAATTGGAAAGATATACCAGCTTTTTATCAGTCACTCTGTAAAACACAAAACATAACACGACTGGCTTTGCGTTTACTTATCCTTACAGGGGTTCGTACACGCCCTTTACGTTATATCCATAAAGATCAGATTGACGGGGATATATGGACAATTCCTGTCACGCCCACCATTCAATTTTATAGTATAAATAAATTATTGAATTATCGTATTCTTCCAATGTACGGGATGCGTAAATAAAGATTCGGAAATAAGATTTTGCAACATGCCTCTACAAAGGACATACTTTACAGAGTGTTTCTAATATTTTTTTACGTTCTGATAGCGCCTCTTTGGGGAAGCCATCTAAAAAGTATCAAAAACGTAATAACAGCCTCATTTTGAAACAGATTAGAAATTTGATTTTAAAACTCTTTCCACAAGCATAGGCTTCTGTTCAAAAAAACATTGTTTATTTCCTGATCTATCCCCTGTTTTTCTTAATTCTTTCATGTCTATTGGTATACACTTGTTGTCCAAACAGTTAGATATAACAACAGTCACTTCGATAGATATAAAACACTTAGCCTTAGAGCTGTATTTTGAATTTACCAATTACAGATTATAATAAAATATTAAAAAGAGTAAAAAAATACGATAAAAGCAAATTTTTTCATTCTAAAAATATATTGATTCATAATCATGTTTTATTGTTTGCCATGTTAAATGAGAAATCTAGATATCGTAATGTTTTCTCATTTCAAACCTATTTATATTGAATTAATCAAAACCGTCTCTTTTACACGTCATAAGAGGAATTAATATTAAGTAAAAATTGTATAAAAAAGCACAAAAATGCCGATAACTACCTCAAATGCTAAGATTTATCGCAACATCGGGGGCTAAAAAATAGGCAAAGTGTATGATAGTGCCGGCTTGTTACTTCATAAGCGTAAAGATGGAGGCGCTCAATGGATTTATCATTGTACTATTCACGAGCGCTAGCGTGAAGTGAGCTTTAAGAGATATCTCTTAAAACAAGCGCATAAAATGGCATTCTCCTCACACTGTATTTCTATTGAAATAATGATCACCTTGAATCGTGTGAATTTAGATCTTCAGATCTCATCTGCATAACATTTTAATGTGATTGTTATCCAATATTAAAATACCTCTAATATGATGTACAAACTATAAAGAAATAAGAAAAAACATTTGAAAATTTAAATATGAAATCTAAAAACTTAATTCTGAGATACAATCTATCTCCATTCATATAAATACACAGCATATATTCTTAAACCGATAAGACTAAGAAAACCTAAATATTGATGAATATCTATAACCATACCTGAGAAACAGTGATAATCACGTTAAATCAAATTGTCCGCAAATGCCTCTCATTGAAAAAAACAATATCTTATCTGGGCGGCACATATAACATCTTCTTATACGAAAAAACTATAAAAAAGCAATTCGTTATGAATCCACTGCTTCCAAGACAAGAAGATATTCTCCACCTCTTGTGCCGCCTGTAAATTCTCATCATAAACAGATATCGTTTTTATTCTTCAATGTTTCATAAACTGTTCTAAATCACATCCATCATGCCTTGTATATAATCAAAGTCGATCTTACTAAAGGTCATGCTGAAAAATATAATAATATTATTCATAAAAAATAAAAAAATTACAATAGATGTTTTTTTTTGCAATTTCACCAGCATTAGCAGCAATGCTTAAATCTAATCTAAGAAATAAAATATTCATTTTCAGAAAGATGAAAAGAAGCTCTTAAAAAAGAATTTTTACTGAAAAAAGGTAAAACAGCATTATTTTATACTAAAACAGTCAATAGAAAAACGTTTAGCAACAAAATCAACCAAAAAACATCAAAAAGGTTCGGGATTATACAGAAAAATAAGCTAATACAATAAGAGGAAAACTCTCTTTATAGCCTATTGATATTATTTAAACATGGTGATCCCGACAGGATTCGAACCTGTGACCCACGGCTTAGAAGGCCGTTGCTCTATCCAGCTGAGCTACGGGACCCAACTGATTATTTTCTCAATTCAAAATAGCATTTTTAATTCAATGTGTCCAAGGTTGCTGCCGATCACTGCGAAAATTATCAGAATAAGAAATAGCACGTCGAATCGATGTATGTTTCTTTTCTACACGGTAAGAGATAGCATTCTTACGTGCAAAAGCAATCGCTTCTTCTTTCCTATTAAATCGGATCCTTACCTGATTATTCATATCAGACGTTGCCGTGTATCCCATAAGAGGTTCAAGCATTTTTTCTTTCATCGGCTCATACTCTAGAACCCAAAAACTTGTATTCCCCTTACCTGACTGCATAGCTGTCTTAGCAGGACTATAAATACGTGCGATCATGTCTTTTTCCTTCAGATTAAACAACGCTTGAATGATAGTTTCTCATCACACGTACCCAATTTGGTCATTTTCACACACTCAATCAAATATGGTCGGAGCGATAGGATTCGAACCTACGACCCCCTGATCCCAAATCAGGTGCGCTACCAGGCTGCGCTACGCTCCGCCATTTACATTTACTTGATGCACATTTCCTAAAATTTTCACAACAGAAGTGCAAGAGAAAAACACACTTTTTTTAAATTTTGTTGCATTTCTTTACAAAAAAGCACATTTTTTAATTTTTTCCCCTACTCAATAACAAATTTATTGACAAATAGTAGAAAATAACCTCCGTAAAAAATCCAATCTATATTAAAAAAGAATGAATTTCTCTATAAAGACTTCATAATTTTTATCCTGTTTTAAGCAAGCTCTCACTGTATCAAAACGCATTTCACAGATACAGTTTTAGAAAAAAACAACTTAAATATCATAGAAAAATTTTCCCAAAGAGAACATAAGCCAAAGAATTCAGCTGTATTAAGCTTTTTTCTCCTCTTTTTCTATCTTCCCAAGGACTCTTTTATTAAAAACTCTAGAATCTGCGACAATTCATATTCATAAACAACAAACATTTTTTCAAAGCACAAAGGTTTCATTATAAATAAAATAAAGCGCTCTTTTTAGAAAAATTTTCAAATGCGAAGATGAAAAAAATTCAATATCATACAATAAAATCTCAAAGTTATTTAAAATAATGACATGACAAAAGTAAAAAACACTATTTTTCTCTCTTATATAGATATCCAAAAAAGAAAAAATTTAAATGACTTGTCTTTTCACATATTGAAACGATAATAAAAGGTCAGAATAGGTAAGCCGCGATAAAGAGTATTTACGGATTTCTTCTATTCAAAACTTCAGCAATAACAGCACGTGTTATTTTTCTTTTTCTTTGTAATGCCAACTGATCAACAGAATCAATAACACGCTTCAATGAAAATAAAGAACGTTCACAACGACTTACAAGGTAATAAACCGTATCTGGATGTACAATAAGTTGCCTATCGGAAAAAAGCTTAAAAGCAACAGCTGTTAACAATGCATCATCAGGCTGATTAATTTCAACGAACATCACCGAATTAAGACGACTTTTTAGATCATTTAACGTTAAATTCCAAGCGGAAGGAAGTGTTCGTGCCGTCATCAATAAAGTAGCTTGTCGTGCATCAAGATTTGTTTGCTTAATACTGTTAATTAAATGAAAAAGTTCTGTCTCATTGATTTCACCTGTATCAATATCCTCTATTAAAAATGATCTTCCTAAAGAAGCCATAGTAACAGCCTGATCAAGTTCATTGTACTGAATCCTGAAAGCATCTGCTTTTTGGAGCCATATATTAGAAAAGTGCGTTTTTCCAGATCCTTCTTTACCAACTAAAACTGCAATAGGTAAGCTCCAATTGGGCCAGTGATCAATAAGCTGAAAAGCCATACGATTACTTTCCGTTACCACTAAATCCTCAAATTGAAAAATCGGATCATAAGGAAAATTTAAAGATAATTGCGTTTCACGCCCATTCATTTTAGCGGCTCCGAATTTCCGCTTCGCGAATACATCTGAGAACTCAGATAAGTATGAAGAGCAAAACGAACTAAAACGCCAACAGCCGCTGCCGCTGGAACAGCAACAAGCATACCAGTAAAACCAAAGAGTGAAGAAAAAGCAAAAAGTGAAAACATCAACCATACGGGATGTAATCCCACTGATGAACCTACAAGCTTGGGTTGAAGAATATACCCTTCAATAAATTGACCAATTAAAAAAAGTGCCATCACAACAATGATTCCCCCCCAATTATTGGGATAAAACTGGACCCATGCAATACCAACAGAAAGGAGCAAACCACTCATTGTGCCAATATAAGGAACAAAGCTAATAAGACCAATAAACATACCAATCAAAAGACTAAAATTGAGTCCTGCAATCGTTAAACCAATAGCATAATAGCCTCCCAATATGAGACAAACTGTTCCTTGTCCACGAACAAAGCCTGCAATAGCTCTATCCATTTCATGAAAAATACTACGGACGGTTTCAAGATGATCACGCGGTATTAACGAATCGATTGCTGTTACCATACGTGGCCAATCTAATAACATATAAAATGCCACCACAGGTGCCACAACAAATAGGCTAACGATATTAACGATAGATTTTCCTGACTTTAAAAGTGAATTCAAAAGAGACGTAATAAAATCCGAACCTTCGCCCAAAAATCCTTTAATATTATTCCGTAATTCATTTGGATCACTTCCAAAATAGCGCCTTAACCAATCAAAATCATGCTCAACAAAAAAGGTTTGAATACGATTAATATAAACAGGTAAACCATCACTCATAAACTGCTGTATTTGCCAACTAATAACAGGAATCAAAATAACTAAAGCAGCAACAAAGATAATAACAATAAATAAGGTAATAAGGACAGTCCCAAACACACGACGAATACCAAATTTTTCAAGTAATTGAACAATGGGATTGAGAAAATAAGCCAACACAATCCCTGCCACAAAAGGAAGCAAAATCGATCCAAAAACAAACATAAAAAGAATGAAAAAAATCAGCGTACCCAGCCAAAAAAAGATTTGTCTTTTCATATTATTCGGCAACGGTAATTGAGTATACGCTGGCACATAAGTCTTATAACGATCACGAGATGTATTCTCACTCACTTTCTTTCTCATAAGTTTCCAAGAAGACTGTCCGTGATTATCTGATATCTTGCTCATAAAATATCCTAAAAAAAACTTCACAAAGAATTATAAACAACTTCAAAATAAGCTACAAGAAAAGTTGCTTATTTTCTTATCAATATCTCTTGCAGAGAGAACTCTATCATGGCATTGCATAATATCAAAACCTGATTTTCCATTAAAGGAAGGCTCCAATGAGCAATCAAGATCTTATAAAGAATAAATCCAAAGTCGGCCTTACCTACGCAAAAGCCGGTGTAAACATCGATATGGGTAATGCCATGGTAGAAAAAATCAAACCCTTTATACGCGCTACAAAACGAGCCGGAGCAGATGCAGAAATTGGTGGGTTTGGTGGCCTTTTTGATTTAAAAGCCGCTGGCTTTACAGATCCTATCCTCGTAGCAGCCAATGATGGAGTGGGAACAAAATTAAAAATTGCTATCGAAGTAGGTCACCATAATACTGTAGGTATTGATCTCGTTGCTATGTGTGTCAATGATTTACTTGTACAAGGAGCTGAACCGCTTTTTTTTCTGGATTATTTTGCAACTGGAAAGCTCGACCCTGAACAAGGGGCTGCGATTGTTTCTGGTATTGCAGAAGGATGTAAACAAGCCGGTGCTGCTCTTATTGGAGGAGAAACTGCAGAAATGCCAGGAATGTATGCAGAGGGAGATTATGATCTAGCCGGTTTTGCTGTAGGAGCATGCGAACGCAGCAAGCTACTCCCTTCAAAAGATTTGATAGAAGGTGATGTTATATTAGGTCTAAGCTCCTCTGGAATTCATTCCAATGGCTTTTCGCTTGTTCGACGAATCATCCAGCAAAATTATCTCAAATGGAATGACCCTGCCCCTTTTTCCCCTGAAAACAGCCTTGGTATAGCACTTCTTACACCAACACGCATTTATGTAAAATCGCTTCTTCCCATCATGCGAAAATATGAAGGGATTAAAGCTCTTGCTCATATTACGGGTGGAGGCTTTCCTGAAAATATTCCACGTGTCCTTCCATCTTCTCTCTGCGCTGAAATTAATCTTTCTACCATCAATGTTCCAGCAGTATTTTCATGGATTGCCAAACAAGGTAAAATAGAAGAAACAGAAATGTTAAGAACATTCAATTGTGGTATTGGCATGATCATTATCGTAGCACAGCATGCAGCTGAAGCAATTACACAAGCTCTTGAAAGAAAAGGAGAAACTGTAACTCCACTTGGCATTTTAATAAAACGCCAAGATCAAAATAAAGGAATACTTTATAAAGGGGTACTGAATTTATGAAAAAAAAAATTGTCGTTTTTATTTCTGGTAATGGTTCGAATATGGTCGCCCTTGCTCAAGCAAGCCAACAAACGGAATATCCTGCTGAAATTGTCGCTGTTATTTGCGATAATCCGCGTGCAAATGGTATTGAAAAGGCACAAAATCATAACTTACCCATTCATATTGTTGATCGTAAAGTTTACAAAACAAAAGAAGAGCATGAAGAAAATATTTTTACGATTTTAGATCAATATAAACCAGATTTTCTCTGCTTTGCAGGGTATATGCGCCTTATCTCACCACGTTTTGTAAAACTTTATGAAGGACGAATTTTAAACATTCATCCTTCTCTTTTGCCTTCATTTAAAGGCTTAAACACACATGAAAAAGCTTTACAAGCAGGTGTAAAAATTACGGGTTGCACTGTTCATCTTGTTACAGAAGACGTGGATGCAGGAAAAATCCTTGCTCAAGCAGCCGTTCCAGTCTATCCCCATGATACTGCTGAGCGCTTAGCAGAAAGAGTTCTTAAAGTAGAGCATAAACTCTACCCCGAAGCCTTAAAAGCATTTATTGAAGGAAAGAGCAAAATGATAGATACGCAACAACAGCTTTTATCTTTTTGAGTGTATCAACAATCTATTAATCAGCATATTTCAATGCTTTACACATAGTTTCTGCTCAGTATCTACAATTGAAAATCTCTATGAAATGTTGACATAATAGAGCCCATCTCTTCAATAAATTTTTGCACAAAACATGTGATTTTTTTGAATTTTATTTCATTTTCAAAATTCTTCTTCTTTATTTAATTCTATGACATTATCATAAGCTCTATTTATCAAAATGCTCTCGTATTTAGCCTAAAAAATCTTAAAATACGCACTTTTTCTATTGCATAAATTTTTGCTCATGACGAAAGTGTTTCTTTAACTGTTACAGCTAACTGTTTGAGTGTAAAAGGTTTAGATAAAAAACCAAAAACAGCATCTTGTGGAAGATTTTTAGCAAAAGCATCTTTTGCATATCCAGAAACGAAAAGAAATTTGATACCAGGATAGTTTTTACGGACTTCCTTCAATAAAGTGGGCCCATCCATTTCTGGCATCACCACATCGGAAACAATAATATCAACATCTCCTTTTTGTTCCTCAAGAATAGAGAGTGCTTCCACCCCACTTGCAGCCTCTAAAACCGTATATCCTCTCATTTGAAGAGCTCTTACCCCCCCCATTCTGACCGCATCTTCATCTTCAACCAATAAAACAGTCGCAGATCCTGTTAAGTCTATATTTTTATCTTTCTCTTCATCTTTTTCAACCTTTTGAGAAATTTCTCCTTTTATATTGGGGATATAACGGGGAAGAAAAATATGAAATGTTGCTCCTTCACCTTCTTTACTTTCACAATAAATATACCCACCGCTCTGCTTGATAATTCCATAAACCATTGATAAACCAAGTCCTGTTCCTTTTCCAACTTCTTTTGTTGTAAAAAATGGCTCAAACATTTTTTCTTGTATAGCAGCAGATATACCAGCTCCTGTATCTGAAATAGTCAATTGCACATACTCGCCAATTGCTAATCCAAGATGATTAAATTCAGCACTTTGTTGCTTTGTAATATTATTTGTCGCAATCGTAACAATACCTCCATCTAACATGGCATCACGCGCATTAATAACCAAATTCATAATAACACGCTGAAAAGATGCTTGATCAACTTCAACGCTCCACAAATCTCTTCCATGAATAATTTTTAACTGAATATTATTACCCAAAAGTGGTAAAATAAGATTGCGAATGTCTGATAAAAACTCTGTAAAATCAACTTCTTCAGGTCGAAGTGTTTGCTTTCTAGAAAAAGCTAATAATTGCTGTACAAGAGCAGCTGCACGATTAGCATTATTTTTAATATTGATCAGATCAGCATGAGCAGGATCAGAACTACGATGCGTATTTAAAAGAAGATCACACGACATTAAAATTGCTGTTAAAACATTATTAAAATCATGAGCAATACCGCCAGCCAATTGTCCTACAGCTTGCATCTTCTGACTTTGCATCATTTTATCTTCAAGAGTTTTTTGTTCGGTTGTTTCAATCACAGAGATAATAAGCAAATCTTGCAATACATCACCATGATAGGGCGGTACAGACATAATATGGAGCCGTAAATGGCATTCTTCATTTTTTTCTAAAACAGTTTCTAGAGAAACAAAATAATTTTTATTTGTTGCAATTCTCTGAAAAGAACGCTCTAACTGCACACAATCACGACGAGAAATAACATCATAAAAATTGACAGCTTTGTCCATACATCCCGTGAGTGATGAAAAAGCTTTATTCATATGAACCAATTGCCCTGCATGATCCACCACGGCTATTGCAAAAGGACTCGCATCAAAATATTCTCCTAATATACGGGGTAATTTTAATTGATCGTCCTCTTCTTTTTGTATTTGTTGTGGAATGATCACAATACGATAAATAGCCTCCTCTTCTAAGAGAGAAGAAACAGATATAAGACAATGGAATATTTTCTCACAAGTCGTGTGTGAATTTAAACATAACGAAAGCCTATAAGGTAAAGAGTAACCTGAACTTTGATATCTGTTGGTTTGTAAACAGATATCACTCCATGAGCTCTTAGCGCCAACGCTATCAAATAACGAATCAAAATTATATTGACCAATTGAGAAATTAGCTAAATCAATTGAAAACCATTCTGCAAAAGTCGCATTGGCATAAAGAATAGTTCCTTGTCTATTAACGGATACAAAACCAATAGAAGCTTGATCCAAGTGATTGATAGCCTCTTGAAGGTTCGAGAAAAAAACTTCTCGCGTTTGTTGTAAGTGCGAAATATCAGTAATACGCCAAAATAAAAGCTTTTTTTTCTGTTTTGTGATAGGTTGAATGGAAATATTATACCAAACAGACTTTTTTGGTGTAGAATCGGTAAAAATTGGCTGTTCTACTCTTAATTCCTCTTGCGCTGCAAGATTATTACAGGCTGCAACCTTTAAACGGTACGAGAGGGCACCAGCTCCTGGAAGATCCGCAATAACCCTATAACAAGACACTTCAGGCCTATAGGTCAGAATTTTTCGATAGTTTTGATTAGAATAATAAACAAAACCAGAAAGATCAGAAATTACAATTGCATCATCGCTCCTATTAAAGATGCTAAAATCAAAATCTTCATGCGACCACACATGATATCTTAAAATTCCCATTCCATACAAAACGAGTGTTGCAACACCGATCATTGCTAGAATCAAAAAAGATATTGATATCGCCTGTTGCAAATAGTTTTGTGTATAAAAAAAACCTAAAATACCCACAATGAAAAGAAAACCTAATACAAAAACAACTCCAAAAATAACAACTCTCCGATGAAACGAAGACGCTGATCTTTCATTATTCTCAAAATCTTTATCCATCTCTCTTTGCCTTAGCTTATAGCTATTTCTTATGTCACAAAACTTCCTTTATATTCGTTGTTATGTTGTTATAAAGTATATACTATGATATTATCTAAGATAAGATCGCTTAATATTCAAAAGTTTATTTCTTAAGTTATAAGTGAACCTTTTGAGGGTATGTTTATAAATTTATCTCAATAAAAAATAATATTTCCATACAAAATGGGAGAAAATCTATGTATATCTGGTTATCAGAGCAAATAGGTGTATCTGCGGCAAACATAACGATAAGCTTTTTGATTTTTTTAATAACAATCGCAGCTATTACCATAATTATCGTATTTTTACGCCGTTTAAATACAAGAAGATTCAACATTAATAGAAAAAAAAGCCTATCGCGATTAGCATTATGTGAAGTAATTTCTATAGATCGAGCACGCCGCCTTGTTTTAATCCGTTGCGATAATAAAGAACATTTGCTCCTTATTGGTGGATTAACAGATATGGTTGTAGAATCCGATATTACCGGTACATCCAAAATACAAAAGAGAGAAACACACACACATCTAAATTCCACCCCTACAGAAAGAAACGATATATCGGATAAAAGTCCCTCTCCTTTTACGAATCAAGCGGTAAAAGATTCAACCATCACCGCCGAAATTGAGGGGCGGCAAGAACCATCTTTATTCATTCCTACCCCTCAAAAATAAAAATATACAATTTTATCACCACGAATTTCGTTTGTTTATCATCTTAATAACCTTACCTTAATCATCGCGATAAACTCTTTCACGTCGTTCGTGACGTTCTTGCGCTTCCAATGACAAAACGGCTATCGGCCGAGCCTCAAGACGCTTTATACTAATGGGTTCGCCGGTTTCTTCACAAAAACCGTATGTCCCATTATCAATGCGCTCTAAAGCAGCATCTATTTTTGAAATAAGTTTCCTCTGACGATCACGAGCACGTAATTCGATTGTACGATCAGTTTCACAAGAAGCCCGATCAGTCAAATCGGGTTGACCAACATTCTCTTCCTGCAAATTTTCCAAAGTCTCACGAGCTTCTTTTAATATATCATTCTTCCAAGAAACCAATTTAGCACGAAAATACGCCTTTTGCCGCTCATTCATAAAAGGCTCATCTTCACTAGGGCGATATTGACCATAAATCTCTTCGCTCATGCAATAAAAAACCTCCACATATGCTATGTGCGGTCTATATATTGTGCAATACCCATCAACACAAGAGTAAAATGTTTTTTCATAACAATCGACGAATATATTTAAATGTACTGTTTAGATTTGATCACTTTATTTATGTAGATTGAACTCTTGATTAAATCTCATCCAGAATCATTTTTCTCGCTTATTGAAAAACCTTAAAAAGAAGGAAATCAGATATCAGAGTCATCCCTCCCCTACTCTCTACATTGTTTAAAATCTAAATGAAGCAACAATAAATCATTTCATCAATGCAAAAAATAAAATCTTTATAAAGGCAAAGTGTGATATTCACGTTTCAAATACATCAAAGCATCTTTTTCTTTATTACAGTTAATTGCAACAACCTCACCAATCAAAACACAATGAGTTGCGTGTTCGTGCCAACAAATCAAACGACAATCAAACGACGCTAGAGCATCTGAAAGACTAGGCGCCCCCGTTTGCAAAGCTCCCCATTGAGCAACATCAAAACGCTCATTTTGTGTAGAATTGCAACGCCTCGAAAAAACATCCGCTAATGAGCGATGTTTTCCTGCCAAGCTATTAACACAAAAATTTCCATTCTCCATAAATACCTGATTCTTTAAATTATGACGCATAAGACAAACAAGAAGGGTTGGAGGATTATCAGATAAAGAACAACACGCCGAAACAGTCACCCCGCGTCTTCCCTTAATACCATTTGTTGTCACAATATGCACAGCTCCTGCAAAAAGACTCATGGCGTCTCGATATTCTTGGGAAGAAACCGCAATAGTATGTTTATGTTGAAGTTCAGGCATCAAATATGTTTTATGATTCGACATATCTTTCACTTATAAAGCTTTAAAATTTCAAGCGATCTTTCCATAAAAAGACCTATAATACATATTTTTTCTTTTCCGTCATAACACAAAAAATATTTGTGTATACACAGCGATATGATAAAAACTGCCAATCTAAGGAGATTTTAATGCCCCATGCTCATCTCATTTCGCCTTCTCTCTTGGCTTCTGATTTTTCTAAACTTGGACAAGAAATGTTAGATGTTGTTGATGCTGGTGCAGATTGGCTTCATCTTGATATTATGGATGGGCACTTTGTTCCTAACATCACCTTTGGTCCTGAAATCGTCAAAGTTCTGCGCCCATTAACAAAAGCAATATTTGATGTCCACCTGATGATCGCACCAGTAGACCCTTATTTAGAAGCTTTTGCAAAAGCAGGTTCAGATATTATAACTATTCATGCTGAAGCAGGTCCACATCTTCATCGTTCACTCCAAACAATCAAAAAAATGGGGAAAAAAGCAGGAATCGCACTCAATCCAAGCACCCCTGAACATATGCTTGAATATTTGCTTGATCAATTAGATCTCATTCTCATCATGACGGTCAATCCCGGTTTTGGTGGACAAAGTTTTATTCCAGAAATAAAAGATAAAATTAAGCGCGTTAAAAGCATGATTGCAAACCGCCCTATTGACCTTGAAGTTGATGGTGGTATCACCGTTGATACAATTGGGATAGCTGCAAAAGCTGGTGCAAATGTATTTGTCGCAGGCTCTGCAATTTATAAAGATGGAAATAAAGAGCTTTACAAAACACGTATTAGTGCATTGCGCCAAGCCGCAATCCTCTCACAACAAGGAAAAAAATGATGATCGCACGTTATTCCCGCCCTGCAATGGTAACAATTTGGTCTCCCGAAACAAAATATCGTATTTGGTTTGAAATTGAAGCCCATGCCTGTGATGCCCTTGCTCACTTAGGGATTATTCCGAAAGAAGCCGCCAAAGTCATTTGGGAAAAAGGGGCAGCAGCTAAATTTGATGTCAATCGCATTGATGAAATTGAAGCAATTACCAAACATGATGTTATCGCATTTCTAACCCACCTCGCTGAATTCATTGGACCAGAAGCACGTTTTATCCACCAAGGTATGACATCATCTGATGTTCTCGATACAACGCTGAACATTCAATTGATGCGTGCGAGTGATATTTTGCTAGAGGATATAGATCAACTTCTTGAAGCATTAAAAAGACGTGCTTTTGAGCATAAAGAAACAATCACCATTGGGCGGAGTCATGGCATTCATGCTGAACCGACAACTTTTGGAATCAAGTTTGCTCTTGCATACGCTGAATTTTCCCGTTGTCGCAAACGTCTTCTTGCCGCACGAGAAGAAATTTCTACTTGCGCGATTTCAGGAGCTGTAGGAACTTTTGCTAATATCGATCCACGCGTTGAAGAACATGTAGCAAAAGCCTTGAGGATGCGTGCTGAACCGGTTTCCACCCAAGTAATACCAAGAGATCGTCATGCTATGTTTTTTGCAACACTTGGTGTTATTGCTTCCTCTATTGAAAGGCTAGCAATAGAAATACGCCATTTACAACGAACAGAAGTTCTTGAAGCAGAGGAACATTTCTCACCTGGGCAAAAAGGTTCATCGGCAATGCCTCATAAACGTAATCCAGTTTTAACAGAAAATTTAACTGGACTAGCCCGTATGGTACGTGCATTTGCACTCCCGGCCATGGAAAATGTAGCTCTTTGGCATGAACGTGATATTTCCCATTCATCTGTTGAGCGTTATATTGCTCCAGATGCGACGATTACACTTGATTTTGCTCTTTCTCGCCTCACATCTGTCATTGAAAATCTCATTGTCTATCCAGAAAATATGCAAAAAAATCTCAATAAATTCCGCGGTCTTGTTCACTCACAACGGGTTCTTTTAGCACTCACACAAGCAGGGATTAGTCGTGAAGATTCTTATCGGATTGTACAACGAAATGCGATGAAAGTTTGGGAACAAGGAAAAGATTTTTTAGAAGAACTCCTCAACGACAAAGATGTTACCAAAGCTTTAAGTGAAGAAGAACTTCGCGAAAAATTTGATCTTTCTTACCACACCAAACATATAAATACGATTTTTAAACGTGTTTTTGAAGAACAATAAAGCGACATAGAAAACCAAAATCCATTCCACCTATGATCAAAAATCTGTTGTAACAAAGAAAACAATTCATGAAAGCAAATCAACTCGATATTCTTATTGTTCCTGGCTACAAAGGATCTGGTCCAGATCATTGGCAAACACGCTGGGAAAAAAAATTATCGACAGCCCGCCGCATTGAACAACTCCATTGGTCAAAGCCTGTTTGTGAAGAGTGGGTTAACAAAGTTAAAACCGCCATCGCAAAAGCTCAAAGGCCTGTTATGCTTATTGCTCATTCATTAGGAGTTCCCAGTGTTATTCATGCAACTGTACAAAATACAGAAAAAATTTGTGGCGCTTTCTTTGTTGCACCTCCAGATGTCGCCAATGAAAAAATACGTCCCAAACATTTAATGACATTTGGCCCCTATCATCGCCAAAAGCTTTCTTTTCCTTCTATTGTCATAGCCAGTCGCAACGATGAGTTTTGTCAATTTTCAGTAGCAGAAAAAATTGCCAATGATTGGGGATCACTCTTTGTTGATGCTGGATATTCTGGCCATATTAACGCAGAATCCGGACACGGACCTTGGCCTGAAGGGCTTATGGTCCTCTCTCACTTTCTTGCAAAAATTTGATCCAAAAGAGATGATCTTCTTTCTCATCGCTTATGTATCTTCACCTTTGGATAAACGTGTAATGACAAAAATTATAAAAGTATCATAGCAATATCATTGAGAAATTCTATCAATTAGGATAGTATCATTTATCAATGTTATTAAAAACCTCTCAAGATAAATAGAGAATCATGATGAATCGTCGCCACCGTATTTATGAAGGCAAGGCTAAAATTTTATATGAAGGACCTGAACCAGGGACTTATATTCAGTTTTTTAAAGATGATGCAACTGCCTTTAATGCAAAAAAACATGAAATTATCGATGGAAAGGGGGTTTTAAACAACCGAATTTCGGAACATATTTTTAGCCATCTTGGACGTTTGGGCATCCCAACACATTTTATCAAACGTATAAACATGCGCGAACAGCTTATTAAAGCGGTGGAAATCATTCCGTTGGAAGTTGTTGTTCGCAATGTTGCTGCCGGCTCTCTTGCTAAGCGTTTAGGACTGGAAGAAGGAACCCCGCTTCCGCAATCCATCATTGAATTCTACTATAAAAATGATTCTCTCGATGATCCTATGGTAACGGAAGAACATATCACAACTTTTGGGTGGGCTGTCCCACAAGAGATAGAAGATATCATGCAACTTTCAATTCGTATTAATGATTTTCTTTCTGGGCTTTTTGCCGGTGTTAACATCCAATTAATTGATTTTAAAATGGAATTTGGTCGCCTGTGGGAAGATGAAACAATGCGCATTGTTCTTGCTGATGAAATCTCTCCTGATTCTGCACGACTATGGGATATGCACACACAAGAAAAAATGGATAAAGACCGTTTTCGTCGTGATATGGGTGGGCTTATTAATGCCTATCAAGAAGTTGCCAAACGTCTTGGTATTATGAATGAAAATGAACCTACACGACCAAGTGGTCCCGTTCTCGTAAAATAAAAACAAGGTAAAATATTATCACCTTATATAAATACCCCCTCTTCAAAGGAGAGGTTCTTTTAACAACAGGAAGCAAAAAATGAAAGCACGCATTACAGTTACTTTAAGAGAAAGCGTTCTTGATCCACAAGGAGAAGCAATTGTTGGTGCTTTAAAAAGTTTAGCTTTCGAGGGCGTTCATTCCATTCGTCAAGGAAAGGTTTTTGATATTGTTCTTGATGATCTACCTTCTGAAAGCGCAAAGAAAAAACTTAACCAGATGTGTGAAGAGTTACTCGTAAATACTGTCATTGAAAATTATACAATCGAACTTCTTTAAGTGGAACGCTCATGAAAACTGCTATCATTCAACTTCCTGGATTAAATCGTGACCGAGATATGATTGCAGCATTACATCATATAACGGGAGTTGAACCACTAAAAATTTGGCAAACAGAAACAACAATTCCAGATGTAGATGTTATTATTATTCCTGGTGGTTTTTCTTATGGCGACTACTTAAGGTGTGGCGCTATTGGAGCGCGAACCCCTATCTTAAAGGCCATTCGTGAAAAAGCACAAGAAGGGACTACAATAATAGGGATCTGTAATGGATTTCAAATTTTGTTGGAAGCTGGATTATTACCCGGTACTTTAATGCGTAACGCTTCTTTAAAATTTGTTTGTCGTGAAATCAAACTTGAAGTCGTCAACGCCAAGACAAAATTTTCTCGATATTATTCTAAAGGACAAATTATTCGTTGTCCCGTTGCCCATCACGATGGGAATTATTTTGTTGATAGTGAAACATTAAAACAAATGGAAGATAATCAACAAATTGTTTTTCGTTATACAGAAAATACAAATCCTAATGGCTCAATAAAAGATATTGCTGGTATTGTTAATAAAGCTGGTAATATTCTTGGTATGATGCCTCATCCTGAAAACTTTATTGAACCCGCTCATGGAGGTGTTGACGGTCGTTTACTTTTTCAAAGTGCTTTAGAGTTAGCAAATGGATGATGCCGCAAAATTCTTGTGCTCCATAATTATAAAAAACAAAGGTCTATATCTTGCGTCGTAAATCCATGAACGGAATTATTCACAAACAACAATGGATATTATTTTCTAAATACATAATTATTTAAGATCGTTTTTGGTCTTAAATCCCATCAAACAAACGAATAAAATCTTCAGCTTACGGTCTATGAATATTTTTATTATTAAACAACATTATTGCTTATAATAGCTGCTAGATAGAAACTAAAATGCTAAATTTCAGTTAATTTAACGGATAAATACTCATGAAGCCTTGCGATAACATCACTATTACACCAGAGCTCATTGCACAACACGGGCTAAAAGAAGATGAATATCAACGTATCCTGACGTTAATCGGTAGAGAGCCAACATTTACTGAACTAGGAATTTTTTCTGCAATGTGGAACGAACATTGTTCTTATAAATCCTCTAAAAAATGGCTAAAAACTCTTCCAACAGAAGGAAAGTGTGTCATTCAAGGGCCTGGTGAAAATGCTGGCGTTGTTGATATTGGTGAAGGGGAATGTGTGGTTTTTAAAATGGAAAGCCATAACCATCCTTCTTATATTGAACCTTATCAAGGTGCAGCAACAGGTGTTGGTGGTATTTTACGTGATGTCTTCACAATGGGAGCCCGTCCTGTCGCCGCTATGAATGCATTGCGATTTGGCGCTCCTGATCATCCACGAACACGCCATCTTGTTTCCGGTGTTGTTTCTGGTATTGGTGGTTACAGCAATGCTTTTGGCGTTCCAACGGTTGGTGGAGAAGTAAATTTTGATGAGCGTTATAATGGCAATATCCTTGTTAACGCCTTTGTAGCCGGTATTGCAAAGACAGACGCCCTTTTTTATTCTAAAGCGCAAGGCATCGGACTCCCTGTTGTTTATCTTGGGGCAAAAACAGGGCGAGATGGTGTCGGTGGAGCAACAATGGCTTCTGCTGAATTCGATGATTCAATCAGTGAAAAACGTCCAACCGTTCAAGTCGGTGATCCTTTTACAGAAAAGTGTCTTCTTGAAGCATGTTTAGAGCTCATGGAACTTGGAGCTGTGGTTGCTATTCAAGATATGGGAGCTGCAGGTCTCACCTCTTCTGCCGTTGAAATGGGTGCAAAAGGCAATCTAGGAATACAGCTTAATCTTGATGCAGTTCCCGTTCGTGAAGAAAACATGACAGCCTATGAAATGATGCTTTCTGAAAGCCAAGAGCGTATGCTCATGGTTCTTAAACCAGAGTTAGAAAAGAAAGCAGCAGCAATTTTTCATAAATGGGGGCTCCATTTTTCTATTATTGGAAAAACAACCAATGATCTACGTTTCCGTGTATTTCATCAAGGGAAAGAAGTTGTTAATCTTCCCATCAAAGAACTTGGTGATGAAGCACCTGTTTATGACCGTCCTTGGAGTGAACCTGCAAAAAAAACACTCCTGAAAACAGAAGACGTCAAAAAAGTTAACAATCTTGGTGATGCGCTTTTGAGCTTATTGAATTCTGCTGATCAAAGTTCACGACGATGGATTTATGAACAATATGATACCCTTATCCAAGGAAATAGCCTTATCCGCCCAGGAGGCGATGCAGGCGTTATCCGTGTAGGCAACAATAGCAAACGTGCTCTTGCTTTTTCTTCTGATGTAACACCTCGCTATTGTGAAGCAGACCCTTATGAGGGAGGAAAACAAGCTGTCGCAGAATGTTGGCGAAATATTAGTACGACAGGTGCAACGCCGTTGGCTGCTACAGATAATCTCAATTTTGGTAACCCTGAAAAACCTGAAATTATGGGACAACTGGTCTTGGCTATTAAAGGGATAGGGGAAGCTTGTAGAATCCTCGATTTCCCTATCGTTTCAGGCAATGTTTCTCTTTACAACGAAACAAATGGAGAAGCTATTCTTCCAACCCCTACAATTGCTGGTGTAGGACTTCTTGGTGATTGGTCTAAAATGGTAACAATAAAGGGGATGCAAAATGGAGATTATATTGTTTTAGTGGGAGATTGCGGTTCTCATTTAGGACAATCAATCTATGCGCGAAACATTTTAAATATTGATGCAGGTGCCCCCCCTCACGTAGATTTACAACTTGAAAAAAAGCATGGTCAATTTGTTCGAGATGTCATACATCGTGGTTTTGTTCACGCCGCCCATGATCTTTCTGATGGAGGATTAGCGATTGCGCTTGCAGAAATGGTCATTAAAGCAGGTAAAGGGATCAAAACAAAATTAAGCAACCAATCACCAGAACATGCAGAACTTTTTGGAGAAGACCAAGGACGTTATCTTTTAGCAGTCAAACCTGAAGCACTCAATAGCCTTAAAGAGCTCGCACAAATAAATGCAGTTTCTTTAATAGAGCTAGGTAACGTTGCAGGTGATGCACTTGATATAGATGGAATACTAAAACTTTCTATAGACAAACTCACAAAAGCCTATGAAAACTGGTTTCCACAATTTATGGGTGAAGAGTAAAAATTGTTTTTTCTCTTAAACAGCCTTTATAAAAAAATGAATAACATAGGAGAATAATGATGGCGATGAGTGCCCATGCAATTGAAACGCTTATTCGTGAAAGTATTCCTGATGCTATTGTAATAGTTCGTGATCTTGCTGGAGATGGAGAACATTATGCTGCAGAAGTTATTTCTGAAAGTTTTCGTGGTAAAACCCGTGTTCAACAACATAAAATGGTTTATGATGCCCTTAAAGGCAATATGGGAAATGACCTTCATGCCTTAATGTTGCAAACAAATATTCCAAAATAATCTAAAATTTCTTCTTGCATTCACACATTTAATACGATTAAAAATAGTATGAATATAAATTACACACTGATAAAAATCTGAAATATCGAGGGATAAAAATGACCACTGTTCATGATTTTATTGACAACGAGATTAAAACAAACGACGTCATTTTATTCATGAAAGGAACACCTGACGCTCCGCAATGCGGGTTTTCAGGACAAGTTGTTCAAATCCTTGATTATTTAGGATTGAATTATAAAGGGATTAATATCTTAACTTCTAACGAATTGCGTCAAGGGATTAAAGATTACTCGAATTGGCCAACAATTCCACAGCTTTATATCAAAGGTGAATTTATCGGAGGCTGTGATATTGTTAAAGAGATGTTTCAAAACAATGAGTTACAGGAACTTTTGAAAGAAAAAAATATTCCCTGCAATCAATCATAGGTATCTTTCATTTTATTCAGACTCTTAAAAAGAGCTGTTTTTAGACGAAATTTTTATTTCAAGGATGCCATATGTCATATTCACTCAATGAACAAACACATAGTGATGCGATTAGAAAAAAAATTGGCTATAAAGAATTTGTTGTTCTTATTGCTTCTCTCATGGCTATTAACGCTATAGCTGTTGATATTATGCTGCCAGCTATGCCCAACATTTTGGACGGCTTAAATGTTCTTAATGAAAATGATCAACATTATATCATTTCGAGTTATCTTATTAGCTATGGTATTGCTCAAATATTTTTCGGTCCCATAAGCGATCGGTATGGACGACGTAAACTTATCCTTATTGGTCTTGCTTTTTATTCATTTACGGCGATTGGCTGTGCCTTTGTAACTGATTTTTCTCTCTTACTTATTTTGCGTATCTTGCAAGGTATTGGAGGAGCTGCTATGCGGGTTCTTACAGTTTCCGTCGTACGTGATCTTTACAGTGGTCGAAAAATGGCAGAAGTTATGTCTATTGTTATGATGGTTTTTCTTGTTGCACCAATGGTTGGTCCCGCAACAGGACAGGTCATTTTACTACTCGGACATTGGCAATATATTTTTATTTTCATGGCAATGATTGGTTTCGGGCTGATGATTTGGATTCAATTCCGCTTGCCTGAAACACTTCATGAACAACGCCCTCTTTCCTTTTCTTCAGTCAAACACAATTTATGGATTGTTGTGACAAATCGTACAACACTTTGCTATACACTTGCAACTTCTATCATTTTAGGGTGCATTTTTATTGCTGTTAATACATCACAACAAACCTATGAAGGAATTTATAACTTAGGCTTTTGGTTTCCTATCGCATTTGCCATCGGTGCTGCATTTCAGGCTTTCTCATCATTCATGAATTCTCGACTTGTCGGACGTCTTGGAATGAGACGTATTGCTCATACTATGCTTTTGCTCTTTTGTGCCACTTCATGCATTTGGTTTATTGGCTCCATCTTAGCAGGTGGTGTTATCCCTTTTCCTTTTTATATGACGTTATATTGTATATTAATGTTTACCTGTGGTGGCATTATGGCCAATTTCAATACACTCGCTCTCGAATCTGTAGGCGAAATTGCTGGAACAGCATCTTCTGTATCCGGCTTTCTTCAAACATCTATCGGTGCAGGACTTAGCTTTTTTATTGCCCAACAATTTGATGAAACAACCATCCCAAACTCAGCAGGATTTTTCTTTCTGAGCCTCACTGCCATACTTCTTGTTTTATGGGCTGAACGTGGTCATCTTTTTAGGCAATATCATAATAACCCTAACGAATAAAGACTGCTTTATGAGACAATTAATAATATCTCTCTTGAACAATAAGGAAATGCCTATAATATAAAATAGGACACTCTTGTGCTGAACATTCACATGTTTGTTTTAAAAATAAACTTCTCAAATCATTTCACGACAACATTCATGAATGATATAAGGTTAAAAAAACAGTGAACTGTATAAAAATCATTGAATAGCAGTATCTTTACTTAATAAAGACGCAAATCGTCATCATAATACTATTCCCAGTTTTTAAAAATATAATCACTAACAAAAAACAAACATACCTATTGTTGCAACAGCTCTTATATTTCAAACAGTCTATAAGAAATATTTTTATTCTTTTCCTCAATAGTTTTTATGCACACAATCCCCCCTCATCTTATGACATGCAAATATTTTTTACTGATTTAACCTAAACAGGACAAAAATTAAGAAAAAAACTCACACTTTAGGCCTTTCTTTCACTATAAAAGTGATACGTTATCTTTATAAATCAATATATTGCATATCATAAAGTCATACGGCACTTTCCCGTTTATAAAATAAATTTAATTGATAAATTTTCCCGATTTTGGAAATCCCCTTGGAACCAAACGCCCGACGCCCGCACGCGTTCCCATCCATTCAATGAGATCATCAGCTTGGCGGTTAAAGATTCGATCAGCTGTATCTTGCCAACTTAAACCTTCTGATAAATTAAAAGTTTTGGCATCAACAATGCCACCCTCTTTGTAACGCTGTAAACGAACACCTTTACCGCGATTCATTTCTGGTATTTGTTCAATAGAAAAAATAAGCATTTTACGGTTTTCACCGACCACAGCAACATGATCACCATTTACCGGAACACAAAGTTTCACCTTATCAGGAGATTTGACATTCATCACTTGCTTTCCTTTTCGTGTATTGGCGATCACTTCTGAAGCAAGGACAATAAAGCCATTTCCATGAGACGAAACCAAGAGCAATTTTCCCTCTGCATGATGCACAAAAGCTGTAAAAATATCGTGCTCATCGTCCATATCAACTAAAAGACGAATAGGTTCACCATGTCCCCGCCCTCCAGGTAAACTATTTGCACCAATAGCAAAAAACTTTCCCCCCGTACTGATCAGCACAATCTTGTCGGTCGTAAATGCTGGAAAGGCTAACTTTAAACTGTCTCCTTCTTTAAAAGAAAGTGCTTTATAATCGTTTAAATGCCCCTTTAAAGCACGCACCCACCCCTTTTCAGAAATAACAATAGTAACCGGTTCTTTTTCGATCATTGCTTGTTGAATATCATCAAGATCATGTCTTGGTGCCTCTTCAAACGTCGTACGTCTTTTCCCCAAGAGTGTTTCAGGACCAAAAGTGTTTCGAACTTTTTTGATTTCTTCTGAAATTATTTTCCACTGTTTTATAGGAGAAGCTAACAAATTCTTTAGCTTTTCTTTTTCAGCTTTCAAACTTTCAAATTCCTTACGAATTTCAAATTCCTCAAGCTTACGTAAAGAGCGCAAGCGCATATTAAGAATAGCTTCTGCTTGATTTTCTGTTAATTCAAAACGACTGATAAGCTGCTTTTTAGGTTCATCCTCTTCACGAATAATCTTAATGACCTCATCGAGATTTAAATAGGCAATAAGATATCCATGGAGAATTTCCAATCGGCTATCAATTTGATCAAGCCGATAATGAGAGCGACGAATAAGCACTTCTTGACGATGTTCAAGCCATTGATGCAAACTTTCTCGCAAAGAAAGGACATTGGGTATTTTTCCCAAAGACAAAACATTCAGATTAAGGGGAAATCTTACTTCAAAGTCAGTCAATTTAAAAAGAGACTCCATAAGGAGCTCCGGATCAACCGACCGATTTTTAGGAACCAGCACGATTCTGATATCTTCTGCTGATTCATCTTGGATATCCTCAAGCATTGGTAATCGCCGAGCAAGCAGTAACTCTGCTGTTTTTTCAATAAGACGTGACTTTTGAATCTGATAGGGAATTTCAGTCACCACAATCACATAAGAACCACGGCTACCAGATTCCTGATGCCAACGTGAACGCAAGCGAAAAAAACCCCGACCAATACGATAAGATTCCTCAATACTCTTTTTAGGCTCAACTAAAATGCCACCAGTTGGAAAATCAGGACCAAGAACGAACTGATTTAATTCCTCATCATGTGCATCGGGATGTGCAATTAAATGTAGCGCCGCATCACAAAGCTCAGCAACATTATGGGGTGGAATAGATGTTGCCATACCAACAGCAATCCCTGATGAACCATTTGCTAAAAGATTAGGAAAAGCCCCAGGCAAAACAACAGGCTCTTCATCTTCCTCATTATAAGTTAAACGAAAATCAATGGCGTTTTCATTAATACCTTCAAGCAACAATGCTGCCACTTCAGTCATCCGTGCTTCCGTATAACGCATAGCAGCAGCATTATCACCATCAATATTGCCAAAATTGCCTTGTCCATCAACCAACGGATAACGAACTGCAAAACTTTGAGCCAAGCGCACCAAAGCATCATAAATAGATGCATCCCCATGAGGATGAAATTTTCCCATGACATCACCGACAATCCGCGCACATTTCGCATAAGACTGTCCAGGATTTAGTTTGAGAAGCCGCATCGCGTGAACAATCCGCCGATGGACAGGCTTCAATCCATCACGCACATCAGGCAATGCACGGTGCGTAATCGTAGAAAGCGCATAAGCCAAATAACGTTCCTGTAAAGCAGAACGTAATTCTATTGGCTCAATATGTTCTTTATCAAAAGGTAAATTCATTTTATCAGACATAATATTAGAACAAAAGTTCCCACAATAATAAAAAGTTATTTTATAGGATTTATTTAAAACAACCCTTTATGAGTCGACTTTTTTATTAAAAGTCAACGACATAAAAATAAGTGCTGCAATTAAAACATGAACAGAAAATTATATCAATTTGAAAAATTTATACATGTTCTTCCCTCTTGTCCTAAGCAGTATATGAAAATACTTCATACATTATCGAAAACTTTTTAAATATCCTCTTTAAGTGATAAATAACAAAGAAAGTAAATCATTTTTTCAGTGTTAAATAGAGAAACTGACATTTTCAAAATAAATAATATATTGATATATAAAGATAATTAATTTTTTTACAACTTAAATGAAACTCCAGAATATTGTAGAATTCTCTCATTTCTTACAATCAATCAATCACAAACATTTCCCCGCTTATCATAAGCGGAAAAGCTTCTATATGAAGAAAGGAAGAAAAATACCTCTTATAAACCCATTTGCTTACAAGAACTATCAATAATTGAAATCTAGAAAGTAAAACGGTGATTAGTGCTACACAACGATTTTTATATCACTCATGAGGCTTTTATAGTTATACCTTTCATACGAAAAAGCATCGTAAAACACAATTGAGAGCATTGAGAGATATTTTTTTAAAAATAATACCCTCATAAAAAATCAAAACAACAGCATTTTTTGTTTATCTCAATTTTTACAAATAGTACACACACTGACCCCATAGAGAAGCATCAACGCTTCACTTTATGTAGAAAGATGACAACAATCCACAACCAACTTTATGAACTATTTTTATGAGTAGGAGCCATGCGGATTCCTAAATCACGTAATTGTGTAGGAGAAACCTCAGACGGAGCACTCATCAAAAGATCAAGTGCTTGTTGATTCATAGGGAATAAAGCAACTTCACGCAAATTTTTAACACCTTGCAACAGCATAATGATGCGGTCGATTCCCGCAGCCATGCCACCATGTGGCGGAGCCCCATAATGGAATGCACGATAAAGACCACCGAAACGATCTTTCACAACTTCCTTAGAAAGTCCTACAAGTTCAAAAACTTTAAGCATCATTTCTGGTAAGTGATTACGAATTCCACCTGATGCAATTTCATAACCATTGCAAACAAGATCATATTGAAAAGCTTTAATAGTAAGAGGATCTTGACAGGCAAGGGCATTTTCTCCCCCTTGAGGCATGGAAAAAGGATTATGTCCAAAATCAATCTTTTTTTCATCTTCATTCCATTCAAAAAATGGAAAATCAACAATCCACGCCAAAGAGAAACTATCTCTATCAAGAAGATCTAATTCTTCCCCTACCTTTGTGCGTGCTGCTCCAGCAAAAGATGCGAATTTTTTAGGGTCTCCAGCTACAAAAAAACAGGCATCCCCACTTTCAAGCCCAAGCTGTATACGGATTGCTTCAGTCCTCTGTTCACCAATATTTTTGGCGATAGGCCCTGCTCCTTCAAATTTTCCTTCTTCTTCACGCCAGAAAATATAGCCAAGTCCTGGTTGCCCCTCGCCTTGTGCCCATACATTCATACGATCACAAAAAGCACGACTTCCACCCGTTTTAGCTGGAATAGCCCACACTTGTGCATTCTCATCATTCGCTAAAATTTGAGCAAAGACTTTGAAACCAGAATTATAAAAATGCTGAGAAACATCTTCCATAATGATCGGATTACGCAAGTCAGGCTTATCAGAACCATATTTTCGCATTGCTTCATCATAAGAAATGCGAGGAAAGCTTTGTGTCACAGTTTTTCCATCCGCAAATTCTTCAAAAATAGAACGCATAATAGGTTCCATAGTTGCTAAAACATCTTCTTGCTCAACAAAACTCATTTCAACATCTAATTGATAAAATTCACCAGGAAGACGGTCGGCCCTTGGATCTTCATCTCTAAAACATGGAGCAATCTGAAAATAACGATCAAAACCTGACATCATCAACAATTGTTTATATTGCTGTGGCGCTTGCGGTAACGCATAAAATTTTCCCTGATGAACACGACTTGGAACTAAAAAATCACGCGCCCCTTCCGGCGATGAAGCTGTCAAAAGTGGCGTCGTAAATTCCGTAAAACCATTATTTTGCATAGCCCGTCTCATAGCTGCAATAATTTCAGTCCGACGCATGATATTTTTGTGCATAGTCTCCCGACGCAAATCAAGAAAACGATATTTTAATCGAATATCTTCTGGATAATCAGGCTCACCAAAAACCGGTAAAGGAAGCTCATCAGATTTTGAAAGAATTTCTACCTCTTGTGCAAAAATTTCAATCTCACCTGTTGGAAGCGTTGCATTAATAACCTCATCAGAACGAGCACATACCTCCCCATCCACACGAATAACCCATTCAGAACGCACTTTTTCAATAACTTTAAAAGCTGGTGAAGCAGGGTCAGCAACAATTTGTGTGATTCCAAAATGATCACGTAAATCCACAAAAAGAATCCCTCCATGATCACGAACACGATGAACCCATCCTGAAAGACGAACTTGTGTTCCTACATCACATCTACGAAGAGCCGCACAATGATGACTGCGATAACGGTGCATGTTTTTTGCCTTTGATTATAATATTCACATGCGCTACAAACGCTTTTTAATAACCATTTGTCAAGATATGAGAATAAAAACTCAGAAATAAAGTCAATAAAGCACAAATTTAATTTATCGAATTATAATAAAATGATGAATCTTATTACAAAAACAACAGATCTTAAAATTGCACTTAACGCTCTACGTACCTCTGATTTTGTAACTGTCGATACTGAGTTTATCCGCGAAACAACTTTTTGGCCTCAACTGTGTTTAATCCAGCTCGCATCACCAGATGTCACAGTTTTGATTGATCCCATAGCACCAGATATCGATTTACAACCATTTTTTGACCTTATGGTCGATAAAAAAGTTGTAAAAGTTTTTCATGCTGCGCGCCAAGATATTGAAACAATTTATCACCTTGGAGGTGTTATTCCCTCCCCTCTCTTTGATACGCAAATAGCAGGATCAATTTGTGGATTTGGTGATTCTATCTCCTATGATCAAATTGTACAACGCTGCACAGGGCATCATCTTGATAAATCCTCCCGCTTTACAGACTGGAGTTGCCGACCTTTATCTGAAAAACAACTGCTCTACGCACTTGCCGATGTAACTTACTTAAGAGATGTTTACCTGTTATTGAAAAAACGGTTAGAAAAAAATCAACGTGCTCACTGGATGGACGATGAAATAACAATCCTTTTAAATCCTAAAACCTATGACATGCCAGAAGATGAAGCATGGAAAAAAGTGAAAGGACAAATTAAAAAGCCACGTGAACTTGCTGTATTACAAAAGATAGCAGCTTGGCGTGAACGTGAAGCACGAAAATACAATATGCCACGTCGTCATATTATAAAAGATGAATGTCTTATAGAAATAGCAATCCAACAACCAAAAGATGAATCTGCATTAAAACGGTTGCGCAGTCTTAATAAGAATTGGGATAAATTCTCAATTGCTCAATCATTAATCAAAGCTGTCCACGAAGGATTAGAGGTGGATCTTTCCACTTTACCCCCCATTCCTAAACATAATCCACTCAATGATACGACAGCCGCTGTTATCGATCTGCTCAAAGTGTTATTAAAAATTGTTGCAAATGAAAACAGCATTGCCCCTAAAATTATTGCAACATCTAATGATTTAGAAAAAATTGCCAATGGAGGAATAAAGAAAAATATTCCCGCTATGAATGGCTGGCGCTATGAAATATTTGGTCAAAAAGCCGAACAACTGCTAAAGGGCCAGATAGGTTTTTACTTTCACGATGGGAAAATAAGCACAAAACAGCTTTAATTTACATTTACATTTTTATTTTAAAAAATCCATTACGCTACTCATTATCTACATCAATTGGTATGCCTTATAGGCCAATGCAAACAGGATAAATAAAGCCTACTTCTGATAAAGTTAAAAAATTAAATAGTGAACTCTTATTAAAAATGACAGCTAAATCTTTATCAGGTCAATCAAATAGCAATCCTATTAAAAATAATCTAAAAAAACAGACCGCTCCTTATTTAAAAGCTTTAAAAAGAAAAAGCTCTGATAATAAAAGCGCATTCATTACAAAAATAGCAGCCTAGCAATAGAAAAAAACAAAGATATAATGCCTCACGTCACCATATCGTATAAAAAAACTACCGAGATTGCAATCTAACAATCAAAAACGAGCCAGCATAACAACTAAAATACCTAACAAAGGCAATATATTGATTTATAAAGATAATCTAGCGTTATTTATATTGAATTAGAACTCCGAATATCGTAGGATTCTCTCATTTTATCTCAATAAGACTCATAAAGTATCACATAAGAAATTATATGATAAAGCGCTGTTTTTTATAGATTAAGCATCTTACAAAGGATTCAAAAATATGATTAATAAATAGTTATGATTTGTTTCTATTTTTTATAGTGAAAGGATTTTATAAAGTCAGAAAATGATATTCTTTTGCCAAACCGTGAAAGTGCAAAATTACTTCATATAAGTGGTTCAACATTCCGGCGTCATATAACCAATGGATCTCTCCAAAAATCTTTAAAATTTGTTTTTTTATCGCGTTGGCTACAATCAAATCTTATCAATATAATCAAGAAAGCTAAACAGAAACGTTATAACGACGCAGCATAAAAAGAAAACCTTGTCACGTAAAGACGGACAAGGCTTTTATTTTTACATGAAGCTTATGAAATGCAAATCACATCCTGTGACGCAAATAACAGAATAAAAAATTATATTTTCTTTTATGAATGCTCAGGGCATTAAAAATGCCTTGCGTAGAGTCTGGATCAGGCATTATGAAACAACCAGTTGTTCAGCTCATGATGACAGGCTACCTAGCTTATCCCTCGTCAATGGCTTTATTATAAGACATAAAACACGAATAAATTAGGAAAAAAATCAAAAAATTTCAAAAGCGAGAGGTTGTTTTATTATTGTTGATAACTTCTTTAATCGTCCAAGAGGACGTTCTCCTAATAATCCAGCGTAATTCTTTGGGATCTGCAAGATAATATGATCTGCTTTTTTATGCCACAATAAATGAGGTAAAATTCCTGCAACAGAAGCACTAAAAAGATGAGCAAGACGCATAGTTTCACCAAGAATACGTGCTTTATCAATTATATTTTGAGTTGCTAATTGAAAAATGGGAAGAGATTCTTTATCAACCAATAAACTCGTATTGCGAAAAAAAACAGAAAGCGCCGCATAAAGGCGCCCTTCATGAGAAATTCCTGGATAAGATCCTAAAGCTATTTGATTTGCTGCTTCATTGCCTCGATAATCTGGATGTATACGCCAACCAATATCCGCAAGAAGACAAGCGGCTTGACGATAACGGCATTCATTTTCAGTTTCTGAAATTCCAAAAACTTCAAAAGCATTCGTCGTAAAATCAATGAGTTCTTCTGCTTGTTTTGGTGAACGTGCCCGTAAAATAGCCATTTCTGTGCATGCTGCAATGAGAGGATCAGAAAGTCGAATCGCCTGCGGCAATCGTGAATAAAGAAAACCTTCACGAACGCCAGCACCAGAAAAGATTATCTTTTCAAACTCCATACACTGAATGAGTTCAATAAGAACTATTGCCCCATAAGATAAAAGTTTTCGACGGTTCTGAGAAACCGCTGCAATCCCTCTCATATTATCAATATTGCCACGCGCTACAAGACGTAAAAAGTTCTCCATTTCAACAGCATCAACTTCATAGCCATGCATAACAGGAAGCCGATAGTGTTTCATTGCCATATGGAGTTTTGCCAAATTACGCCATGTCCCCCCTACTGCATAAAAATAACGTGCTATACCTTTACGAGCACGAACAACAGACGATTTATAAAATTGCTCATGTACAATTTTTGTAGCTACAGCACTATCATTATTTGATATATACTGTAGCCTTAAACCACCCAATGGGAGCGTTATCCCTTCACCAACATCAGAATGATCAATATCAATCAGCTCAAGACTTCCACCACCAAGATCCCCAGAAATACCTTTTGGTTGATAAAAGGTAGACACAACTCCATAGGCTGAATACATAGCTTCTTCACTTCCTGAAAGAAGATATATTTTATTTTGCAAAATATCTTCAGCATGCTGAATAAATGCTACGCCATTCTGTGCATCTCGTGCTGCTGCTGTTGCTAAAGTATAGACCTCATCTGCCCCAATCTGTCGACAAAGCGTACGAAACCGTTTCAGTGTTTGCAACGCCATTTTCATCGATTTTTCTTCTAAAAATCCCGTTTTCGCCACACCATGCCCGAGACCACAAAGAATCTTTTCATTAAATAAAACCGTTGGTGATCGAACAAGCCCCTCATAAATAACCAACCGAACAGAATTTGAGCCAATATCAATAACAGCAACAGGCTTACGCCCTTTTAACCGACCTTGAGCATCTCTATATGTCATTGGATTTTAGTCTTTATGTATTTCGGCTTGTTGCCGATGCAACGCAACCAAGCGCGAAACAGAAGACTCAAAAGACTCATTTTCCCCCGCAAAACTTGTATTGGCCATAAAATACTCCTGCGCATTAAATAGACTTTCACCTCTCTGCGGTGTAATACGTTTTGATGTTCCATCCTTAAGTATATCAAAGCTTTGTTGATTATCAATGATATTAGCTAACATAATCTGTAAAAGAATTTTTTGACGCACTATTTTATTAAAAACTGGAACCAATATTTCAATACGATAGTCCAAATTACGAGGCATCATATCAGCAGAGCCTAAGTAAACGAGTGCATTTTCATTAGGCAAATCTTGACCATTCCCAAAACAAAAAATGCGACTATGTTCAAGAAAACGCCCGACGATTGATTTTACACGAATATTATCCGAAATTCCTAGAATACCAGGACGTAAACAACATATCCCCCGCACAACCAAATCAATTTGCACCCCTGCTTGACTGGCACGATATAAAGCATCAATAATTTCAGGATCAACCAATGCATTAACTTTCATCCAAATAGCAGCAAATCTTCCCTGTTGTGCATGAACAATTTCTCCCTCAATATGCTCTAAGATACGACCACGCAATGTTAAAGGTGAAAAAGCAATCTTTATTGTTTCATTTGGATGCTCATATTGCGCAATATAATTGAACAATAACGCAACATCATGAGCAATAACATCATCCGTGGAAAAAAAAGAAAGATCGGTATAAGTTTTAGCGTTAATGGGATGGTAGTTTCCTGTTCCAAGATGAACATAAGAGCGAAGACGTTTTCCCTCACGTCTCACAACCAATGACATCTTAGCATGTGTTTTTAATGCAATAAAACCAAAAATAACTTGAACCCCAGCACATTCAAGATCCCGGGCCCAACGAATATTTGCTTCCTCATCAAAACGTGCTTTAAGTTCTACCAAAGCAGTCACAGACTTTCCCTGTTCAGCTGCTTCAATCAAAGCGCCAACAATTGGACTATCATTTGATGTACGATAAAGTGTTTGTTTTATTTCTACAACATCAGGATCGCAAGCAGCTTGACGTAAAAATTGGACAACAACATCAAATGTCTCATAGGGGTGATGAATCACAATATCATTTTCACGAATAGCTGCAAAACAATCCCCATGATGTTCACGAATACATTTCGGAACACGAGAAATATAAGGAATAAATTTGAGATCATCACGGGGAATAGAAACAATCTCTGATACCATATTAAGCGCCAAAAATCCATCAAGAACATTAATACAATGATCAGGAACAGCAAGACTATTCGCTATAAATTGGCGTAAACTCTCTGGCATTTTTGCGTCAAATTCAATTCGAATAACCTGTCCACGGCGCCGCCTTTTAAGAGCAGTTTCAAAAAAATGAACAAGATCTTCAGCTTCCTCTTCTACTTCAATATCACTATCTCGGATTATTCTAAATGTACCAATTCCTTTAATCTCATAGTTAGGAAATACATGTTTAATAAAAAGGCAAATAACATCTTCAGATGCGATAAAACGAAAATGATTACCTTCTTGAGGAAGAAGAATGAAACGCCTTAAAAGCATTGAAATAGACAACAACACTGTGTGTGAATTCTGATCAGCTTCTCCAGACAATTGAAGCCCAATAGAAAGCCCTAAATTAGGAATAAATGGAAAAGGATGAGTAGCATCAACAGGCAAAGGTTTTAAAACAGGAAAAATTGTCTCAAGAAAATATTTTTCAAGCCATGATTTTTCAATTTCTGAAAGATCATCAGAACAAATAATTTCAATATCATTCTTTTTTAATTCATCACGTAAAACATTCAATTCTCGTAGTTGGTGAGCCTGCAGCTTTGAAATCTCAGCGAGCACAATATCAAGTTGTTCCTGTGGAGTGTGCCCATCTGCACTGCACGCTGTAACGCGAGCACGAATTTGAGCTGCTAGTCCTGCAACACGAACCATAAAAAACTCATCAAGATTTGCAGCTGAAATAGAAAGAAATTGTAGACGTTCTAATAAAGGATGTTTCGAATTAGCTGCTTCCATCAAAACACGATTATTAAATTGTAGCCATGAAAACTCTCGATTAATAAACCGTACCGGATTTTTCATTGTTATATTTGATATAGAAATTTTATCTTTCACCCTCTTTTCCATATATTCTAACTAAGCTTCTTTTATATTTTCTAAAATCCTTGACGAAATATCTCACATAATATTTTATAATATGTTATCATCATAATAATACATCAATGCCCCATTTTTCTTGTCATGTTTCCATTTAATATTTTAAAATACTTGGAACGAGGTTCTATGCGCAAAGCGCTAAAAGTAAGACAACTATTCTGATTATAGCATAAAAGAGGAGTAGTTTGTCTTAAAAAGCATCTTGCATTATGATACGCTTTATTACAAACTCACACTTATAAAATAGAAGAGCCTTATCATAACTAATGAGACAATTTATTCTGGAGTTTGTACGCCATGGCTGATCACAATATTCCCCATTTTCAAAATGACCTTGGATATAAAACAATCGAAATTGGTGTGAAAGAGTTTATGTGTGTAGGCGCTACACAACCATTCGATCACCCTCATATTTTTATTGATATGGGCGCTGCTGATGAGAAAATTTGCCCTTACTGCTCAACCCTTTATCGTTATGTTCCCTCGTTATCGTACGATCAAACAAACCCAACAGGATGTTTATATCATCCAGACAAGCTATTATAATGTGTTCTAGGGCTTTCTTAAATAACTACTCTTTTAATTCTGCTTGTTTAATATGAAATCGTTTGTAGAACAATCACCCATCATCGTTGGAGGAGGAATCGCTGGTTTAAGTACCGCTTTAGCACTCGCTCATAAAGGAATTGCAAGCATCATTATTGAAAAGTGTAAAAAACTTGAAACGATAGGCGCTGGTATTCAACTGACACCAAATGCAACATCTATTCTTGCTCGCTGGGAACTTCTTAACAAACTCACTGAAGTTGCGACAATCCCACATTTTCTTGAGTTAAAAGATGGAATATCTTTAAAAATACGTCTACGTGCTCATCTTATCACTCTAACAGAAAAATACTGGAAAGCCCCTTATATGACGATTCACCGCGCGGCTTTACAAAAAATTTTATATAATGCAGTGATTGCAAATCCTTTGATCAAATACAAAGCAGGCGAAACGATTGTATCTTCTACCCAATCGGCAACCAACATTAAAATAACCACAATAAAAACAGATACAGCAACACAACAACAGCTTTATTCAACCCCTCTCCTGATCGGATGTGATGGCGTTTGGTCAACACTACGGCAACAATTTCCTTTTCATGAAAGAGCAAATTTTAGTGGTTTTATTGCTTGGCGAGCAACAACAGTACTTGATAATCTTCCTCAAGACTTTCGTTCTTCATTGCAAAATATGAAGACAATTACGGCTTGGATGGGGCCTCAAAATCATCTTGTTGTTTATCCCATTAAATCGTCAGAAAAAATTGTAAATTTTGTCGCTATTACACATGGGGATAATTCAAAAGAGGGATGGGCCTATAAAGGAGATAAAGAAAAACTTAAATCTCTTTTTAAAGCTTGGAATTCAAAAATCTTACAAATCTTTGATCATATTGATGAATGGAGATATTGGCCACTCTTTCAGATGAAACAAAATCGTTTTCTAGGCCTAGAGAGACAAGTATTTGTTGGCGATTGCGCACACGCTGCCTTACCTTTTGCAGCACAAGGTGCCGCTATGGCAATCGAAGATGCTGCTACATTAGCAGAAGTACTTTCATTGAAAAATCTTTCATTAACGAAAGCACTTTCGCTTTACGAAAAAACACGTACCACCCGTATTGCAGCAGTAAAAAAACGCGGAGATTTCAATAGATTAACCTATCATGCAACGGGGCCCATAGCAATTGCACGTAATCTCATGATGAAAATTCGTACACCAGAGAGTATTATGTCAAATCTCAATTGGCTTTATATGTATGATGCGATGAATTCTATAAAAAATCGTGATAAAAACTTATAAAATTCTTCCCGTACTTTGAATATTATGAAAGAAAGAGATTTTTTGACTCTATGACACTAAAAAAATATCATAATTTACTCAAATAAAAGCAATATTTTTCTAAACCTACAATCCGATTTTAAAAGCTCAATTTTTAACTCTCCTAAAAGCAAAAACACCACTCAAAATCAGCTCCCATCTTTAATCTTTCTTTAACTCAATTCTACATCAACAACACCCTGAATTAATTTCATAGCATTTGCGACATGTGAATTTACCTTATATCGCTTAGGAAGCGCAATTTCAACTTCTCGCAATCCATCCTCTTGAATTAAAATAAGTCCAACCTCTCCATTTCCCCCAAGATTTAAATTTTGTTCAATTTGTGGAAGCATATCAACTGTTTTTATAAAAAGACGCATCATTTTATGCTGCTGTAACGCTTCTTTTTCCAAAGACTGAATTGTCTCAATTCGCAAACTAACTCCTTCAGAGCGATTTTCTGCGCTCACCGTAATAATAAAAGATTTTCCGGGTTCTAGCATCTCTTCATAATCCGAGAGTGCCTCAGAAAAGAGAACTGCTTCATATTGTCCACTTGTATCAGAAAAATGAATAATTCCCATTTTTTTACCAGATTTTGTTTTGCGCACGTTTTTTGCCACAACAGTTCCAGCAAGCCGTGCAGCCGTTGCTCCTCCTTTAACGGCATTGGAAAAATTACCCCAAGTCTGAACGCGTTTTTTAGCGAGAATGGCTTGATACTCATCCAATGGATGAGCTGAAAAGTAAAAACCTATAGCTTGAAATTCTCGATAAAGTTTTTCAGCCAACAACCAAGGGGTCGTTTGCGATAAAATCAAGGGCTCTTTTAATCCGCCTGCCATTCCAAATATGTCAACCTGCCCGCTAGAATTGTCATCGAGAATACGAAGCGCTCGCGCATGAAGGGTTCCAAGATTCGCTAATAAAACTTCGCGTGCAATGTTAAAACAATCAAAAGCGCCAGCACAAACTAAACTTTCCATCGCACGCTTATTAACAATACGAGGATCAACACGCGCACAAAAATCTTCCAAATCCTTAAAAATCTCATTTCCACGACAAGTGACAATATGATCTACAACCGTTTCTCCCACACCTTTAATGGCCGCAAGAGAATAATAAATACAGTTATCACCAACCTCAAAAATACGATGAGATGTTTGTATAGAAGGTGCAATAACTTCAATACCCAGCCTTAACGCTTCACGCCGAAAATCATTGAGCTTATCGGTATTCGTCATATCATACGTCATTGAAGCAGCTAAAAACTCAACGGGATAATTGGCTTTCATATACGCTGTTTGATAAGAAACAATCGCATAAGCAGCAGCGTGTGATTTATTAAAACCGTAATCGGCAAATTTTGCTAAAAGATCAAATATAATATCAGCTTGCTCTTTATCAACACCACCAGCAACAGCACCATTGACAAAACGTGTACGCTGTTTTTGCATTTCTGCATGAATTTTTTTCCCCATAGCGCGCCGTAATAAATCAGCTTCTCCAAGCGAGTAACCAGCCAGCACCTGAGCAATCTGCATCACCTGTTCTTGATAGACTATAACACCTTGTGTTTCTTTAATCAGATGATCTATTTTAGGATGAATAGAAGCTATCTCCTCTTCCCCGTGTTTACGTGCATTATAGGTTGGTATATTCTCCATTGGACCAGGACGATAAAGCGCAACCAGCGCAATAATATCTTCAATACGGTCTGGCTTCATTCCAATCAGCGCCTTGCGCATACCAGAACTTTCCACCTGAAACACACCAACCGTTTCACCACATGCCATCATAGCGTAGGTTGCTTCATCATTTAGAGGGATATTTGACAAATCTATTTTGATCTTCTTTCTGGCAACAAAATCAACAGCCATTTTCAAAACAGTCAGTGTTTTTAGTCCAAGAAAATCAAATTTTACCAACCCTGCCTGTTCTACATATTTCATGTTAAATTGTGTAACAGGCATATCAGAACGAGGATCACGATACATCGGGACAAGCTCCCAAAGCGGCCGATCTCCGATAACAATCCCAGCAGCATGCGTTGAAGCGTGACGATAAAGCCCTTCCAACTGAAGTGCTATATCTAATGCGCGTCCAATGACGGGATCTTTTTTCTTTTCCTCTTCAAATTTAGGTTCATCCTTAATAGCATCCGCTAATTCTACCTGACTTCCTGGGGTGGCAGGAATTAATTTTGTAAGATAATCCACCTGACGATAAGGAACTTCTAAAACACGCCCCACATCACGCAAAACTGCACGTGCCTGTAACTTACCAAAGGTAATAATTTGAGCAACTTGATCACGTCCATATTTTTTTTGAACATATTGAATAACTTCTTCACGCCGCTCTTGACAAAAATCGATATCAAAATCTGGCATCGAAACACGATCTGGATTGAGAAAACGTTCAAAAAGAAGGGAAAAACGCAATGGATCAACATCGGTAATCGTTAATGCATAAGCAACAAGTGAACCAGCACCAGATCCCCGCCCTGGACCAACAGGAATATCATGAATCTTCGCCCATTTTATGAAATCTGAAACGATAAGAAAATATCCAGAAAATTGCATACGCGTAATAACTGAAATCTCATAATCTAATCGCTGCTCATAATCTGCAATCGTATACCCTTCAGCCAATCCAATTGTTTCAAGGCGCATCTTCAAACCAGCTTTAGCTTGATTTAACAATTCACTATCTTCTGCTTCTAAAGTATTTTCTGAATTAGAAGATTGTTCTATAAAACGAGGCAATATCGGTTTTCGAAGAGGCGTGGCAATATGACAACGCAATGCAATTTCAACACTATTTTCTAAAGCTTCTGGAAGATCAAAAAACAGCGCAACCATTTCATCTTGTGACTTCAAGTAATGATCTGGCGTCACTCGCTTGCGATCTGGATTAGAGACGATTTGTCCTTCTGAAACAGCCATCAATGCATCATGCGCTTCATACCCCTCTCTCTTCAGAAAAAAGGCTTCATTCGTTGCAACAAGAGGAATTTCATGTGCATAAGCCAATTCAATAAGGTCTGCTTCTACTCTTCGGTCATAAGAGCCATGTCGCTGTAATTCCACATAAAGACGATCAGAAAAAATTTTTTTTAAATAAATTAAGCGCTCAACAGCGCGTTCTTTTTTTTCTTCTAACAAAGAACGATTAATAGGTCCTCCCTTTCCACCCGTTAAAGCGATTATACCTTCACTGTGTTCTGACAACCAATCAGCTTTAATATGAGGAGGATCAGTATCACATTTATCAAGATAAGCACGGCTTACAAGACGAACCAAATGAGCATAACCGGTTTCGCTAGAAGCGAACAGAACAATAGAGCAGAAATCAGAAGCATTACGTCCTTTAACCAAATGTGAATGATCATTTTCATCACAAAAATCAACGGTAAGCTGACAACCAATAATGGGTTGAACCCCATGAGAAAGACAATACTGCGAAAACTCCAAAGCACCAAATAAATTATTGGTATCGGTAATAGCAACCGCTGGAGCATGATCTACAATCGTCTGTTGAATAATTTGTGGGATTTTTAAAGCTCCTTCGAGCAAGGAATAAGCTGAATGCACTCTCAAATGAATAAAGCGAGGAAGAGAATTTTTGTACTCTTGCATTTTATTTTTATCTTTAACCACTCTCACAATTTCCTACTATAAACTAAATGCCAAACAGCCCCCTTAAAGAAAAAAATTCAGGCTAGCATAACTTTAAAGCTATAAATTTTATCATCCCACATAGAAAAAATGCCCTAATTTTATTGATATTTATAAGAGAGTTCTATCAAGAAAGTACCTCTATTCACAGCAAATAAATACCTAAAATAAAAAGAAGCAAAATATGCCATAAGCACTTTCATTTTTTTATTTTATTTCTCTTTTAAAGATAATTTCTCTTTTTACAACGCAATGTGTAAATAAAATATCATCTTCTTTAATGACTTTATCCCCAAAAAGCTCTTCTAAAGGTCTAGAAAAAACAAAAAGAGCAGGTTAAATTTTCTCATGCCTCCAAGTCTTCTTGCCCCTCTTTTCAACTCTATTCGAACCCTTTCTGGTATTACACCTAAAGTCTATGGCTTACTGACCAAACTCTTAAATGTTAATCCTACACAACGGGAAGCAACCCTTATTGATCTCCTTCAATTAATGCCCCATTCCGTTATAGACCGCAGAATGCGTCCCAGCATTGCTTGTGCAAAAGAAGGAGATACTATTACACTTGAAATTGTCATCGATAAACATCAACCACCCCCACGTGGTCATAACCGAATTCCCTATCGTGTTATTGCGCATGATCAAACAGGAAAAATAAATTTAGTCTTTTTTCATGCTCAACCTCTTTGGCTAAAAAAACAACTTCCCGAAGGAAAAAAAGTCATTATATCAGGAAAAGTTGAATGGTTTAATGGACAGCTTTCAATGGCGCATCCAGACTATATTGCCCCAAGCGAACAATCAAATCAGATACCTCTCATCGAACCGATTTATCCATCTACTGCAGGACTAGCGGCCAAGACACTAAGACGCGCCATACAAAACGCTCTTGATTTTATTCCTCTTCTACCGGAATGGATAGATGAAAATGTAAAAAAGCAGCAAAATTTTCCTTCTTTTTCTGTTGCTTTACGCCGCATCCATGCGCCCATTATCCCCGATGATCTATCCTTAGAAAGTACAGCACGCAAACGCCTTGCCTATGATGAATTGTTTGCTTGTCAATTGGCGCTAGGACTCGTGCGTTTGAAAACTAAATCTCTTGTTGGCACTTCTCGACCAGCAACAGGAATTTATACTAACAAATTGCTCAATATCCTCCCCTTTCAACTCACAACCGGACAAAAAAAAGCAGTAGAAGATATCGCAAATGATCTTGCTTCACCAGAACCGATGCTAAGACTACTCCAAGGTGATGTAGGCGCAGGAAAAACTGTCGTTGCATTAATGGCAATGGCACAAATTGCTGAAAATTCAGGACAATCAGCTTTAATGGCACCAACCGAAGTGCTTGCCAGGCAACATTTTGCCACTATTGCCCCTCTTGCCGAAAAAATCGGATTACAAACAACGCTTTTAACAGGACGAGAAAAAGGAAAATTGCGGACAAATATCTTAAATGATATTCTGTCAGGTCAAGTTTCTATTGTTATCGGAACTCATGCTCTCATACAAAACAGCGTTACTTATAATAATCTCGCTTTAACCATTATCGATGAACAACACCGTTTTGGTGTCCATCAACGTATCGCTCTTACAGAAAAAGGCAATAAAGCTGATATGCTGGTTATGACCGCCACGCCCATTCCGCGCACACTTGTCTTAACAGCTTTTGGTGATATGGATGTCTCTAAAATTACAGAAAAACCAATTGGGCGACAACCCATTACAACAGCAACCCTTTCTTTAAAACGTCTTCATGAACTTATAGAGCGAATCGCATTTGCATTAGAAAAAGGAGAAAAGCTCTATTGGATTTGTCCTTTAGTGGAGGAATCGACAGCTCTTGATCTCACTTCAATTGAAAACCGCTTTGTATTTCTTTATGAGCGCTTTGGAGCACACGTTGGTATGATCCATGGAAAAATGTCTACAGCAGAAAAAGAAGCCGCTATGGCATCTTTTAAATGTGGAAATACACGTATTTTAGTTGCAACCACCGTCATTGAAGTGGGAGTAGATATTCCAGATGCTTCGATCATTATCATCGAACACGCGGAACATTTTGGTCTTTCTCAATTGCACCAATTACGTGGACGTGTAGGACGAGGCGATAAAAAATCTTCCTGCATTTTGCTCTATAAAGATCCACTGACTAAAACAGCAGCAACACGCCTTAATATTATCCGCAATACAGAAGATGGTTTTGAAATCGCTGAAGAAGATTGGCGCCTACGAGGCGAAGGAGAGCTTTTAGGTACAAAACAATCAGGAGTCCCTGAATTTCATATAGCAAACCTTGCAATTCATAGCGATCTTTTGTCAATGGCAAGAAAAGATGCTCATTTATTTTTACAACGCGATCCTCATCTTTCTTCTGAGCAAGGACAAGCTTTACGATTGCTACTTTATCTTTTCGGACACAATGACGCTACACGCCTCTTACGAGCAGGATAACAAAGACCCTCTAATAAAAAACTTAACTATCTCTCTGCTCAAATATGGTTTTTTCTCTTAGAATTACCCATAAATGATCTACGCAGTCTCTTACCATCTTTATGCTTCATGAACGAATAATAAATCAACAGCACTATCTTCTCTCTCAATCTGAATTATTCTTGTATTAAAACAGTAGAAGCAATATTGCGTCTTTTTTTACTATTATATTCACATAACTGATCTCTTTTTGATAGGTAAGAAGATATTTTTTGTTTTATTGTAAAGATTGAGAAAGAAAAAACTTTCTTCAGTATTCTCGTTCAACAGAGAAAAATGAAAAAATAAATTTCATTATAAATCAATTTCTTACATTTGATTATTCTCCAAAATATTCAGAAATATACTTTTATTCAACCGTAACTGATTTTGCTAAATTACGGGGTTGATCAACATCTGTTCCTAATAAAACAGCCGTATGATAAGCAATTAACTGAATGGGGAGAGCATAAATAATAGGAGCAATAAATTCTGAAACATCTGGCAAAGTAATCGTTGATAAAGTCTTAAGACACGCTACCTCTGCTCCTTTTTTATCGGTTATTAAAATAATACGACCATTGCGCGCTACTACTTCTTGCATATTAGAAAAAGTCTTTTCAAACCATCGATCATAAGGCGCCACAACAATAACGGGTATTGTCTCATCTACCAACGCAATTGGCCCATGCTTCAACTCACCCGCCGCATAACCTTCAGCATGAATATAAGAAAGCTCTTTCAATTTAAGAGCTCCCTCCAAAGCAATCGGATAAGAAGTTCCACGTCCTAAATAAAGAACACTTTTTGCATTCACCAAATCACGACAAATAGATTCAATTTTGCCTTCTAATTTTAAGACCTCATTTAAAATACGAGGAACTTCTGCCAACTGCTGAACCAATTGCTGTTCCATTTGAACTGTAAGATAACCACGTTGTTTAGCAGCACTAAGAGCAAGTGAAGCAAGCGTTGCCAATTGACAGGTAAAGGCTTTTGTTGAAGCAACACCAATTTCTGGTCCGGCAAGTGTTGGGAGAATAAAATCAGCCTCCCTTGCCATTGTTGATTGTTCAACATTCACAATTGTGGCTGTTTTTATACCTCGTTCACGACAATAACGCAAAGAAGCCAATGTATCCGCTGTTTCACCAGATTGAGAAACAAACAATGATAACGCATCAGACGTTATAGGAGGTTCGCGATAACGAAATTCCGAAGCGACATCATTATCAACACTTAAAGCGGCAAATTTTTCAAACCAATAGCGCGCAACTAAGGTTGAGTAATAAGCCGTTCCACAACTCGCAAAAAGAAGCCGATGAATATTTTTCCAATCAATCAAATTCTCAAGTGGTCGAACTGCATAATTCCCAAGATCAAGATAATGCGCCAAATTATGAGAAATCACTTCAGGTTGTTCAAACATTTCCTTGTGCATAAAATGACGATGATTACCCTTAGAGATCAATAAAGCCCCTTCAAGTAATGGTGTCACAGGACGTTTTATCAGTTGGTTGTTGGCATCGTAAATTGTGACACCCTCCCGTGTGATAACAGCCCAATCCCCATCTTCCATATAGCTAATATGATCAACGAATGGCGCTAAAGCAATGGCATCTGATCCCACAAAAAATTCATCTTTTCCATAACCGATTGCCAGCGGTGGACCAGAACAAGCCGCAATCATAAGATTATCTTCACCTTCAAAAATAAGAGCAATAGCAAAAGCCCCCTGCAACCGTTTCCAACTTGTACGCATGGCTTCTTGCGGAGAAAGACCACTTTTTAATGCACGCGTTATTAAATGTGCAATAACTTCTGTATCTGTCTCTGTTTCAAAGATATAACCATCCTCAATGAGTTCCTTTCGTAATTCTATAAAATTTTCAATAATACCATTATGAACAACTGCAAGTTTTTTAGTTACATGGGGATGCGCATTGCGTTCAACAGCAATTCCATGCGTAGCCCAACGGGTATGGCCAATCCCTAAACTTCCCTCCAGAGGTATTTTTTTTAATTTTTCTTCTAAACGAACAAGTTTTCCTTCAGCACGTACACGATAAAGATGCCCATTATGGACTGTCGCCACCCCAGATGAATCATACCCTCTATATTCAAGACGTTTTAAACCCTCAACCAGAGAAGACGTAACACACCTCTTTCCAAGAATTCCAATAATTCCACACATTAAAAAGCTCCAACCCACATCTTAAGATTTAAATCTTATAAAACAATCCAACAACCTTTATTTAAAACTGTAAATAATAAAATAATTCAAACATGGAGTACGGCAATCTTTAAAAATAAACCGCCTCTCCATCGTTCGATCAGCACTAAACAAAGAAATAGACTGAAAAAGATCATTTTTTTTGTTTGTTTTCTGACAATTTTTTCTCTAACAAGCGCGTACGAAATTTTGTCGCATAGCCCTCTTTTATAACCTGTCGTGCACGCCCAAAAGCCATACTATTCATAGGAATATTTTCAGTAATAACACTTCCTGAAGCAACATAAGAACCATCCCCTATCACCAATGGAGAAACAAGCGCCGTATTAGACCCAACAAAAGCATGATCACCAATCATCGTTTTATATTTGTTAAATCCATCATAATTGCAAGTAATCGTACCGGCTCCAATATTGGTATGTGCACCAATTTCGGCATCACCAATATAACTCAAATGATTAATTTTAGAAGCTTCTCCTACCTTAGCTTGTTTAACTTCACAAAAATTTCCAACCTTTACAGCCTTCGCCAACTCTGTTCCAGGACGCAAACGTGCATAGGGACCAATCTGTGCATCTCTACCAACCACAGCACCTTCGAGATAACTAAATGCGTGAACAACAGCACCAGAGTGTATTTTTACGCCTAACCCAAAATAAACATTTGGTTCTATCACCACGCCTGGTTCAATTTCTGTATCATAAGAAAAATAGACTGTTTCTGGTTTTAAGAGTGTAACACCTGATAACATTAAATCGTGTGCTTTACGTTTCTGCCATAAAGAATCAGCCCTCGATAGCTCAAAACAATTATTAATTCCTACAATATCTTCAAAAGGAACTTCAACAACGCGTACATCTAATCCTTCACGTGTTGCAAGAGAAGCAACATCTGTTAAGTAATATTCTTTTTTTATATTGTTATTATCAACCTTCTCTAAAAGAGAAAGCGCATGTTTTCCACGCATAGCGAGTATTCCACCATTACAAAAAGAAATCTTTTTTTCTTTATCGCTAGCGTCTTTTTCTTCTACAATTGCGATCAATTTACCATTTTTCTCGAGAAGACGCCCATAACCTGTTGGGTTTTGGGTATGAAAACCTGCAAAAACAACATCTGCTCCATCAACAAGCTGTGCACGCATTTGGTGCAATGAATCTTGCTGAATGAGAGGCGTATCCCCAAAAACAATGAGAACATCATCCACTTCCTTTTGCAAAGCTAAACGAGCAGACAAAACAGCATGGGCAGTTCCTAAACGTTCTTTTTGTTCAAAAATCATTACATCTTTTACAAATGACTGAACAACGTGCGTAACCTCCTTAGCACCACATCCCACAACAACGGCTAATTGCGAAGAGCCTGCCAATTCTATTTGTTTTAGAACATGGCATATAAGAGGCAATCCAGCAATTTTATGAAGTACCTTAGGCAGAGACGATTTCATGCGCGTCCCCTCACCTGCAGCAAGAACAATAGAAAGACAACTTCTAACCATAAAAACACATAAGACTAACGAGAAAATCCAAAAAAATTCATAATATTGTGCCAACGAATATCTTCAATATAACTCAACGAAGGATAATGTTCTAAAAGCCAAAATGAAATATCCTGCATAGAACCTGTTAAAAACAAAATCCCTGTAAGAAGAAGAAAAATACCAATAATTTTTTCAACTTTTCCTAAATGAATACGAAAAGCGCCTAAAAATCGCATAAAACTGCTCGAAAATAAAGCTGCCAACACAAAAGGGACAGCAAGACCTAATGCATAAACTGCTAAGAGAATAGCTCCCTCGCCCACCGTCTCTTTTGTTCCAGCAAGCGTTATAATAGGCCCTAAAATGGGGCCAATACACGGTGTCCAACCAAAGGCAAAAGCTAAACCAATAATATACGCGCCTAAAGGACCAGCAGGTGTTTTATGGGTCTGAAAACGCGCTTCACGAAATAAAAAAGCGATCTTGAAAATCCCCAAAAAATTTAAACCAAAAATAATAATGACAATTCCAGCAGCAAGTGCAAACCAATCACGATAATAACCGATGAATTTCCCAATTGTGCTAGCACTGGCACCTAAAGCAACAAAAACAGTCGTAAACCCAAGAACAAAAGCAATAACAGAAGACAATAAAGTCCACCGTATAAAGACTTTCTCATCACGATTTTCTGAACGAAAATCATCAATACCAATCCCTGCCATATAACACAAATAGGGAGGAACTAACGGCAAAACGCATGGTGACAAAAAAGAGAGTGCCCCAGCAAAAAACACACCAACTGTTGAAACTTCAATCAAAATTCATACCCCATCTCTCATCATAGTTTACCCCCATGAACAACGATCAATCCACATCTTCATCAATTCGTTGCATATTTTGTTCATTCGCCACCACACTTATATCTTCATCATGACCAGAAACGACTGAAAAAACTTTTTGATAAATTTTATCTTTATTTTTAGCAATTGCAATATACTCTCCCTCCGCTAACACGAGTGAAACATACGCACCAACTGTTTCATAAACGATATCACCAGAATCATTGGCAAGAGACCAACTTGTATCTGCAAGTGCTTCTCCTCCTTCTTGTCGGACCAGCTTTAAGACAATTTGAGCGGCCTGATGTTCAAGAGTAGCTTCTGTTATTTTACCAGCATCCACTTGAATATCCGAACGAGCCGTCGCATTAATAGAACCATAATGGGAAGCAACATGGTAGCGGCCAGCTTTTAAACGCACAACTGAGTGGGGTTTAACATTTGATATAATCACTCCCGTATCATCATTTTCTTTTTCATCCTCATAAATGGTAAAACGGAGTTCCTTTTCATTCATTACGCCATTGAGCAGTGTTGCATTTAAAATAACACCACCAGCCTTAAGATTAAAGTTTTTTACAAGACTTTGCCCATTTTCTAAACGAATATGGCGCACAGCACTCGTGTGACCAAATGAGACATGAACAAGATAATTTCCTGGTTCGAGATTAAAACGTGCACTTCCCCCCTTATAGGTTGCCACTAATGGTAATTTATTATCAATCCCTAGAATAGGGGCATAAACCCGCCAGACAAGCCCTTTTTCAATATCCGGATGACTATTTGTTAATCGAGCATTCAAAATGAGTTGTGTTTGAGATGCTAAGTTTTCATTTTCCTGCTCTTGAGTCTTTACAATAAAACTCCTTGATTGTCTCTGCTGCTGATCTTGCCCTTCTCCTGCTTCAGAAAAAGCACAGTGACTCCAAGTCAATAAAGCAAGCACCACGCACAACCATACACATCGGTGCACTATTTTTATAAGAATACCCATTTTTGCATTGTTGACCAACATGATCTTTTTTTCAAGAAACAATATCACACAGCCATCATTTTAAATTGAGAAACTTACACCACAACCACATGATGAAACAGCATTGGGATTGTGGACTTGAAAAGACTGCCCCATAAGATCATCAACAAAATCAATCTCAGCTCCTTCCATAAAAGGAAGTGATAGTAAATCAATAAACACAACTGCCCCGTCTTTTTTGAGAACGAGGTCATCTTCACACATTTCAGAAACCAAGTCATATTTATAAGAAAAACCAGAACACCCACCACCTTCAACAGAAATACGTAATGCTATTTTATCGGGTTCACGCAAAAGTATCTGTGCAATTTTTTTGGCAGCAACATCTGAAATTTTCACATTCATTTTATATATCCTTGCATTAAACCATCAAGAAAGAGTATCCTACACTCAAAGAGCAGTTTATTTGTCATAAACCACTCTCAATTTTAAGATGATAATAGACAGCTTGCAATGGATATAGGAAATATCGACTTCAATTACCAATCTCGAGCAGTATACAGTGCTCATCCACAAACAAGCCGTGGTCGATTATACCATGAAACGATGAGCACCACACGCTCACCTTTTCAACGAGATAGAGATCGTATTATCCATTCTAATGCATTTCGACGTCTTAAACATAAAACGCAAGTGTTTATTGCTGATGAAAGCGATCATTATCGTACTCGCCTAACCCATTCCATAGAGGTTTCTCAAATTGCAAGAACATTAGCCCGTGCCCTGTGTCTTGATGAAGACCTTGCCGAAGCCATTGCCCTTGTTCACGACTTTGGACACACACCCTTTGGCCATGCTGGAGAAGATGCTCTTAATGAAGCCATGGTATATTATGGCGGCTTTGATCATAATGCACAAGCATTACGCATTGTAACAAAACTAGAACAGCGCTATGCAAATTTTGATGGACTTAACCTTACATGGGAAACCCTCGAAGGACTTGTAAAGCACAATGGTCCCCTTTTAGGGCCTTACGCGAAGAATAAGGAGGTTCCTATCGATATTTTACAATACAATGTAAAGCAAGATCTTGCACTCGATTGTTTTGCAGGATTAGAAGCGCAATGTGCTGCTATTGCAGATGATATCGCATACAATGCGCATGATATTGATGATGGTCTACGTTCGCAATTTTTAACACTCGATCAATTTGAACATGTTTCACTAACAGCAGCAATATTAAAAGATATAACAGATGAGCATCCCCACCTCGACCAAACGCGTCGCGGTTACACACTTGTACGAAGACAAATAACAACCATGGTTGAAGATGTTATCAAACAGTCACAAAAAAATTTAGCACGCATCAAACCAACAAGCATAAACGATATTCACCAAGCAAAACAAACCATTGTTACCTTTTCACCGACAATGACCGTTTATGAAAAAGAACTAAAAAACTTTTTATTTAAAAATCTTTACTACCATGAACAGGTTCTTAGTCGTCGCAATGCAGCAAAATGCATTGTACAAAAATTATTCAATTGTTATTATGAAAATCCAAATACAATGCCTGAAAGTTGGCAGAGCAAAGCAGTGCACTTAAAAAATCAAGAGTTAGCACGTTTGATTGCTGACTTTCTTTCAGGCATGACGGATCACTACGCTCTACGTGAATATCAGCGTTTATTTGACCATACAGATAATTTCGTTTAATGGCTTTTGGCATCATCATGGAAGCTAAATATGAATATCTTTAAAAACTTCGAAAAAAAAATTAAGAGATCAATTGAATTATCTGATATAAAAGGAAAAAATGGAGAAGATCTAGATTTATCAAAAATCACTGTTGATCCTCCGCGTGATTCCTCCCATGGTCATTTATCAACCAATGCTGCTATGGTGCTTGCAAAATCTATTGGAATCAATCCACGTGCACTTGCAGATAAAATCATAGAACTTCTTAAAAATGATTCCTCTATCGAAAATATAGATGTTGCCGGTCCTGGTTTTATAAACATAAAGCTTACAAAATTATTTTGGCAAGATGCTATAAAATCTATGCTTGAATTAGGCACTTCTTATGGTCGTATTCCAATGGGACAAGGAAAATGCGTCAATGTTGAATATGTCTCAGCAAATCCGACAGGACCAATGCATGTAGGACATTGCCGCGGAGCGGTTGTTGGGGATGTTCTCTCCAATTTGCTACAATTTACGGGCTATAACATTACAAAAGAGTATTATATCAATGATGCGGGTCAACAAATCGAAGTCCTCGCCCATTCGGTACTATTGCGCTATCGTGAAGCTCTTGGGCAAAAAATTAATGAAATTCCAGAAGGACTCTATCCTGGAGAATACTTGATACCATTGGGTCAATCGCTTGCTCAAGAGTTTGGTGACCAACTCCTCACAATGGATAAAGATGAAGCCTTATCTCTTGTGAAAGAACGTGCAATTCATGCAATGATGTCCATGATTCGCGAAGATTTGGCTGCTCTTAATATTTATCATGATATCTTTTTCTCTGAGCGAATGCTTTATGCAGATAATGCACGCGCCATTCGTAACACTATCAACGACCTCACTTTAAATGGTTATATCTACAAAGGAAAACTCCCCCCTCCCAAAGGACAAAACACAGAAGACTGGGAACCAAGCGAACAAACTTTGTTCCGTTCAACAAATGTCGGTGATGACCAAGACCGTGTTTTAGTCAAATCTGACGGTTCTTACACTTATTTTGCTGCTGATGTTGCTTATTTTCGGGATAAATTTAATCGTCATTTTGATGAAATGATTTATATTTTAGGCGCAGACCATGCTGGCTATGTAAAACGACTAGAGGCAATGGCAAAAGCGATTTCTGGTGATAAAGCCAAATTAAGTGTTTTCTTATGTCAATTGGTAAAACTCTTTCGCAACGGTCAACCTGTCCGCATGTCAAAAAGAGCAGGATCATTTGTCACTCTACGGGATGTTGTCGAAGAAGTTGGTCGTGATCCTGTGCGTTTTATGATGTTATACCGTAAGTGTGAAGCGCCTCTTGATTTTGATTTTGCAAAAGTAACAGAACAATCAAAAGATAACCCCATCTTTTATGTACAATATGCAAGTGCACGTTGTCACTCAGTCTTTCGTCAAGCACGAGAAGCGCTTCATATTGAAAGCTTTTCAAATGATACATTGATTGCCTATCTTCATCGATTAACAGATGACCATGAAATATTGTTAATACGCAAACTTTCTGAATATCCACGTATCATTGAACAGGCCGTAGTTCATAAGGAACCGCATCGATTAGCGTTTTATCTTTATGACCTTGCCTCCAGCTTTCACACCCATTGGAATAAAGGGAGTGAAAATCTCAATTTACGCTTTATTCAACCCGATGATAAAGAGTTATCCTTTGCAAGATTAGGATTGATACAAGCTGTTATCAATATTTTATCATCAGGGCTTACCATCATAGGAGTTGAGGCCCCCATAGAAATGCGTTGAAAAAGTTCTATAAATACATACAATAGGTACTCTATTGATAAACTTTTTCATGTATCCTTGCATGAAAGGGGGAAAATTTATAATTTTAATATAACAAATCAAAATCAACCATTGATTGCACGTAAGTGCAAACTATCATGTGAGAAAAGCTATGAGCGATAACGATCGCAAAAATCTACACGAAACAAAACACGATCATGAACACCATGATCCTTTAGAAAGGCTTACGCGCATTTTTAATCCGCACAAACAAAGCGGAAACCAAAATGAGCAATCTTCTTTAAAAACAGATCGATCAACATCTCACCCCGAAATATCATCCCATGATGATGATTTTGATTTGTCCTTTCTAGAAGAGGAACTTGAAAATAATTTAGCACATGACTTACCGTTTGATGATCAAAAAAAACAATGGGGCTTGCATGCAACCAGCAACGCAAAAGCCTCAGATATTGCACAAGCTGCTTCTTTCAACCATTCAAAACAAAATAATTTATCTGAAGAGAAATATTCTTCATCTAACAATCATGATGAAGAACAAATTTTAGATGCGCTTTCTCCATTACCAATCCCCAAAAATCAATCACATCAACAGAAAACAACAGCAACCAGTGCTGATCCTTTTCTTGAAAAAAGTAATTTTATGTCACAATCAGAATCAGAAAATTTCTTTTTTGATAAATCTGAAAGGCGTGAAAATAAGAGAGAGACACCAGAAGATGTTGAACAAACCAATCGTTTTTCACAAATAAATTCACAAAAACCTGAGGCTACGAATATACAAAAAACTTATGATGACAATCAAAACCTCTATGACACTCCTATAAACCATCCCTATAAAATTTCAGCTGATCAAGAAAATTGGATTAAAAAAGATTATCCTGATTCCTCCTCTTCTACAGAGGAAAATGAGTTTTTCTCATCTTCTAATCTTGTGTCAGAAAGACAAAACACTACAAGAAATCAAACAACAAGTACCTTCTCCTCACCTTTAGATTCTCCACCAGTTGATAGACAATCTTATTTAAAGGGAGCTTCACAAGAAGATCATAAAACCAATTATCCCCATTTTTTTGAAGAAAACCCCTCACAACAAGAAACTTATAGCGAAAAAGTTCCGATATATGATGAGGCTCGAGCCCAATACATCAATAACGCCGAAGGTGCGTCTAACCCAAATAGAGAAATTTCATATAATGAAAATAATTTAGATGAGTTTCTTTCCTCATCCCCCTCTTTAAATACAAAACAAACGGATGACTTTTTTACCCATAACTATACGCACAGAGATACTCCCCCTCCCAATGTTGATACTTATAAATTTTCAGAGGAAATCGTAGAAAAAACTGGCCCTATTATGGTTCCAGAAGTTCCGTATGAAGCGCCAGAATATGATGTGCCAACTAATGGTGGTTTAGAAGAAGAATTTGCTGATGTACTCAATGTAGGGAATGTCCCAACGGATAATTTTTCTCAAAAACAACAGCAAAATGAGGTTTTTAGTGAAATTTTTCATCAGTCTATGCAAAATTCAAAAGAAGGTGTTTATATAAACTCTAAAGAACAAAACTCCGACTATTTTTCTTCTGCCAATATGGAATATAATTTTCCCTCTTTTAGCGAGAATTCATCATACACAAGCTCAGATGAGGTTCCCACGCATCCATCAGCTCCTCCTCCCTTAAAAAGTTTTATTTTTGGTAAAACTTTCATTAAAGGTTTTTTTATACTTATTTTAATAGGAATTGGGTTTGCTGGTTATTCTCACTTTTTTATGCCATCACAAAAAAATCAAGAAACGGTCATTATCCACGCTGATAATACGCCTTTTAAATTCAAACCAGAAACAACTGAAACGAAAAATGATGTTGCACATAATTTAGATATCTATAAACAAACAACTGAACAAAATGAGAAACAAGAAAATACACAACAATTTCTTATTGATAACTCTGAACAACCTGAAAATTTAAAAGAATTAAACCCTGAAGAATCTTCAAGCGTTTCCTTATCGTCTTTAAATGAATCTGATGTTGAAGATGCAGTCACAGAAGCCATAAATCATACTATTCCAATGCGAGAAGTACAAACTGTTATTGTCAATCAAGATGGTACAGTTACACTAGCCCCCGCGCATCAAACAAACAGCAAAACTGCTGCTCAATCTGAAGAAAGCATTGATCAAGCTTCTAATGAACTTCAAGATTCGTCCCATGATTCTGATATAAACGACCAAGAAAGAGATCATGATCTCAAAAATAATATTGATAAAATAATCGCAGAAAATAATTCTAGCTCAAATATTGAAGAAAAATTTATCCCAATTCCTTCTCATGCAGAGAGAAATGCACAAGTCGAAACAGAGACTGCATCTCGCCCCACCTCATCAAACAGAGTTGCACCACAAAATTCAGAAAGTTATTATGTACAACTTGCATCTCAACCAACGCATGAGCTAGCTAGAGATTCTTTAAAAAATATGAAATCTAAATTTGGGTTCCTTATCGGTGCCCGTCCTTTAAATATTCAATCCGCTTTTATACCAGGAAAAGGCACTTATTACCGTGTTCGGATTCAAGCGCAAGACCGTAATGAAGCCATAATCCTTTGTGAATCCATTAAAAGTTCTGGTGGAAGCTGCTTCATCACACGCTAAACCAATAATGCAGCGGTTTTAACAACCGTTGCATTATTTATTTCCATACCAGCTCATTACTTATCGAAAACGTTAGAAATTACAATTCCCTCAATCTTTTTCGCTTATGTCTTTGTGCTGACTTTATTCCTTAATCTACGTCGATTTTTGCTCTATCTAAAAGATTATATTTATGAAAAAATCACTCCGTACCCTTATAAGTATAAGGTACAAGGGGAGGCGAATTTAAATCTTTTTTGGGCGTTGTTACGCTTTGGCTTGTTTCTGGGGTATTATAACGCGAACTATGTTCAGGAGATTTTGCAAAAAAAGATCCTAAAAAACCAAAAATAAACCAGATAATAACCATCGCAAGAAGAATAGCAAAAATACCCTTAGCGATTGAAACAGGTTGTTCACGACCTCTTCTTTCTGCGGCCATACGTTCTTCATATGTGTGATAATTTTTATCAATCATAGTGGATTCCTTTTCTCAATTCCCTTACCTTTAAATTTCTAGAAAATATGCATATATGAAATTATTCAGATACTTATTGTGAGAAAACGATAATTATAGACAAAAGTTCCAGCTTACTTCATAAAGTTGAGGAGAAGAGGCAGGGATAGAATTAAAATATCCACCCTACCCTAGCCTTTGAATTCTATAATAAACCCCTTTGTATTCTATAATAAAACATTGACACAAAGGTTTTGTTAATAATAGAGTTATAATTAAAATATTTCATTATTTTTATTAATAAAAATGAAACATACTCAGAAGGTTTTTTATGAAATCTCCCATATCATCGCTTCCCTTTAAAATAGAAAAACACCCATCTCCTCTGTCAGAAGAAAAACGTGAAAAAATTCTACAAAGTCCCGGTTTTGGTCAGTTTTTTACAGATCACATGTGTACTATTCAATGGACTGAAGACAAAGGCTGGCATAATGCCATCATTTCTCAATACAAAGCTTTAGAAATTAATCCTGCAAGTACCGTTTTGCATTACGGACAAGAAATTTTTGAGGGCTTAAAAGCATATCGTGCAAAAGATGGACGCATCTTGCTCTTCCGTCCTGATGCCAATGCACAACGCTTTATAGAATCAGCACAACGGTTAGCGATGCCAGAATTACCAAAAAATATTTTTCTAGATGCCGTTCATCAATTAGTAAAAATTGATCAAAAATGGGTTTCCGACCATCCCAATGCTAGCCTCTATATACGTCCATTTATGTTTGGCAATGAAAGCTTTTTGGGTGTTCGCTCTTCTCAAGAATATCTTTTTTGTATCATAGCCTCTCCAGTTGAATCCTATTTCAAAGGAGAAGAAAAATCTGTCAGCGTTTGGATTGAAACAGATTATAGTCGAGCCGGTCCAGGGGGGACAGGGGCTGCCAAATGTGGTGGAAACTATGCAGCGAGCTTACTTGCACAAAAAAATGCAACTGAAAACAATTGTAGCCAAGTGCTCTTTCTCGATATGGTTGAACATGAATGGATTGAAGAACTTGGTGGTATGAATGTCTGCTTTATTATGGACAATAATACACTCGTAACTCCTCCACTTAATGGAACAATCCTTCCAGGAATAACACGTCATTCGCTCTTAGAATTGGCAAAACAAATAGGATTAGAGATAGAAGAGCGTCCTTATTCCTTTAAATCTCTCCAAGAAGATGCAAAGAGTGGACATCTTAAAGAAGTCTTTGCTTGTGGTACAGCTGCCGTTGTCACATCAATTGGTCGTTTTAAATATAAAGGGGGAGAGTTTATTATTGGAAATGAAACAGTTGGAGAAATTACAAAGCAGCTTCGTACACAATTGGTTGGCCTTCAAAAAGGGGACATAGAAGACAAAAACGGCTGGGTACATTCTATCCAGCTCTCATAATAATGAGATATTTTTATATTTATAACGCTTCCATGAATACATATCTACCTTCATGGAAGCGTACGTGCTCACTAAAAAGTTTCTCTATTTTTTAGCGACTACAAAAAATATTAATCAAATTTTGAATAATCTTTATGCTGTGCTTTAATATTGCGGACTGTTCCCGTATGGGAACGCATTACGAGAGTTTCTGTTTGAATATAGCGAGGCGTGAATTTAACGCCAGAAAGCATATTACCATCTGTCACCCCTGTTGCTGAAAACAAAACATCACCCTTTGCCATTTCTTCCATTGTATAAACCTTATTGGGATCACTAATCCCCATTTTAGCTGCACGAGCAATTTTCTCTTCTGTATCAAGCAGCAAACGACCTTGCATCTGTCCCCCAATGCAGCGCAAAGCAGCAGAAGCTAAGACCCCCTCTGGAGCTCCACCAATCCCCATATAGATATCAATACCTGTTTCTTCTGGATCAGTTGTATCAATAACAGCAGCCACATCTCCATCCCCAATCAAGCGAATCGCTGCTCCTGTTGCTCGTACTTCATCAATCAATTTTTCGTGACGAGGTCTATCCATAATACAAACAGTAATCTGATTAACGGCTACTCCTTTAGCCTTTGCAAGAGCATGGATATTATCGGCAGGACAAGCATCTATATCTACTATTCCCTTTGGATAACCAGGACCAATAGCAATTTTTTTCATATAAACATCAGGAGCATAAAGGAGGTTACCCTTTTCAGCAATTGCAACCACAGCCAAAGAATTGGCAATATTTTTAGCACAAAGTGTTGTTCCCTCTAGTGGATCAAGTGCAATATCGATCGCCAATCCACTTTGAAGACCTACTTTTTCTCCAATATAAAGCATAGGCGCTTCATCCCGCTCACCTTCACCAATCACCACTGTACCATCAATAGGCAATCGATTAAGTTCCTGCCGCATTGCATCTACAGCAGCTTGATCCGCAGCCTTTTCATCGCCACGTCCGCGCCAGCGTGCAGCAGCAACAGCAGCACGTTCAGTAACACGTACCAATTCAAGTGTCAAAATACGATCAAGTCCATTTAAAATCTTCTGAGTTGTGGGCATATGAAAAAATCCTACCGAATGAATACCAGAAAAAATATGAGTCCTTATTAAATACTAAGAATAAAGTTTTTGGCAAAGATGAAAATTTTCCACAAGAGACAAAAGAACTCAAGCTTACCTTTTTGTCATTATCAAGAAAGTTATCAATTCTCTGCCATAGGTTCAATACGAATAAATTGAGATTTTGCAACAAGATGTCCATCTTTTTCAATTTCTGCAAGTGCCTGTCGTACATTCACCTCTGTTGTTTCATGCGTAATTAAAATAATTGTTTTTTCAATTTGATCTTCTACAAAAGATCTTTGAACAATCGACTCCAATGAGATGTGATTATCAGCCATATGCCTTGCGACCGCGGCAAAAACACCAGTACGATCATGAACATTTAAACGAATAAAATAACCACCTGCATGATGCGAAATACGTGCTTTTTTATGAGGAGCAAGTTCTAATGCTGGGCGTCTTAAAACAGGTGCATACTGAAAACCAGAACGTGCTTTTGCTATATCAGCCAAATCACCAATAACGGCTGATGCTGTTGCCTTTCCTCCGGCACCGGGACCAGAAAACAGTAATTCACCTAATAAATCACTTTGAATAGAAAGAGCATTGGTTACACCATTTATCTGTGCAATCATCGAGGATGTTGGTACCATTGTTGGATGAACGCGTTGCTCTATTCCAGAATCCGTTTTTAATGCAACCCCTAAAAGCTTAATCCGATACCCCAATTCATCAGCTGCTCGAATATCAATTTGCGAAATATTATGAATTCCTTCAACATAAACATTATCTAACGAAACAGCAGTTCCAAATGCCAAGCTTGTCAACAAAGCTAATTTATGAGCAGTATCATTTCCCTCAATATCAAAACTTGGATCTGCTTCAGCATACCCAAGTCTCTGTGCATCTGCTAAACAATCTTTAAATGAAAGACCTTCCGTAAACATACGTGTTAATATATAATTACAGGTTCCATTGAGAATACCATAAATTCGCGATATGCGATTACTAACAAGTGATTCTCTCATCGCTTTGATAACAGGAATTCCCCCAGCAACAGCTGCTTCAAAATGAAGAAAAACACCTTTTTTTTCTGCAATTATAGCGAGCTCTACTCCATGTTGAGCAAGAAGAGCTTTATTGGCTGTTACAACATGATGTCCCGCCTCAAGCGCTCTCTTAACAGCGGTATACACCACATCCAATTCACCACCAATTAACTCTACAAAAACATCAATCTCATCAGAAGCAGCCAACTCCACAGGTGAATCAAACCATTTTATATTACTGAGATCAATTCCACGATTGCGGCCTTTATCACGCGCACTAACAGCAACAACTTTGATGAATCGTCCACATTGACAAGCTAAACTATTCGCTTTTTCACATAGAGTTCGAACAACTGAAGTACCAACTGTACCAAGTCCCGCAACACCAACTTTTAAAGCTTCTGCCATTATTAACCACTGATCCCTATCTTCATTGAAAAATCGTTTAAATGATGTGCCAATCAACACAAAAAGTACTTATGTTCATAAAAACAAAAGAAATACCCTGCTCTATTCATTTCATTTTTTCTAATAGAATTATCCCCGCTTGTTCAATCAACATTCCTAAAAATATAATATTTATTGTCTTCAAAGATTTCAGAATCTTTATAAAATATCTAATTCAGAATGAAAATCTGTAAAACTTATAAATGCAAGTTTCCATAAAGAAAAGTTCTAAAAAATAATCAATAACCAGTTAAAGAATATTGAAGAATTGGTAAGAAAGAATAAAAACATCTCTTCTAAATCAACAAGTATGGAACAAAAAACATTCTTTCATATGATAAATTAAGGGAATGAATAAAATAAAGTAAATCAGTAAATGATAACACATTCCTTCCTACCATTCCATAGCTTTAACTATAAATCTTTAATGCAAAAATCTTAACGCACTCATATATCAAAATAGAACCTTACATTAAAGTAAAAAACAAGACTTGATATGTGTACACCATAATTCTGAAATATTATAAATATGGAGAATAAATTTGCAAAATTCGAATATTTTATCTCAACTTATTACCACCTCTTTGCAAAACTAGCGAATTGAAGTGACAAAAAACTCAATTTACCCTTTATCCACGCTAATTCATTTTCAAATCAAGAACTTCTCAATATGTAAAAGAACAAATGAATGATTTTTAATTTTAAAAATTTTACAGTCATGTAAAAGTAAATATAAGAAAATTATTTTTTAATATATTCTGTAAAAATTGCTTTAATATTTTTATTATAAAGAATCTTTTTATATTTTGTTAAACTGAAAGGAATCTGTGGCTTGTTCCTCAAAAAACTTTTGTATGATTGGTATTATTTGTTAATTTGGTAATAAATATTGTCTTTCTACTTCATAAATTATACAGTTTTTGCTTTATGATAAACTCAAATGAGAAGTCTTCTGTATAAAGGCTCTTTCAAGCAAGTTAAATAATATTCTCATATGGTGAGCAAAGATAACAAACGATAAAATATGCAAAAAATAAATACATTAAAAATGCTGTTTTTGATCATTTTTGCCTACTCCTCAAACTGAAAAAAACAATCCAAACAGAAATCGCTCAAAAATTATTCAATAAAACACACTTTTTTCAAAAAAAATGACACAGAGGGCTTGCGAAGTAAAAAGATCCTCTCTATAAGCCTCATCATTGGTTTGCGCCCATCGTCTAGCGGTTAGGACATCGCCCTTTCACGGCGGAAACAGGGGTTCGATTCCCCTTGGGCGTACCATGTTTCTTTTTTTTATGTGTAATATATTCATTTTATTTGTGTTTTTAAAAATGAGGGATGCATAAATAAAAACGAGGGAATAAGATTTTAAAAGGAATCTCTTCGTAAAAAGGATACAAGAATCATTAGGTGATTAATTTCTTTGTTGCATTTCGAGGATAGTGCTTTACTGCGCACAGTTAATAACAATAAGAATCGATAAAACATAAAAGTTAGAAGATTCTAGCTCGCGATACGGTAATTTTATAAGTCATATCCTTGCGTATTTTCCAACCTTCAAAATTGAAGTTTATCCCAAACGCATTTTATATGAAGCATTTCTAATTACAGTGCCATTGTTATCACATTAAACTTTTTATAAACAAACAGACCGTAAGCTTAAAATTGAAATAGCAATATAAAAATAGTTTCTTATTCACCTAACACAACAAATCAAGAAACTATAATTCAGAATACGATCAACTTATTAAATGGAATCTCTGATAATAAAAATGTATAATCTCGATCCCCCGATGATCTAACTACCTTATCTATTAAACAGATTCCTCATCAATCATAGAATAATTATAGATTTGCAAACACATCACTTCTTTTCAAAAATTAAACCCTCCAACAAAATTTTACACTCTATTGATAATATATTCTAAAAGCTCATATTTGAATGCTTTTTTCCCCTGTTTTTACTTTTCATTATAAACTTGAAAGTGTTATACAAATAGTATCGCTTAAAAGAAAAAGGATTTCTAATGGTAAAGATCAAAGTAGAAAACCCCGTTGTTGAACTTGATGGGGATGAGATGACCCGCATCATCTGGAAATATATCAAAGATAAATTAATCTATCCCTACCTCGACATTGATCTAAAATATTATGATCTTTCCGTCGAAAATCGTGATGCAACCAATGATCAGGTAACTATCGATTCTGCCAATGCTATCAAAAAATATGGGGTTGGTATAAAATGCGCAACCATCACACCTGATGAGGCACGCGTTAAAGAATTTAACCTAAAAAAAATGTGGAAATCACCTAATGGCACAATCCGCAATATTTTAGGAGGAGTCATTTTTCGCGAACCCATTATCTGTAAAAATGTCCCTCGCCTTGTTCCTAACTGGACAAAGCCAATTATTATCGGACGTCACGCTTTTGGTGATCAATACAAGGCAACAGATTTTAAATTTCCAGGAAAAGGGAAATTAAGTATTAAATTTGTCGGTGATGATAATCAAGTTATTGAACATGATGTTTTTGATGCTCCAAGCGCAGGGGTTGCCATGGCTATGTATAACCTTGATGAGTCAATTCGTGATTTTGCCCGGGCATCCTTTAATTATGGACTACAACGAAATGTTCCAGTTTATCTTTCAACAAAAAATACCATTCTAAAAACTTACGATGGTCGTTTTAAAGATATCTTTCAAGAAATATTCGATACGGAATTTAAAACTGAATTTGAAAACCGTAAATTATATTACGAACACCGTCTTATTGATGATATGGTTGCTTCTGCATTAAAGTGGTCAGGTGGATACGTATGGGCATGTAAAAACTATGATGGTGATGTCCAATCTGATATTGTTGCCCAAGGCTTTGGTTCTCTGGGTCTCATGACTTCTGTTCTCATGACACCTGACGGCAAAATTGTTGAAGCAGAGGCAGCACACGGCACCGTAACACGCCATTACCGTCAGCATCAAAAAGGTGAAGAAACATCAACAAATTCCATTGCCTCTATTTTTGCATGGACGCGTGGACTAGCGCACCGTGCTAAACTAGATAACAATGAAAAGTTAAAAAACTTTTCCACGACATTGGAAGAAGTTTGTATTAAAACCGTCGAAGAAGGTTTTATGACTAAAGATCTCGCACTTTTGATTGGGCCTAAACAAAAGTGGCTTTCTACAACAGGTTTCCTCAATAAAATTGATGAGAATCTCAAAAAAGCAATGGGCAATTAAGTTATTACTTAAATTAAAATTCAAAGCTCTGTTTAGAGCTTTGAATTTCTCTTGGCAAATTTAAAGAACTGCCTTATAAATAAAAAGAGGATAAATTTTATTAAATAGCAAAAACAGTGAAAAAACAAAGCTGGTCTGCGCTTTTATTAGGTAAAAATGGTCTTTGCTTTTTGACGTTTATAGGCGGTGTTGTGTTACACGCTACCAACGTTTATATTGTTATTACTATTTTGCCCTCTCTTATGAATCATATTGGCAATGAAATATATTATTCTTGGGTGGCAACTGTCTTTATTACAGCTTCACTTCTTGGGACTTCATTTGCAACAAAAATATTAGGGAAATTAGGTCCTCGCAACACTTATGTTCTCTCTGGACTTATCTTTACCCTAGGCACTTTCATGTGCAGCATTTCTTCATCTATGCCATTATTTTTAATAGGACGTTTTATTCAAGGATTTGGAAGTGGTTCTTTGTTATCCTTATCCTATTCCATGGTACGTATTGTTTTCAGTCCATCTTTATGGTCACACGCATTAAGTGTCATCTCTGGAATGTGGGGAATATCAACCTTGTTAGGACCAGCAATCGGAGGAATTTCTGTATATTATGGCATGTGGAGAGCATCTTTTTGGATCATTGGTGCATTAGCTATATTATTCTCACTCATAGCCTTTAAATTTTTACCCCAAAAGAATGAAAATTATATTCCAACAACCCCTCTCCCTCTGCTCCAGCTTCTCACACTCACCTTATTGATTTTTATCATTTCTGTTGGAGGAGCTATGGACACAACAATGGCCAAAATTTGCGGATTAGTTATCGGACTTAGTCTCCTCTTTGTCCTAGCAAAAATCGAATCATCTACCCTTCATCCTATGTTGCCACGCAAATCCTTTTCTTTTTCTTCTGAAATTTTTCCTGTTTACGCATTAATACTCGTTATGACGACAGTCGTATATAGTATGGAGCTTTATTTCCCACTTTTTCTTCAAGAGCTTCATGGACAAACTCCACTTCTTGCTGGTTACATAGCAGCACTTATGAGCCTAGGATGGACATGTGGAGCCCTCTCAAGCGCTGGTGTATCGGCAAAAAAAATTCGCAACATCATTATATACTCCCCCCTATTAAAACTATTAGGCATAGCTATTCTTTTATGGCTCATTCCAACAGAAGTTTCCACACTTGAATATATTTTTATGATCTGCTTAGCACTGTTTTTTATTGGAATCAGTGCGGGCATAGCATGGCCACATTTGCTCACAAGGATCTTACAATGTGCAAATGATGAAGATGCTCTCCGTGCCAGTGAATCCCTTACCTCTGTACAACTATTTTCAGCTGCCTTAAGTGCAACTCTAGCAGGAGTTATCACCAATCTTGCTGGCCTCTTTAATCCTGGAGGAACAATAGGAATGATCTTAGCAGCAAAAACTCTTCTTATAGTGCTTATGGGTCTTTTATTTTGTCTTGCTATTCCATTAGCACTGCGCATTTCTTACTGCATATTAAAAAAACCAACAGGACATTCCAATAACTAAAAGTAAATATAAAAATTCCTTCTTCATTTAAAAAATGAAAAATATTAAGCATGCTTCTCCATATACCATGAGATGCAAAAAACCATTAATCCACACAAAGTTAGAACACTTCCTAAAACAGCTGTATATTCATAACTATAGCCCAATTTTAAAACTAATGCTCCAGATTCTGCACCAAGAGCGTTGGCAATATTAAAAGCAGACTGCATTAATGCTCCTGCCAAAATCTGTCCCTGTAGTGCAACATCCATAATTTTTGTTTGTATAGAAGGCATAGCAGCAAAAGAAGTTCCAACAAAAAAGCATCCTATTGCCGCTGTTAACGGAGCATAGGATAAAAAGAAAAAAAGAAAAAAAACAAATACGCTCCAAAGCATAGAAAAAAATATCATCGGCGAAATACCAATTTTAACGGCTAATTTAGGCCCCAAGAGATTTCCTACCACCATACCCAATCCAACTAAAGGCATGATAAATGGTACCAACTCAAGTGAAACACCAGAAATATGCATTAACGTTGGCTTGATATAAGTGAAAACAGAAAATAATCCTGACGCTCCCACCGAAACCATCAACAAAAGAAACCACACCTGCTTTTGCTTTAATGCACCCATTTCTTGCAAAGGATTCGTTTTTGGAAAAATTGAATCACAAGGAAAAAAATTCCAAATAAGCAAGCTACATAATAAAGCAATCATACCCACAAGGATAAAAGCAATCTGCCAACCAATAAGTTGACCAATCCAAGTAGCACTGGGTGCTCCCAAAACGGTTGCAATTGTTAAGCCGAGCATAACATATCCAACAGCTTTAGAACGTTCTTTCATTTCGACCATTGAAGAGGCAACCATAGCCGCAAGTCCAAAATAGATTCCATGGGGAAGTCCACTGAGAAAGCGTAATACGACTAATATGCTAAAGTCAGAAAAAAAGGCACTAGCGATATTTGCTAAAGCATAAAAAAGCATCAATCCTATCAAAACAGTTTTGCGTGATACCTGAGCTGTTGCCACAGCTAAAAGAGGTGCTCCAATCACAACTCCTAATGCATAAGCAGAAATATATTGACCAGCGGTAGGAATATCAACATAGGAACTTCGTGCCATCTCTGGTAGTAGCCCCATTGCGACAAACTCTGCAGTACCAATAGCAAAACTCCCCACAGCAAGAGCTAAAATTATTAAACGCCGTATTCTCGAATCAATTCCCAATGCAAGAACCTTTTGTTGATAAAAATCCTTCATATCATCACTTCTGGATAGGAGTTTTAACTGTAGATATCTGTAATACACACAAACAAAAATTCAAAACATTGTTATACGCATGCCCAATAGTCCCTAATAAAATTTTAGAAATATTTTGATATATAAAGCATTTTATGAAGCTTTAAGTAAGATTCTTTAATGAAAAACCTTTGAAAACCTCAAGGTCACAGACGTATTTACCTATTTTTATCAGATCTGCCAGATAATAAACTTTACCTCCTCTTTTCAGTCATTGTAATTTTACAATGAAAGCTTTATTTTGCAACGACATACTATATCCTATAAATAATTCTAAAATTTGCTGAAGAATGCATTTCAACAAGTGAATAATATCTCATCATTATTTTGATACAAAGATAAAACGTCTCCCCTAAAATTATTGTTGCTTTATTTTTGCTACCTGAATACAGACCCTCCAAATCGATAAGTTATAATTTCAACTTTATGCCATTTTTATAAATTATTATAAATTCTTTTAAAAATTCTCATGATAATAGTGCTTGGTTTCTAGATTTATTAAATACCCTCTTTTAGACATCTTTAGCCCTCCCTCATCTAACAGAGGAATCGCATCAGATATCTAACTCACTATCTGTAAATTAAAATATTCACATAAATATATTATGATTATTTTCAGATAAATTCTATAAACAAAGCAAAAAACAAATATAACAAATTTTGTATAAGTATATTTATTGATATTTTATAAATATGACAATTATCGTAATTAATATTTTAATTTATTATAACATTATATCTATAGTTTTATAATATTAATAATATTACATAAATATATTTTAAAGAATATTTATATATGAAAAATTAAAAAATAAAATTACAACATTTAAAATTTTGTAATTTTATTTTAACTTTATTTTAATTTTCTAAAAATTTATCTGTTCGATTGTATATAATCCATTCTTTAACTTTAGTAATAAAAAATACCAAGTAGCTCATAAAAGTACAATTTTCATACTTCTTTAAGAGTTCGCTAACGCCTCATTAACATTGTTGCTGTAAACAGTCATCAGAAACAGAAAAACTGTTTTTCTCCGGATCAGGTAGCGCGTACCGGAGTAACAGTTTCTGTTTTATATAGTACTTAGAAAGAGAATATATGCCCTATAAAACCGCACTGTTATATCTTAAGATAGTGGATTTTATAATTTTGGAAGATGTTTCTAATTTCATATTTTTAGTTAAATTTGTAAGTGCGAGAATAAATTCAATAAAAAAATGAGGTGCTATATTTCGATTAATATTTTAGCGTCCTTGTGCCCATAGAGCACGCGTTTCAGCGCAAAAATCAGCATAACAACCTTCCTCAATGGCATCACGAACTCCCTGCATAAGTTGTTGATAATAAAAAAGATTATTCCAAGTCAATAACATCCCCCCAAGAGATTCACCAGATTTGATCAAATGATGCAAATAAGCACAACTATAATCATGTGCTGCTGGACAAAGTGACTGTGGATCAAGAGGATGTGGATCTTCTGCATAACGCGCATTACGCAAATTAATTCTACCAAAGCGGGTAAAAGCTAAACCATGACGTCCTGCACGCGTCGGCATAACACAATCAAACATATCAATACCACGAGCAACACTTTGTAAAATATCATCAGGTGTCCCTACTCCCATAAGATAGCGTGGTTTATCCTCTGGTAAAATCGGACAAGTAGTATCCAATACTGCTGTCATAACACTCTGCGGCTCACCAACAGCAAGCCCTCCAATAGCATAACCTTTTAAATCCATTTCTTTTAATGCTTGAGCAGAACGCTCACGCAGTTTCATATTATCACCACCTTGAACAATCCCAAACAATGCTTTATCTGGCTGATCTCCAAAAGCTGTTTTACAACGCAGCGCCCACCGCAATGAAAGTTCCATAGCTTCTTCCATTTCTTTTTTAGTGGCGGGTAATGCAATACATTGATCCAACTGCATCTGGATATCCGCATCAAGAAGCCCTTGAATTTCGATAGAACGCTCTGGACTCATTTCATAGTAAGCGCCATTAATGTAAGAGCGAAAAATCACACCTTGTTCAGTAATTTTACGGATTCCCTCCAGCGACATCACCTGAAAGCCTCCAGAATCAGTTAAAATAGGTCCGCTCCAGCGTGAAAATTCGTGTAATCCTCCCAAACGTGCAACACGTTCAGCTCCTGGACGTAACATTAAATGATAAGTATTTCCCAAAATGATATCTGCACCAAGATCACGAATTTGATCCATATACATAGCCTTAACGGTTCCTGCCGTCCCAACTGGCATAAATGCGGGTGTACGAACGCATCCTCGCCCCGTTATAATTTCGCCTCGACGTGCATACCCATCTTGAGCAATTTTTCTATAATGAAATGTCTTTATCATAACTCTCGTCTTTTTGATTCCATCAATGCATATCTCTATAGAAAGAAAAAAGATATCCCCTTACGAGCATTGTCATAAGCTTTATGAATTAATTTTTGATTCGCTCAATATTGTAATCAGCATCAAAAATTAAACGAGATAAAAGAACATTTCTTGTTAAGAAATCAACATAATAAAAGTGATAATCTAGCTCCAGAAAACAAGTAAAATCCTTATAATATCACACCTCAAAATACCTATGCTTAACGCACTAAAGCCTTAACAGAACTGCAAAATTATTATCTCAACAATCTCATCTTTACGTACTTTCATAAGTAATAATTTCGTACGAATAGAAGAAAGTTATGAACGCATTATACAACTTCCAATATTCTTCACTTTTACAGATAAAAAATTTTCATCTATCGGGCACCGAGAGCCTTACGCTTAATAAAAGTGCAAATGCATATTATCATTTATCCGTTCACAACATTGAGATAGCCCTTGAGATAATTCATAAAAGGGAGCTTTTTCCAATAGTTTTTCCCCACGCCAATCTCATTTGTGACGAGCAAAAGGGATGATTTTGATTAATTCAACCGCATGAATAATCTGTAAGAGACCCCTACCGTGAAAAAAGAAAGGCTTACAAACCGACACTTGTAGAAAATTCACCCTTTAGGATGGAGAAGAAGTCAATATAAGAGAAATTGAAATAAGAAAATCTTACAATATTCAAAGCGCTCTTTCAATGGACAAAATAATAATTTATCCGTTATAAATCAATGTACTAATCTAGAAAGAAACCTATCTCTAAAGTTATTTAGATATAACTTCATAAAACACAAGCCTAGAGATTACATCTTTGCTCCATTGTAATTGCAAATAAAAAAATCATGATTTTATTTTCATTATCTTGCGCAATATATTCATATAATATGGCGTTAAAAGGCTCTCCAGATTGTACAAGACAACCAACATCACAAATGTAATACTCTATTTTAAAACCTTACCTTGTATCATCCACATTGATAGATTCATCAAAATTTTTTAAAAAGCACAAGCATGAAAAAATAATTCATTCAATCTAACAGGAAAAATCCTTAATTAAACTGTAAGATCATTACCCACATGGGATAAAAATAAAATGAACCACCTATTATGAAACGCAAAAACAATTTTAAAAAACGACGAACCCTATAAATAGTAAGTACAATAAAATAGGCTATTCATACTCAAATTACATCGAACAAACCGTATTAAGATGTAAAAGCCAAACTTTGATAGAATAATCCTATTAACGACAATATTTAGAAACAGCATCAATACATTGATTTATAATAATAATTCATTTCTATATGTTGAATGAAGGGATAGCTTCTCTTATTGTAAATCTGTATATGTTAAAATAACTAAAATCATTTTCTTGCACATCACAAGAGAGATTAACGTGTAAATAAAAACACTAAAAAAAAGCACTTTTTTAAGATTCTCACATACTGTAGCTTATCATCGGGTTTTGCATCAATTTATTTTTTTCAAATGATTTTTAAGGGGCTCTCAAAGGGTCTTCAAAGGCGGTTTTTTGGGATTTCACAGACTTTTTAAAAATCTTCAAAGGATTTTAAAAGATCTTTCAAAGCCTTTTATCATTTTTGCTCCAAAATTCCAAATTTCGTTATTTTTAGCTCTTTTTGGCAATTTCAAATGTCAAAATCCATTTTGACAAAATACGCATTTAATGCTAAATTTTATACATAAAATAGTAAATTATCACGTATTCCTAACTAATCCCACCTCTTCCCACTTACTGCGAAACTTACTGTCAAACTACACATACCAAAGGCTCTGTTATAACATTGGAGGCTGAAAAAAGCATATGATGATACTGGCTTGCTCCTTCACAAGCATAAAGATGAGGGAGTTTAAATGAATGTTGGAATAGACTGAGAGATGTTTCTTTAAAAAAGCGCGTAAATGCGTAACTCTATTTGGGGCGCTCTATTCCACGTAATGAGTGTTCCTCTTATTAAAAAACAAGAGGAACCAAAGCATAAGGCAATGCGTCATCTTCATTATTTAAAAGACATTGCTTTAGATACTTTTGAAAAAGTAAAGCTGAATTAAAAAGGAGAGAGCAAGATGAGCCTTTTATTTTCATCTTTACGTCTTCCACCCAATTGAGCGGTCTCTTCGTTCGAGAAAACACCCAAACAAATCACAACCTTTCCCCAATACAGCAAACAAAATTCTCTAAATCCATAAATTAAAAGAAACTTGGTAGAAAGAATAAAGGCATAGCAGCTGAACTCTGTTAGGAATTTAAGCTGTAATCACTGATCACCACCCTATATCAGATAGGAGAATTTTCTCTTAGCAACTTACAATTGAAACCAGTATAATTTATACTATTCTACATCCGCAGCAATAATGGCTTTGGTAATTGAATCTGGGTCTGCAACAGGTTCACCACGTTTAATTTTATCAACATTTTCCATACCTTCAACAACCTGCCCCCATATGGAATATTGACGATCAAGCCACGGAGCATCTGCAAAACAAATAAAAAACTGAGAATTAGCAGAATTTGGATTCTGACTCCGTGCCATAGAAACTGTACCACGCTTATGAGAAAGATTTGAAAACTCTGCTGTTAAATTTGGTTTTTCTGCCCCCCCCATACCAGCACGTGATAAATTGAATTTTTCACCATCCTTCTTTCCAAATTGCACATCTCCAGTCTGCGCCATAAAGCCATCAATAACGCGATGAAAAATAACATTATCATAAGCACCTTCACGGACAAGTTCTTTGATACGTGCAACATGACAAGGCGCTAAATCAGCAAAAAGCTCAATAACAACTCTGCCCTTTGTTGTTTCAAGAATTAAAGTATTTTCCGGATTTTTATCCTCAATCATATGAAAAGCTCCTTTGCTTCATCTATCAACTTGTAAAGTAGCAGCATTAATAACATCTGGATTTTCTACAGATCCATTATTACTTGTGGTACCTTTTTTAATTTTATCAACAACATCCATCCCCTTTATTACTTCCCCAACAACCGTATACTGACCATTTAAAAAAGCAGCATCATCAAAACAAATGAAGAACTGAGAATTCGCGGAATCTGGATCTTGTGAACGTGCCATCCCAACAGTACCACGCTTAAATGGCTGCTTTGAAAACTCAGCCGGTATATTGGGATAATTTGATCCCCCCATACCAACGCGTTTCAGATCAAAATCTCTACTGCCTTTTTTTCCAAATTCTACATCACCAGTTTGCGCCATAAAGCCAGGAATTACACGATGAAACACAACATTATTATAGGCCCCTTCCTCTGTTAGTTTTTTGATTTGCGCAACATGTTTTGGTGCCAAATCAGGACGCAGGCGAATAACAACATCACCATCTTTGAGAGATAAAACAAGAAGGCTTGAATCATTTGCAGGGCTAGAATTACCAGCGACAGCGGACAATGAAAAAAAACAAAACACACATATCAAAACAGCAAAAATTCTACGAGACACACTTATTCTCCTCTAAAGACTGGAATTTCGAGCGCAAAGCTTGTGCAACATTGGGCGGCACAAATGGTGTCACATCACCTCCCATAGAGGCAATTTGACGTACCAATGTAGACGTTATCGCACGCCCAGAAACACTTGCGGGCAAAAAAACAGTTTGCAATTCAGGAGCCAGAATGCCATTCATCCCTGCCATTTGCATTTCATAATCAAGATCAGTACCATCACGTAATCCGCGAACGAGAAATGAAGCACCAACTTCACGTGCCTTGTCAATGAGAAGGTTATTAAATGAAAGAACCTGCAACCGATTAGAATCTGCACCGAAAAAGTCTTTCCCTACTTGGGTAATAAAACCAACACGCTCTTCAAAGCTAAAGAGTGCTTTTTTGTCACCCTGTATACCTATAGCGACGACCACCTTATTAGCTAACACAAAACACCCTTTTAAAACATCAAGATGACCGTTTGTAAGAGGATCAAACGAACCTGCGTAAAGAGCAATTTTCATGATTTTACTCCTTCCTCTTAAAAATTACTTTTCTTCGCTCATATCAATCGTATCAGAATGCTTCTCACCTTCATCATCCAATGAACTCGTATCATCTTCAGGCTCAGAAATACGTTCAACCGATACGACTCTTTCACCTTTGGCTGTATTAAAAATTGTGACTCCCTTAGTTGAGCGCCCAGCAGTACGAATTCCCTCAACAGGGACACGAATAAGCTGCCCCCCATCTGACACCAACATAATTTGGTCTTGCGCCTTCACCGGAAAAGCCGCTACTAATTTACCAATTTCAGCTGTTTTAGATGGATCTGTTGCACGAATCCCTTTTCCACCACGCCCCGAAATCCGGAACTCATAGGAAGAAGAACGTTTACCATAACCAAATTCACTCACTGTTAAAAGCATTTGTTCACGTGCATGAAGTTCTGCATAACGTTCATCTGTTAACTCTGTTTCAACACCCCCATCTTCATCATCCAGAATGACAATATCTTCAACATCAGCATCTGCACCAGCAGCACGCCGCTCATTCATGACACGTTTAATATAAGCAGAACGTTCAATGGACGTTGCCTCGACATGCTCTAAAATTGTCATTGAAATGACTTTATCGCCTTTAGCCAAATTGATACCACGAACTCCCACAGAATTACGCCCCGCAAAGACACGCACATCAACAACTGGAAAACGGATACACTGTCCATTCGCTGTTGTTAGAACGACATCGTGATGTTCTGTACAAGTTTCGACAGAAAGAATTTCATCTTCCTCATCAAGTTTCATTGCAATTTTACCATTACGGTTAACCTGAACAAAATCTGACAACTTATTACGACGCACAGTTCCACGTGTTGTCGCAAACATGACATCCAATGCGCTCCAGCTTGCTTCATCTTCAGGCAAAGGCATAATTGTCGTAATGCGTTCACCTTGTTGTAAGGGAAGCATATTGATCAAAGCCCGCCCACGTGATTGCGGTGTACCTAGCGGTAAACGCCAAACTTTCTCCTTATAAACAATCCCACGTGATGAAAAGAAAAGAACCGGAGTATGCGTATTGGCGACAAACAACCGTGTTACAAAATCCTCATCCTTCGTGGACATACCAGAACGCCCTTTACCACCACGACGTTGCGCACGATAGGTATTAAGAGGTACGCGCTTAATATAGCCACTATGGCTCACCGTTACGACCATATCCTCTGGCGCGATCAGATCTTCACTCTCCATCTCAGCGCTACCAAAACCAAATACGGTACGTCGCGGTGTTGCAAATTCCTCACGCAGAGCACTCAACTCGTCCTTAACAATACCCATAATGCGTACGCGCGATGCTAAGATATCAAGATAATCAGCAATATCCACACCAATTTTATTCAATTCATCAGCGATTTCATCACGTCCAAGGGCTGTCAATCGTTGCAAACGCAATTCTAAAATAGCACGTGCCTGTTCTTCAGAGAGATTATAAGTACCATCCTCGTGGATAATATGACGAGGATCATCAATAAGTTTAATCAAAGGCGCGACATCCATCGCTGGCCAACGTCGTTCCATTAATTGTGTACGTGCTGTCTGTGGATCAGGAGCTTTGCGAATAAGCGCTATAATTTCATCAATATTGGCAACTGCAAGGGCAAGACCAACCAAAACATGGGCCCGCTCACGCGCTTTACGCAAAAGATATTTTGTTCGCCGACTGACAACTTCTTCCCGAAAAGAAACAAATGCACGAAGCATATCAAGCAACGTCATTTGTTCGGGTTTTCCCCCATTCAACGCAACCATATTACAACCAAAGGAAGTTTGCAGCGGCGTATAACGATATAATTGATTTAAAACAACTTCCGCAACAACATCTTTTTTCAACTCAATAACAACGCGATACCCATCACGATCCGATTCGTCACGTAAATCAGAGATTCCCTCAATGCGTTTATCGCGCACCAATTCGGCCATTTTCTCAATCATTGTGGCCTTATTAACTTGATAAGGGATCTCACTCACAATAATTGCCTGCCGACCACTACGAATTTCTTCAATATCAACTTTAGCACGCATAATAATTGAACCCCGCCCTGTTTCATAAGCTGAACGGACACCAGAGTGGCCAAGGATAATACCCCCTGTAGGAAAATCCGGACCAGGAATAATTTCAATTATTTTATCGAGTGTGATATCAGGATTATCAATCAAAGCAATACAACCATCAACGACTTCACCAAGATTATGGGGAGGAATATTGGTTGCCATTCCCACAGCAATTCCCCCTGACCCATTAACCAAAAGATTGGGAAAACGTGCTGGCAAGACAACCGGTTCACGCTCACGCCCATCGTAATTATCCTGAAAATCAACAGTATCTTTATCAATATCAGCTAAAAGTTCTTCTGAAACTTTTTCTAAACGACACTCAGTATAGCGCATAGCTGCAGGTGGATCACCATCAACGGAACCAAAATTCCCCTGACCATCAATCAATGGATTTCTCAAAGAGAAGTCCTGCGCCATACGCACCAAAGCATCATAAATTGAAGCATCACCATGAGGATGGAATTTTCCCATAACCTCACCAACAACACCAGCAGATTTACGATACGACTTATTGAAAGAAAGCCCCATCTCATTCATAGCATGAAGGATACGTCGATGAACAGGCTTAAGACCATCACGGACATCAGGGAGTGCACGCGAAACAATCACGCTCATCGCATAATCGAGATAGGAGCGTTGCATTTCATCAATAATACTGATTGGTTCAATACCGGTCAGCACATCACGTTCTGGGTGTGGAGTAAGATCGGTCACAATTTAAAAACTTTCAAAAAAGAATCATTTCACTTTATTTATATCGGTTTATATCGAAAAATACACAAAAATGCTAATTTCTCTCCCATAACAAAAAAGAAATTTAACAATATTTTTCAAGATGTTATTAATTTATATTTTAAATTACCAATAATAATTAACAACTTTCACTTTGCTAAACTTCAAAAATCTAAAACAAACAAACCATAAAGCAATCATAATACTGCAACTTTAAAGCCTTTTAAAAAGGAACATCATCATCTAATTTGTGTGAAAAACTTTCTCCTAATTGGTTATTATTTTGACCAAAAGTATTTCTTTGATTTGAACTACTATTAGCAAAGTCACCACTGTAACTCCCCCCTTGACTTGCTCCCTGCTCTCCACCCGCTGCTCCGCGCCCATCAAGCATTTGTAATTCACCACGGTATTTTTGCAAAACAACCTCTGTCGTATAACGGTCATTTCCATTTTGATCTTGCCATTTTCGTGTCTGTAACTGCCCCTCAATATAAATTTTGCTCCCCTTTTTTAAATATTGCTCTGCAACTTTGACAAGGTTTTCATTAAAAATAACAATACTATGCCACTCAGTGCGTTCTTTTCGCTCATTTGTATTCCGATCGCGCCAACTTTCTGAAGTAGCAATACGCAGATTTGCCACTTGATCACCAGAATTCAAACGGCGGATTTCAGGGTCCGCACCAAGATTACCAATTAAAATAACTTTATTAAGGCTACCAGCCATCGCATAAACTCCAAAATTTTAATTTGTAAAATACTCTGTTCTATAACAGTTATAACCATCTTGACCTTCAATTTACATGTCGCAATTGACCATCAATATAGGTATTGCTATCCTTTACCAATATTGTATTCAGTGTAATTATAACAAAAGATGATAAAAACGCATAGTTTATTCCACCTCGAGAGAATAAAAAGCTGCTTATTTGTATTTTCTTCACAAAACTTATACCTTCCTTTTGCATTAAAGCAGTTAAACACATTGTAATTCTAAAAAAACAGTTTTATTCCATTTTAGGTGCTCAATTTTTGCCACATATGCCAAGGATAAAGTATGACTCATCAAAAATATATCTCCATTCGCGGTGCACGTGAGCATAACCTTAAAAATATTGATCTCGATCTGCCTCGTGATAAACTCATTGTTATAACAGGACTTTCTGGATCAGGGAAATCATCCTTAGCGTTTGATACAATTTACGCTGAAGGACAACGTCGCTATGTCGAAAGCCTTTCGGCCTATGCACGCCAATTTTTGGAAGTCATGCAAAAACCCGATGTCGACCGCATAGACGGTCTCTCTCCCGCTATCTCCATTGAACAAAAAACAACCAGTCGCAATCCTCGTTCAACGGTAGGTACCGTTACTGAAATCCACGATTACATGCGTCTTCTCTTTGCCCGTATTGGCATTCCTCATTCTCCTGTGACAGGACTTCCTATTGAAAGCCAGACAGTAAGCCAAATGGTGGATCAAATTATGTCCTTACCAGAAGGAACGCGAATTTTTATTATGGCCCCTTTGGTGCGAGGACGAAAGGGAGAATATAAAAAAGAGCTAACAGAACTTTTAAAAAGAGGATTTCAACGCGCTAAAGTTGATGGAAAATTCTATGAAATCGCTGATATTCCACCTCTTGATAAAAAATATAAACACGACATCGATGTCGTGGTAGACCGCATTGTTGTACAAAAGGATATCACCTCTCGTTTAGCTGATAGTATAGAAACCTGTTTACAGCTAGCAAATGGGCTTGCCATTGCTGAAATGGCAGACCAACCCTTAGCACAAAAAGAAACGACAAAGGAATCTGCTCATAAATCAAAAAATGATACACACAAACGGCTCATTTTTTCAGAAAAGTTTTCCTGCCCTGTATCGGGTTTTTCTATTCCTGAAATTGAACCACGCCTTTTTTCGTTCAATAATCCTTTTGGCGCCTGTCCTCTCTGCGATGGACTGGGCATAAAAAAAGCAATGGATCCACTGAAAATTGTGCCCAATAAAAATCTTACCCTCAAGAATGGCGCCATTGCCCCTTGGGCTAAATCAGATTCACTTTACTATAAACAAACCTTAGAAGCATTAGGAAAAGCTTACGGTTTCAAACTCACAGATCAATGGTGTGAACTCTCTAATGAAGCACAACAGGCTATTCTTTACGGTACAAAAAGAGATGAAATTTCTTTTATCTATAAAAATAATTCTGGTTCGCATAAAACGACCCAACCTTTTGAAGGAATCATCCCTAATATGGAGAGACGCTGGAAAGAAACCGATTCTGCTTGGTCTCGAGAAGAAATCGAACGTTATATGTCTTCTTCGCCCTGTCCGGCTTGTCACGGTTATCGTTTAAAACCAGAGGCACTTGCTGTAAAAATCAACGGAATGCATATTGGGCAAATATCAGATCTTTCCATCTCACAAGCAGATGATTGGTTTGCCAATGTTCATCAATATCTCACAGAAAAACAACGTAATATCGCCGTACGTATTTTAAAAGAAATTCGTGAACGTTTGGCTTTTTTAAATCATGTAGGATTGGAATATCTTACCTTGTCTCGAAATTCAGGAACGCTTTCAGGGGGAGAAAGCCAACGTATTCGATTAGCATCTCAAATTGGTTCTGGTCTTACAGGCGTTCTTTATATTTTAGATGAACCATCTATCGGTTTACACCAACGCGATAATGAACGCCTTTTGGAAATGCTGCAGCATTTGCGCAATCTTGGCAATACAGTTATTGTCGTTGAACATGATGAAGATGCTATTCTCACGGCAGACTATGTTGTCGATATGGGGCCGGCCGCGGGCGTTCATGGTGGAAAAATCGTAGCACAAGGAACACCGCAGGAAATTATAGAAAATTCAGCCTCTCTCACAGGCCAATACCTTTCAGGAAAAATGGCTGTTAGAATGCCAACAGAACGGCGTAAAATATCAAAATCGAAAACACTTAAAATCATCGGTGCCAAAGGCAATAACCTCAAAAATATCAATGCGAACATCCCTCTTGGAACCTTCACATGCATAACTGGTGTTTCTGGAGGAGGAAAGTCAACATTTCTTATTGAAACGCTTTTCAAAGCAGCATCACATCATATCATGGGCTCTCATCACAGCCCTGCCAGCTATGACAAAATTGAAGGACTAGAATTTCTTGATAAAGTTATTGATATCAACCAGTCCCCTATTGGACGCACCCCACGCTCTAATCCCGCAACCTATACAGGCGCTTTTACACCGATTCGTGAATGGTTTGCCGAACTTCCAGAATCAAAAGCCCGTGGTTATAAAGCAGGACGTTTTTCATTTAATGTTAAAGGAGGACGCTGCGAAGCATGTCAAGGTGATGGAGTCATTAAAATTGAAATGCACTTTTTACCTGATGTCTATGTTACTTGCGATGTCTGTAAAGGAAAACGCTATAACCGAGAAACACTAGAAATAAAATTCAAAGGACAGTCTATAGCCGATATTTTGGATATGACAATTGAAAAGGCAGAAGAATTTTTCCAAGCTATTCCCGCTATTCATAATAAAATGGAAACTCTCATTAAAGTAGGATTGGGTTACATAAAAGTAGGACAGCAAGCAACCACACTTTCTGGTGGGGAAGCACAACGTGTAAAACTTGCGAAAGAACTTTCTCGTAAAACAACGGGACGTACACTCTATATTTTGGATGAACCGACAACAGGTTTACATTTTCATGATATTTCCAAACTTCTTGAAGTGCTTCACGAACTAGTCGAGCAAGGCAACACAGTCATCGTCATTGAACATAACCTTGATGTTATAAAAACAGCCGACTGGATTATTGATTTAGGACCAGAAGGTGGAGATCGCGGTGGAGAAATCGTTGCAATTGGACGCCCTGAAGACATTATTAAAATTCCCGCTTCCTATACAGGAAAATTTCTAAAAGATGTTTTACTGCGCCCATCCCTCTATAATTCCAATTCTTAAAAATGCTTCCCCTTATAAAACACAGCATACGAACAAAGCCTGTACTTTTATTGTTACCTGTAAACCAACACCTAATTCCAGTGGTGCAACATGTTGGAAGCAAAGACTAAAAACAATTTAGCGCTTTATAAGCTGTTTTATTTTAGTTTTTGTATTGTCAAATAGCGGCAAACATATTGCATAGCTCTATTGGGTGTAATCTCTGAAACGAGAAGACAACCTAATTTTGAAAGGATATGAAGTTTTAAGGGTATAAACCAGTTTCCATCTTTACCCTCCCCTTTTAATTCATCTTTACGATTTTCAAAAACATCTACAGCAATATTTTAAAAAGAATGAAGATTGCGCATTGCTTCACGCTTTTGTTTATCGCATTCTTTAATGAGATCTCGCTCCTCACGAAAAACAAAACGCCCCAAATAGAATATATTTTCGTTGCCAATTCACACGCTTGTTTTAAAAAATATTTTTCAACACTCCCAAATCCAGTTCACGACATCACCTGAGAATGGTAAATTAATTATTATACACCACTATCTTTGTGCTTTTAAGCAAGTGCAAACTAACACCTTCATTTCCAATATTTGCGCTCTCCCCTAATCTCTAATATTGTAATAACCTTTGGTTATCGAGAGCTTTCATAAAAAGCATTTATATTCCTTTTTCAAATGTTTTTATCCACACACTCATATCTCTTGATATACAAGGATATAGCTTTGATGAGACGATCTAAAATGAGAAAATCTTACGCTATTAGAATTCCTCATGCCATATAGAAAACGTCTAATTATCCTTATAAGTCAATGCATTATCCCCCAAAAAGGAAGCAAACTCTCTTAATGATATTATTTTGATTCGCTTATAAGGATTATAAGTTTTTTCCAAAACAATAATATTTCACTTTAATTTTACAAAAGAAGCGCCTCTCCAAGAATATATAGTATCATCATTTCCGACTTTTTGTGCACAAAGTATCTGTTGGACATCTTACAGTTGTCAATATAATGTGATGCAGTCTAAAAAGACAAAATAACGTTGGAGATAATTTCAGCATGAAAAAAATTGAAGCCATTATAAAACCTTTCAAACTTGATGAAGTGAAAGAAGCGCTTCAAAAAATTGGGTTACATGGTATTACAGTAACAGAAGCGAAAGGTTTTGGTCGTCAAAGGGAACATACAGAACTTTATCGTGGGACGAAATATGTTGTTGACTTTCTCCCTAAAGTAAAAATTGAAATTGTCGTGTCCGATGACAAACTGGAACAAACTGTTGATGCAATACGTAAAGCAGCCCAAACCAAACATATAGGAGATGGAAAAATATTTGTCTTTTCCATTGATGATGCCATTCGTATAGGGACTGACGAAACTGGGATCGATGCCCTTTAATAGATAACGAAAAAATTAGTCTTTTTATCCACCTCAACGCCACATTAAGGAAATTGAATATGACAACCGCATCAGATATTATCAAACAGATTGCAGACAACGAAATCCGTTTTGTTGATTTACGTTTTACTGATCCACGAGGAAAATTGCATCACATCACAATGGATATCGCAGAAATCAGCGAGGATACTTTTAGTGATGGTGTTATGTTTGATGGCTCTTCAATTGCTGGTTGGAAAACAATTAATGAATCTGACATGGTTTTAATGCCAGATCCAGCAACAGCACATATTGATCCTTTTTTTGCTCAATCTACTTTGGTCATATTTTGTGACGTACTTGACCCTGTCTCTGGTGAGTTTTATCGTAGAGATCCTCGTTCTATCGCCAAAAGGGCTGAGGTTTATATGAAATCTTTAAACATTGGAGATACAATCAATGTGGGTCCAGAAGCAGAGTTTTTTATCTTTGATGATGTGCGCTATAAAACGGACCCTTACAACACAGGGTTTAAACTCGATTCAAGTGAACTTCCCTCCAATGATGATACGGAATATGAAACAGGAAATCTAGGGCATCGCCCACGAATAAAGGGAGGCTACCTTCCTGTTCCGCCGATTGATTCTTGCCAAGATATGCGTTCTGAAATGCTCACAGCACTCAAAGATATGGGTGTACAGGTCGAAAAACACCATCACGAAGTAGCAGCGGGCCAACATGAATTGGGTATTCGTTTTGATACACTTGTTCGCGAGGCTGACAAGATGCAAATTTTTAAATATGTTGTACATCAAATAGCAAACAGTTATGGGAAAACAGCAACCTTCATGCCAAAACCAGTTTTTGGTGATAACGGCTCTGGAATGCATGTCCACATTTCCATTTGGAAAGATGGCAAACCCATTTTTGCAGGAAATGAATATGCTGGACTATCAGAAACCTGTCTGTTTTTTATCGGTGGTGTTATTAAGCACGCAAAAGCAATAAATGCTTTTACCAACCCATCCACAAACTCCTATAAACGTTTGGTTCCTGGTTATGAAGCTCCTGTTCTTCTTGCCTATTCAGCACGTAATCGTTCTGCATCTTGCCGTATTCCAATGAGCTCCTCACCAAATTCAAAACGCGTAGAAGTTCGTTTTCCAGACCCAACAGCAAATCCCTATTTGGCATTTGCAGCCCTTTTAATGGCTGGTCTTGACGGTATCAAAAACAAAATTCATCCCGGACATGCTATGGATAAAGATCTTTATGATCTTCCCTTAAAGGAACTTAAAGAAATCCCTACTGTTTCAGGAAGCCTGCGTGAAGCGCTTGAAGCACTTGACAAAGATCGTGGCTTTCTTAAAGCTGGCGACGTTTTTGATGATGATCAGATTAATTCCTTCATTCAAGTAAAGATGCAAGAAGTCTTGCGTTACGAAACAACACCCCATCCTGTTGAATTTGATATGTACTATTCTGTTTAAACAATTAATACGCATTCTTTTGATTTTAAAAATGGAGGCAAAAGCCTCCATTTTTGTGGATATTCGTCTCATGCAAAAGCGCAAGAGGCTTTTTGCTCATCCGCTTTTCCTTTATAATGTGTTGAATCTCTTCAAATGAATTAACAAAGGTTTCTAATGCCGCGAATTTGTTTTCTCGTTCCCGTTCTTTTATGCATTGTCTTTATCACATCAACAACTAAAGCACATACAATAACCAACCAAAAGCTTACAACTCTTGAGAAAGCAACATCTGCTTATAGTAAAGCACTTAAAAATGCCGATGCAAATGCCATCTTAAATGCTATTCCTCCCCAAATCATCAACCGCTTAACCGCCAAAAAAAATCTTAATCAATCACAATTTCTACAAATTATGAAAAGCCAAATAGAACGGTTGGCAGAAAGTTACAAGATTGAAACAATCAACATTGATCAAAAACAAAAACGTGAAGGGACACTTGATAATGGCATTCCTTATTTTGTTATACCCGTGGAGCTTGTAACCGCAACAAATGCTGGAAAAAAATGCTCTATTCAAACTGAAATTATTGCCCTCCTTCACGATAATGAATGGTATTTTATCCGTGGTAATGACGAAGCAATCTTAAACATAACCAATGAAATATTTCCTGGACTTGAAAAAGTAAAAATCAATCCTCTCAAAATCACAAAAATAATGTAACAGCAAAAACAACACATTGATTTATAAATGAATTAGAAAGCTAAATATCGTAAGATTCTCTCATTTCAAATCTGTGTATATTGAATCAATAAAGACCATTTCCTTGCGCGTCAAAAACGGGGCTAGCATATGAGTAAAAACTGTACAAGAAAGAACTAAAAATGCCTCTTATGAACCCTCTCAAATACCAAGGACTGTTCGCAACACCTACGAGCTGGTAAAGTGTATGATGGTACTGGCTTGCTTCTTCACAAGCGTAAAGATGGTGGTGTTCAATGGCTTTATCGTTATACCATTCATGGTTGTCACCGTGAAATGGGCTTGGGTACTCTTTGAGAGATGTTTCTTTAAAAAGCCCACGGAAACAAAGAAATCTTATAAACATACTGTAGCAATTGTAACCGCAGCATTAAATTCAACTTTTTTATGAGTACGGCGTGCTATTGTTTCTTTATCCCTTCCCCATTGTTCCATCATCCAATCTTCATCTAAATGGGCAATAGACCATGCATGATCAGCATCAATCTTTCCCGCAGCAACCGCAAGAGCAATGAGAGCAGATCCCGTTAAGGTCGTCATCATATGAAGTGCAGCAAGCATATAAGGAGATTCAACTCTACGTAAATAATTACTGACTGCTTGAAGTGCTTCTGGTGATTGTTCCACATGCATTAGCCCTTCTGTCAAATAAAATCGCGCCCCCAATTTTTCTTCTGCCCAATCTAATAAAGGATCCCACTGTTTAGATTGTTTTTGCACCAGCTCTTTAGGTGTCTGCGCACGATAAAAGATCATATCACATACAACGAAACGCAATAAATCTTCAAACACAGCCTGCATATCATCAGCGATACCATCAATAACTGTGTTAACCAAACGCGTCATCGGCATTTTTGCAGGATCAACAACGTGCTTTTGGCTCTCAAATTCCTGAGCAACGAATTCAGCAAACACTTGCGTTGGCACATAAAAATGACGCCTTGCGGGCGTCTTAACAGAACGTTCATCTAATAAGATAGTAAAACCTCTTTCCTCACAAGCAATTTTCACTTGTTTATAAAATCGTTTTGGTAACGGCTGACATGAAAAATTTTGAGTCTGTTGAACGGAAATCTTTTTATTCAATGGCATATCAAAGTGATCCAAAATCCCACGCATATTGTTTACCTCTGATCTTTTTAAGAAAGAGACTATTTTTTCTAAGTTTTATATATTTTAATAAGATTTAATCCACCCTTCCCACACCTCAAAGAAGGAAAAAGATTCTTGCCAACCTCACTCTAATTTAAGAGTTATATTTCATGTTTCTTTTACAAACAAGCCAATGATGATACCTTTTCATATATTCAATACAGTCACAACTGTAGAATATTTTTTAAAAATATTATTTTAATTAAAAAGTTAAATATATTGAATGAGATGGTAAAAGCAATCGTGTTTTACCATTCTGTTCGTTATCCACTTACAATAGTGCACTTGATACGAACAGCTAAAAAATACTTTTTGCAAAATTTTAAAGTAGAAAAAAGCTTATTATCCCCAAAAGAACAGTGTGCTTTACACATCATCAACCTTTGCTTCACCATTCCAATAATTCTCTAACATATCCAATAAACACCCCCTGCATAGAATCTTTTCTCCCTAATAACTCCCCTAAATAACGATATTTTATGGCAATAGGGCAATGACAAGACAAAATTATAATCGTAAATTTTCTTTTACCTATACATATGTTTTCTAAAGCACTAAATTATTTAACTTATTTTTCTTAATATACTTCACATACTGCACTAGCTTAAATTTAATTGTATAATTATAGAGTGTAGAGGTCGTGAAACCTGAAAATAATACTTTAATACACTTGGCCCTGCAGAAACTAACTGTGCAGCTGTGGCTTAATAGTGGCTTGACAATCATAATCAAAATATTTTTTCCTCTGATTCAGAATCGCGTATTATCTTATACGCAACTCTTGAAGAAGCCTTTGATGAACTCGCTCAGAAAAAGGATGGTTATCTCCTAAGCTGTGCGGCTTACCCCGACTTGCATACATTTATATTCACCCGTTTAGGTGACATGCAATTATTTAATAGCTTTTCATGCCTACCCATTCTATGGTTTTAGCTAAACACAATAAGGCTGATGAAATTAAAATCGTAGCGACTCATCCTACTCCGCAATCTCTAGTGGCTCCTCAATATGACAAAATATTTGCCAACAGCCATGCTGATGCAGCCGTTCTTTGTAAGGCTAAAAAAGCCGATGCTAGTATCACAATATCGTTTGCAGCAAACCGTTATAAGCTGAATATTATGAAAAATTTTGGACAAGTGCCAATGGCTTTCTTGCTCCATTCGCTAAAGTCAGCTCATCATGAAACAATCTGAAGCACTTCTTTCTATTGTTAACTTGGTTGACAAATTTCGTGTGCGCCAAGAACGAGATGGGAGCATTAAGGAACCAACTTCAGCAGATAGTGATATAATCAATGAATTGATCACTCTGCTCAATCATCATGCAGATATAATTGACGGGGATTATATCCGGAACTTTTGGTGACCACTTCTGATGATCTTCATCAGTGAATGCTCAGCGGTTTAACTACCCCTCCTAAACTTGATAACACCTTGACTGCTTTCAAAGCGCCATTACCAGATGCTCCCTTGTTTTTCTTGGCTCCAATGCGTGCAACAAATGAACCTGATCCAGAAGGATTCCGACTGGAATTAGACAGGATATCGTCATGAAACGGACTATCTTGCCGACGCCTCAAAATATACAAAGGATTATGTATCACCTTTTCAATGTATAAAAATGGGAAGAGCATCAAAAGGTTTTTTAGAAGGCAATTACATTGTTTTATTCCCAAAATCTGTGCAACTGCTAAAAAAATTGACAAACAAGCATTTGCTTTGTTTGTTCAGCAAACTCTTTGATATTTACAACAAGCAAACAATTGTGAAAGCTGAAAATTTACTCGGTCGAGATAGTAAATTCCTGTTCAGTCAATTGCATAGTCGTAACTTATCTAAAGAAGACATTTACGATGTTCACTGTTTATGGGGGTATTATCATGACTATGCACATCATACTGGACCGCAACCATTAAATAAGAATCTGTATATAAAATTAAATTGGTTTACAGATCTTCTAGAAGAAATTAAAGTTAACTTAGTTACAGTGTGTATTATGCTAGAAGACTGTTCAAAGTTTTGGAAAGAAATAACTGAATTTATCCTCTTAGAACGCATATTTCGTTATCCAAAAGATTCTGATCAGCATATGACATTCGATGCTGGTACAGGGATCTTGCTTTTTGAAATATTGATGTGAAACAAAGCATTGATTGAAACGGATCAAGGAGGTATCTTTAATTTGGAGCATCTCAAACAAGTAATAGCATTGATGATTGCAGCTATAAAGCACTTGAAGCATTAGATGATGATGCTTATTTGGCAGGAGCTAAGGATTATATCCAAAATAATCTTGGAAAACCACAGACCTCAAAGTCACGATTTAACTTTTCAACATCATCTTATGCACAGTACATTATTGGGGGATTAAATCATTGAGTTTCTTAAAAGGACGGTTATTCCTGTTTACCTTTGCTATTCTAGCATTGTTTTCCATAAGTTGGTTATTATCTAAGAATTTGGTTAGCAATATACCCGTCATGCATGCGGTTGAACTTAGGTTGTTTGCCACCGCTGCCGCCTTATGGTTAATTGCACTATTTCGTGAGAAAGCCGTTTTCAGATCCCTACCATTGCTTTCCATGATACCTGCTTTTTTTATTCTCTCAGTGTTAGGATTCTCGCTGTATTTTGTATGCAGTTTTGGTGCATTAAAATCACTCAAAGCTAGTGATTTAACCATGGTGCTTGCTACTATTCCAGGGATTACTTATATATTAGGTGCATTGACAAATGTCCTTAAATTCTCATGGCTGAAGCTTAGTGGAGTGATAATTGTCAGTGTAGCAGCTGTAGCATTCAATATAAACAGTGGAGAAGGTGGATATTATAACCTGATAGGAGTAGGTCTTGCCTTAACAGCAGCACTTTCTTACTCTGCTTATGGCTTATTGTCTAAACGTTATCTTAAACATTTACCTTTGCTCACCTCACTGGCTTGGATTACAACAATTTCTGCCGCATCATTTATGCCATTATTCATTTTTGATCCTGCCCCACTCTTATATCTTAAGTTAGAAGATGTATTTAAGATATTGATTTTAGGAACTATTTGCTCGGCACCAGTTTACGTTTTGTACCAAAAAGTTTTAGCTGAGGGAGGTGTATTATACGCCAACACTATTGGCGTATTATCCCCTTTTGCAGTGGTTACATGTGAATGGATAATCGGCTCGAGCCCTTCTCTCAACATTATCAAAATAATTGCTATGATGATGGCTGTTATAGGAATGACATTCTTATTTATAGATGCATCAAAGGTATCTGGATGGCAACAAAAACGTCGTGCCACAAATTCCAAATTTAATAAGGAAACAAAATGAAAAAACTCGCGTTAGTTTGCCAGCGCAATACAAAGCTCCCGTTTATATTTGAAGCAGCACAAGCAGCTAATATCGAATTAGTAATGATCTATGATACCGCTGAAAACGCCCCTATTCAACACCTCGCAGCAGTCAGTGAAACTTGGAAACTTCCTGTTTTTGATAAGCCAGAGGCAGCTCTAGACGCTTTTGCAGCAGGCGTAAAAGAACGCAATATTGCTGGGGTTATGACCCTTCGCGAAGAAGCCATTCTATGGACAACTTTGGCTGCCAAAAAAATCAACACTCCAAGTATTGAACCAGAAGTAGCAGCATTAACCAGAAACAAATATCTCATGCGTCAAGCTTTTGCTAAAGCAGGCTTAAGAACACCAAAATTTCTGTATATAGATAATCCAGAAGACCTATCACAAACACAAACCTTAGACTATCCGCTCGTTATTAAACCCGTCTCTGGATGGGCGAGTACAGGCGTCATGTTAGCTAAAAATCCTGAAGAATTTTCTAAGCTCATCAAAGCTGTATGGAATATTCAGCATAAAGATATGGCACGTTTTAATGATAAAAATAAACCTGTAGGTTTAATTGTAGAACAATATTTGCCAGGAAAAGAATTTGTCGTAGAATGTTTTGTTGATACAACAGGTGTGCATGTTTTAGCCGTTGGCGACAAAGGACAACCTGAAGGACCATGGTTTGAAGAAACAATTTATCGTCAACGCTGTGATATAGATGATCCTTTAATTATTGCTTTATGTGAGGCTGCATGCTCTGGAGTCAAAGCTCTTGGTATAAATATGGGAGCTGCCCATGTAGAGCTACGCCTAGATGCTAATAATTTACCTTATATCATTGAGATCGGCGCTCGTATAGGTGGGTCAGGTGTCTCCCATTTTATTGTAGAACAAGGTACAGGAATTTCATTTGCAAAACTCTGTATGAATGCCGCTTTAGCTGAACAAAATTTAGATCTTCCTGATGTCCTCCCAGCTAAAAAAGTGGCTGCAAATTATATTATTCCTCTTCATGGGTATGGACGCTTCTCTGGATTTTTAGGTCTCGATAAGGTCGTACAACATCCACAAACTAGCAGAACTATCATTTTCTTTGAAACGGATCATATTTCACCACCTCCACCAGCATTTGGTGGATATCCTGGCTTTATTTTCTCTGTTCATGCCTCAAACAAAGAAGCGTGCAATTACCATAAATGGCTTGATGACACTTTAAACATCATATGGCAAAATACTGACTTATAAAAACAATTTATTTTTTTGTATGTTGAATGAGCGTTCCCAATATTGAAGAACTCTCTCATCCCAACCCTGTTTATATTAAATCAGTCAAAAAAATTTTCTTACACGTTACAAAAGAAGTAAAAATGCCTCTTATGCATCATCTTACGACAAGAGCTGTAGCAAAAAACATTGGAAGCTGGCAAAGTGTGTGATGGTGCCAGCTTGTTACTTCATAAGCGTAAAGATGGGAGGCTCAATGGATTTACCGTTAGACCATTCAAAAATGCCGTCGCGAAAGGACTTTTGGAACGTTGAGAGAACTCTCTTTAAAACAAGCGCGTAAAACTGCACCCACTGGAAATACCATATTTATCAATAAGCCGATAAAGATATTTCTCTTACCCTTTTCAAAACCTAATGATTGAGGAAGCGATGATCTACTTTTACACCCCATTTTAATAGACTCTCTTCAATATCTCCATATTTCAAACCATAAAGAAAACTTGTCATCGACTTTTTCGATATGATCAATCTCTTCTCCCCACGCCTTAAAGAAAGAAGAAAATCTTACCACTTTCACTCCGATTTAAAAGTTATATTTCATCTCTATTTAACAAACAAAACAACGGCCTTGTTCATCTATTCAGCAACAATTCTAACAATTTCTTCAAAGGATTTATCTTGATTTTAAAATTAAAGATAGTGAATCTTATGGTGAAAGGAAGCACACTTTACCACTTTTCTTATTCCCCACTTACAATAATGCACTCGATTCTAAAGCTTCAAAAACGCTTTTTGCAAAATTTAAAAGTAGAAAAATGCCCATTATCCATGAAACTATAGAGTTGTGCATTCTTTCTCTTCACATATCCTTAAAAGCAAAGGCTCTCAATCAGCACAAACAATATTCCCCTGCCTTTTTTCATGCCTGATATCAGCATACCTTACACAACGGTGTTTTATGGCATAATAAGATAACAATGCTGTTCTTTTAAAAAGATGATAACGAAGGTATCCCAAATATTTATAGCCAAAACAAGACAAAAAAATTTAGAATCTAATAGACCAATTTTTTAAAAGCATTTAAGAAATGCTATACTCAATAAAAATAAATCAACGTGATACTTTCATATTTATTAAAGCACATGGGACTATTGTTAAAAAATTCTGCACAAACAATGGTTTTAGTTCTCGACAACAGAACAAGATTTTGAAAATCACATTTATTATTTTTAAAAAGAGTGATTAAAAATGATAGCGCAATCCACCAGAAAAACGAACTCCAGAAAAACCCGCCTTTGTTAACGTATGCTGATAGCCAAGATCACTGTAAAGTGTAACTTTAGAAGAAAACTGTGAATTGACACCCAAGCCAACCTCTAAGGAAGAACCAAAAGAACTCAACTGGAAAACATCTTTAAAATGAACAAATTTTTCTTTATCAAAACAATGAGTAAGATGAATATTGCCATAAAAAGAAGTGATACGATCCTTTTCAAATGCTGAAAATGTTTTATTTAAACGCCCACCGATACGCACCAACCATTGACCTATTTTTTTCATCTCAACATCAAATCCATCAATATCACGAAACTTATTAAATTGAAGATGTTGATAAATAAGCTGAAGTTGCGGATCAAAAATAAGATCTTCATATCCTGTCATAAACACTTTACCAGCAGAAAACGAAACGTTGAGAGGATTTGCTTTTAATGTCGCCGTCTTACCCCAAGCATGGGTAAGCACATCCCCTTTAAACAAACCATAAGATAAAAGACCATCTACATAAAAACCAGTGTTGTTTTCCACACTAGCGTATGCCGTAAATGACCATTTATTAAACGTACTCTTTTGGCTTCGTTCCACGTTACGAGGTTGTAAGGAAAGCTTTCCATAGGTTCCCATAATCCCAAAAAATGTCGTACTATATGCGCTTTCTATTGTTTTGAGCAAAATATCTGTTTTTATAGCGTTATAATCAACATGACCATCGTACCCATATTTAAGTGTAGAAAGATCTGAGACATAACGATAACGCCCACCATAACTGTGAATAGATAAAGCAAAATTCTCTTCGTTTTTTAACAATTTACGAGAAATAGACCGCGTAGCTTGCAACTGTTTTTGTTGATGACGAATATCCATGAGTCCAACATGAAACAAAGCATTTGGTAACAAAAGATAGGTCGGAACTTGTGGAACAACCTCTCTGACCTTTAACTCAGAAGGGGGAATAGCAGACACCTCTAAAACAGGCTGAATATATTTACTTTCAAGGCGGAAATCCCAAAAGTCTCCATCTCCTTCAACCAATCTTTGAGAAGTTTGTGCATTTCCAAGAGAAGAATTCGGACCATAAGCATGAAGATAATATTGGTAAGGCAAACCCTCTAATGCAATATAAGCACGATCTAACTGAAAAGAATCTTCTGCCGCTTTTCCAGAAACCTGAATAAGTGAAATACTATGAGCCTTTTCACCGGTTGCTATCTCCCCCTGATTTCCTGGAACAAATTGCACATAAACTGTGGTTTTCCCAGAAACATCACCATGTATCAAAAGTCGGTCAGTCTGTTTATTATCAAGCAAACCATCACGACTGAGATGTGTATTGAGATAAATATCTGCACTATCTTGCGCACTATAAACTTCTTTCTCTCCCTTCCCAATATAAAGTGTCTGATACTCCTGAAACATTGGCGTTTCAAAAGCAATCAAACTATCAGAAAGTTTTACAAATGAAATAAATGAACTTGTACGGTTTGCAATATGTGAATCTATCGCCCTTCTTTTTGTTACGAACCATTTTGATCCTCCTGTTAAATAAAGCTCAGCAATAGAACCATCAGCAACACGAGTTCCTCCTATCAATGAAGAAGAATCAGCCAAAATCGCTACAGCCCCCCCCTTTTCAGCTGTTAATAATAAGTCACCCAAAATTTTTGTGCCTTCTGTTACTGCAATATAACTACGACTGTTATGACTATGAATAGCTGTTCCATCTGCAACCTCAAAAACCGTCCTTTTCAAAAAGACTAGTCCTTGTTCGTACGCATTGTTCCCTCCCCCCATCTCAAAATGCATACCATGTTTGTTACCGATTGCCTTAATTGTTGAATCTTCAATATTAACCCGCGAAATTAAAATATTTTCATTCCAGCCAACATTGGATTGTGCCTTAGAATCTTGTCCAACCATTAAAACATGAACATTTGTAGAAACAATATTAGTCTTCTTCAAATAAACAGAACCACGCTGGTCTACATTGAAAACTGTATACGCAATTTTTTCATTTGTATTTTCTTTATCTTCTGTTTTTTGACGTTTTGAAGTAATGGTAACATCATCTAAAGTTGCATTTCCCCTTATACCCACATAAAGTGCAGCGGCATCATTTACATCAATAAATCCACCCGTCATCTGAATGCCCGCATCAGCACCAACGAAAAGAGCACTCTCTCGACCAATACCCTGACCTTCTACTTTAATTTTTGTATTCGTTAACCTAACAGCTGCTTCTTGCTTCTCTGCATAAGCAGCTATATGAGAAGCTTCAATTGTTCCACGATTGACCTCAATTATTCCACTATCAGCTTTAAGACCTACTGATACATTTTTAAAAGCTGAATCGCTTAAAACAATTCTTCCCCCTCGTGATACAACAGCACCATAAATATCTTCTATACCTGAAATTCCTTCAACCTCTACACGCATTGCCTGAATAACTGTATTAGGCTCCTGTACTACTATAGCAGCAGGCAATATGAGAGAACTACCTTCCCCATTCTTTTCTTTAACAGGTGCAGTGAACTTATATATTTTATCACTAATTGTATGCTTTGCACCATCTCTGCATTCATAAGGTAATTTGTTTTCATCACATGACAGTAATACAAATGAACGAGAATGTGCCTCAATATTTGTGTTTAACAAAAAAGAAAAAATAGCTGCCGTAAAAACACACGAATATAAGCGATTTTTAGATACCTTGCTTATCATTATTTTCAAAACTTTCTTTTTCTCAACAAACACAAAAAATGCCGGTAAAAAATAAACCATACATTAAATACGATAAGAATAAAATAAACAAAGTTATTTTACTATTTTACTGATAAATGACAGCATTTCATAATATGTTTTGTATTTTATGTAAAGAAAGAACAAAAAACTTAATAATACCATTTAGGATTACGCTCTCTTAAAGAACTAATCCCCCAATTGCTGAGAATGGCAACACAAAGTGTCGGAAAAATAATCTCAAAAAAACTTGAAGAAAGGCAAACTTTGGAGAGATATAATCTTAAATTTCTTTCACTACCCAAAAATAAAAATACAATAAAATGAGAATAATTGTTAAGATTTAAAAACTCAAAATGTCTTAATAAAAACACAACACTATGAAATAAACTATACAAAAGTTATAATTGCACCATTTCTTCTACAACAAAAACCTAAGGAAATGCTCACTAGCGTATAAGTTAATGTAGGTATCTAATTCTATATAAAAGCTGTAAACTACCTAGTGAAAAAATTGAATAAATTTTCTCGTAAGTTCCTATCATCAATGTTTTCAATTCATCAATAAACCACTCTAAAAGATATCATCTCGAAATAGACCATAAAATGAAAAGATATTTACATCAAAATTACTTGCATAACGCTTTAATATCTTCTGATAAAATTTAAAATACAATAAAACACTCACTTTCCTGAAATTAAAAAACATCAAAATAAAATATTTCATCAAACTCATTTCTATAAAAATAATCTATTTATTATCGTTAAAGAGGATATTTTAGCAAAGCTATTCTTTGCCATTTTTTATATTGAATAATCTTCTCTAAAAATGCTAACCATCCCCCAATATTATTATCATCTGAAAATAATACATTGCTAAGCTAGTTTCTAATGAATATAACTATATCGAGGGTAAAAGAGCAGCACTTTTACTCCCTCACCCCTATTAATATTTTCATTGAACTATTACTTTAAAGATGAATATATTTTACTGTTATGTCACTTTTTCAAAACTTTTCTATTTTTTATCATTCTGAAGACGTAACATCAAATCTTGTTTTTGTTTCAAAGTATCATTGTCCATAACCTTCTGATACCCTGCTACCATTAAATTGACTAAAAATGAATCACTTCGCGGTGTTGATGAAAAATAGATTCCCTTTGAATCCTGCAATTTGTACCGATAACCTGCTTTAGTCATACACTCATAAATTGCTGCAAATTCACTTGCACGCGAATCCATATTTTCAGAAGAAACGTAGATTGGTTTCCATCCACATTTTAACAGTGCTTGTTGAACCATAGATTTATTGACACCAGGCTTTTCCCCTCATGCCAATATCGATGGGGGAGATTTACTAACACATCCCACAGAGCTTAAAAAAAATCATAGCACTCAATAATTTCAATATTTTTTTCATTTTCCCCCTCCCTCAATATTTACGAATAAAAAAGCCTATAACTCTGTGCTAATTTTTTCACATGTAAGATTGCTAGTCTATTGAGAAAAACAATCCCGCCCCCCTTGCGAGAACAAAAATATAAGGATTATTGATTACAACAGCATCAATATTTAAGGTTGACATTCGGGCTGCTCTTTGTTCTCTTCACAATGAGGACTATTCAAGCGCCTCTCTACACTTCGCTGAGGAATAACAGCATCAGGCTGACAAATTGGAAGATTTTCATACTTTTCACACCACTTTACCCTTCCCAATTTATCTTGGAAACCTGCTTGTATCATGCATGCATTCACAGACTCCTCTGCATTGAATCTCTCATCAGTACTTGTTTCTGTATCAAAACGACCATCAAGATACTGTATTCCACACTCTAACAGAGCTTTTTTTATCTCAAGTTGATCAGCACCAGACTTTTCCCATGCATCTACAGCTGTTTGAGAAGGCTTTTCTGGATAACATCCAGCCATAACAAATAGGGTCATCCCACTTAATAATTTTAAAATCTGCTTCATTTTCCTATCCTTGAATAATTTGATATTATGAAACAATCCATAAATTACTTTACATGCTGTTTTTTCACTTCCAAAATAACGATGAACATTATCAACCTTCATGGTTATTTATCTCTTTCCGATAATTATGCCACCGATATTATATCAAAAATACAGCAAAATTACTACTTAAATCGTATTCTATCAACGTTATGCATATAATTATTCTCAATATTTTGATTACAACCAAGATAGATATTTTATATTATTGCGCCAACAGTTGTAGTCCCCATAAATAAATAGCATTGACATGCTGAATTAAGCCATCCCCACACGGGCATGAGAAACATGAAGGTAGGGATTGTTGATCGTCACAAACAGCAAGACTTAAGGTTTGCATTCAGGTGCATTTTTATATTTTTTACAAAAAGGGCTGTTTAAGCGCTTCTTGACACTGCGCTGTGGAACAACAGCGCCTGGACGACAAATCGGGAGATCTTCGGCTTTATGATTCTCGCACCAAGTCCCTCCCCCCACTTTATCACGAAATCCCGATTGAACCATACAGGCATCAATAGTTGCCCATGCATTGTAGCTGAGTTTTCTGTTTTCTGGATCGGCATCAATAAGGCTTGGCATACCACATTCTAACAAAGCTTTTCCTACCTCAGTAAAATCAGTAACACCATTTTTCTCCCACGTAGCCACCTCTCCTGGAGGAGGTTTATTAAACTGGCACCCAGCTATACCCAATAGAATTATCGCACTTAATAATTTTAAGGTTTGTTTCATTTTTTCCTCCATGATTTAATTCAAGGCTTTTGTTCTAAATGAGATGTGCCATAAAACTTTTGGCATTTCGGACCCGCATCTCCAAGACAGGTATGGGAGCTTATGGGATTCATGATCACTCTCCACCATTCTGTCCACCAGTTACTACCAGCAGGTGCTGTCTCGTAAGTATAGTCATTGCCGCCAATAATTCTGCTTACAAAGTCAAATCTATGCCCATCAAAACCTGTTTCATGCCTCTGTGAATGACCGCTATGATGGTCTGTCATGCTAACAACCGTCATACTTTCTTCCATTACATTGATATCTTGACCAGAAATCAGATGAGAAGCAATAATCGTAGCATCTCATTGTACATCCATATCAACTTTGCCTGTTACCTCAAGGATAAACGGAATCGTTGTTGTGTGTGTTTCAGAGCTATTGGAAGACTTCTCGTGTAAAAAGCCACTTTCCGATGATTGTTTTTTCTGGTCGTAGTGTTCTTGAGCGCCTTTTATGGTAATATTGAATAATTTTGCACCGAAATACAATTGCGGAGTACATTTTGTCCGCCTCCACTTGTAATAAAAACTACTCTCGTATCAATATTATAAAAAATAAGTTTGATCCTTCCTCTTGTGAGAGCAATAATAATAAGAATCGTAAAACTGTCACACGTTCATTGTTCTTTTTAATTTACTCTTCTATGAGATTTTATTGTAATATCTTGCTGCTGTTTATTAAAGTTTTTATAAAAACAATGATACAATGCCTCATGTAACTTTGTTATCCACTATTTTCTACCAACGCCAATTCTCTTTAAGAAAAAAAAATAGAAAAAAAACTTCACCCCTTCTTTTCAAGAAAAGACATAAAGAACTTTATCTTCGTTTCTAAAAGCAATAGTAATTTTCTAAACAACAAAATTTAAGCAACCAATTTTTTAAAGAGCTTAAAAAAACAATTCTTACAATAACTTCTCTTGTAAAACAGAACTTCATTAATACGTTTAGAAAAAGATATCTGCCTATAATCTTGTATCTGGTAAAATCTATTTGCGCTGTTAGGCATTTTAACCTGAAAGACTTATATTGATAGCACAGCTCACCATCAAAAAACGCCTAATATTTATATGATTTGGTCGTTACCGTAAGCAATGGCTCACAAAAACTTCCAAAGCAAAATAATAACGAGCAGATTTTTTCAATCTAGATTGTTCTAACCTTTAGAGAATAACAATCAAACACCTGTTTTCCTGATGACATCAGCTATTTGTTTTGAGTTTTATCTCTATTCACATTTTATTGCTGTTTCTTTTGCTTAAAATTATAAAGTTTAAGTACATAGAAACAAACAACAAGCCAAGCAATCCAACTAACACCTATAATTAAAACCGGTCGTGTCTCATCAAAATACCATAAGAGAATAAAAATAAAAACCATAAATAAAATAGAAAAAATCGACCCTATTGGCCAAAATGGAATGGGAAATTTTAAACCATTCTGTGCTTCTTTAGGCATCTTAATTCGCATAGAAAATTGTGAAAGTAGAATCATCATCCAAACAAAAACTGTCGCAAATGTTGCCATTGCGGCAATAAGAAAAAAAAGCTTTTCATGATAAAAATAATTAAGGAGAGCACCAAGAAGAAAGATACCGAAGATCATCAAAATAACAAAAACTGGTATACCATTTTTTGATAAATATTGAAACTTTTTTAAAGCATAACCTTCCTGCGATAAACCATGGATCATACGACAAGCACCATACATTCCACTATTCATTGCTGAAATAGCCGCTGTAACAACAACAATATTTAAAATATTTGCTGCATACGAAATCCCAAGATTTTCAAAAATAGATACAAAAGGGCTATCCATAAGACCAATCTCATTCCAAGGATAAAGAGACATTAAAATAGCTAACGTCATGACGTAAAAAAGCAAAATACGAACTGGAGTAGAATTAATTGCCTTTGAAATCGTTTGATGAGGGTTTTGAACTTCCATAACTGCCATGCCAATAATTTCTATGCCACCAAAAGCAAAAACAACAACACTAAAGCAAGCTAAAAAACCAAACCAACCATTGGGAAAAATACCACCATTTTTCCATAAATTATGAACAGTAACGGTAGAAAAATCTGCACCTTCACCCCACCCCCAAAAAATAATTGCTATTCCTAAAATAATCATCGCAATGATAGCTATAACTTTAATAGAAGAGAGCCAAAACTCTAGTTCACCATAGACTTCTACAGCAGCTAAATTAATGCCTGTGATGATTAATGTAATACTCAGTGCCCATACCCAAGGAGCAACATCAGGATACCAAAAACCCATATAAGTCGCAAAAGCTGTAATATCAGCCAAACCAACAAGAATCATCTCAAATACATATGTCCATCCCGTTAAAAAACCTGCTAATGGTGATATGTAATTTGCCGCATAACGAGCAAAAGAACCAGGCAATGGATTATGAAGTATCATCTCTCCTAGAGCCCGCATAACCATAAAAATAGCTAAACCAGCAATACAATAGGCAATCAAAACACTGGGACCCGCAAGCTTAATTGCCTGTGCAGACCCATAAAAAAGACCTGTTCCAATAGCAGAACCAAGAGCTAAAAAAATAACTTGGCGCTTACTCATACCCCGTTTCAGTTCATTTATTGCCATTTCTTTCCTTACTTTTTGAAATGCTGACAATCCACACCACGATAACAGCCCTATGATAAATAAAGCCTCATGTTTCTTTCACAAATATATTTCAAAAAACATCGAAGACCAGCCAGTCCAACACTTTGCTCTAAACAATGAAAAAATACTTTTATTGCGAATTATTCAGCTTTTATAGCCTACAATTTCGTATTATTTTATTCAAATAAAGTGATAATGAATTTTTTCACAATTGTCATTTAATTCATTTCGTATTCTCTAGTTTTTTACAGAGAAAATTAACCTTAATGTAATCTAAACTTTTAGGCTTCTATTTCGGTGCACTGAAATAGAAGCCTAAAAATTCATAACAAACACATTAACTATGCATAAAATTAATTTTTTGTTACTTTAAGCAAACTTTCTTTGAGCCCATAAAACAAACTTTTTATGCCAATTGAATAGCTCAATCAATGATAATACGAATCTCGCAAGTCTTCAAAAGCATGAGAAAATTTATCTAGAACCCATCTTTTAAGGACTCCAGCTGTCTTAACGACAAGCTTTCCAATGAAAAAAAAATATGCGATAAAAAAAGCATCTTTGATTATTGGTCCGATGATAGCGTTCTCATTACCTCTGGGAATTTGCCCTGAGATAGCAATAAAATCTTTGTTTTTCGCTGAAATAAGAGGCTCTTTCTCTTGAGCCACTATCATAATGAAAACTTCCTCTGGAAAGCTAGCTCTCCTAAAATTTGCATGAATCTCAAGAATTTGAGAGAAAAAAAGAACTGTTATTGAAACACATAATTTAGCACTTTTAAACATTCTTTTCTCCTTTTTTATTTTAAATATCAAAAATGAACTATAAAATTCATAAAGTATTAAAAATAAGAAGAATATAAAATAAAAATTTTATTTTTACTTGATACAATACATATATCATAATTTATATTTATAAAAATATAATATCACGAATATATAATTCGTATATATTATTTAACTTATATTAAAATTTCTGATATAAATCAGAAAATATAGGTGCTTTAATTTTATAGTTTCTATAAAATAACAAAATATCTAGTTAACTACAAAAATCAGATATATACAGTAATAAATATACATTTTATTAAATAATTCAAATATAGTATTGCTCCTCTATATTTTCATATGAGAAAGTTTCAAAATTCAATATCCCCCCTTCAGCATTGACCTTAAAACAAATACTATTGAAAACTTAATGAAGGAAAAATTGTTTCTGGTAAAACAGATAATAAATGTCCTTCACGCACAAGTATATGTACTCGATGAAGATCTGGAGCCAGATAGCGATCTTCCTTAAGAGAAGCAACATTTTTTCGTAAACATTCCATAACAGATTGCAAAAAAGTACTTGTTTTTAAAGGTGCACGATATTCAATTCCTTGTGCTGCAACAAGCGTTTCAATGCCAATAAGTGTAAAAAGGTTTTCACTCATGACCAATAACCGACGAGCGCCATGGCAAGCCATTGAAACATGATCTTCTTGATTAGCTGAAGTAGGTGTTGAATCAACGGAAGCAGGATAGGCCATTTGCTTATTTTCAGACATTAAAGCTGCTGCTGTTACTTCAGCGATCATAAAACCTGAATGAAGACCTGGATTATGCGCTAAAAAAGCTGGAAGTCCATAAGAAACAGCTGGATCAACCATAAGAGCAATACGCCGCTGAGAAATAGATCCTATTTCACACAAAGCAAGAGCGATCTGATCAGCAGCAAATGCTACAGGTTCTGCATGGAAATTCCCACCTGATACAACCTCACCATTCCTTAAAATCAAAGGATTATCTGTAACAGCATTTGCTTCAATAATAAGTGTTTTTGCTGCGGCTAACAAAATATCAAAACATGCCCCCATCACCTGTGGCTGGCAACGTATACAGTAAGGATCTTGTACACGCTCATCACCCCGTAGATGTGCTGCACGAATTTCTGAATTCTCTACAAGTTTTTCTAATGTTTTCGATACGGCAATCTGCCCATAATGTCCTCGTAAAATATGGATATCAGGATGAAATGGCGCCGTTGACCCCATGAGGGCATCTGTTGTCAAAGCTCCTGCCAGCAATCCACCACACAATGCCCGATAACCTCGAAAAAGACCGGCAAGTGCAAGGGCTGTTGAGGTTTGAGTCCCATTAATAAGAGCGAGACCTTCCTTTGCCTTTAAAATAATAGGGGACAATCCCGCTTTTTCTAACGCAGCAGCTCCACTCATACGAATATTTTTAAAAAATGCTTCTCCCTCTCCCATCATAACAGCCGCCATGTGAGCAAGTGGGGCGAGATCACCGGAAGCGCCAACAGACCCTTTTTCAGGGATGACAGGAATGACGCCCTTTGCAAGCATATTTTCCAGCAAATTTATCAATTCTAGACGAACCCCTGAAGCCCCTCTTCCTAAAGAGATAAGCTTTAAGCTCATTATCAAACGCACAATATTTTCTGCTAAAGGTTCTCCCACCCCACAACAATGGGACAAAATAAGATTTCTCTGTAAAACAGCAACATTGTCCGTATCAATTTTAATGGAAGCCAATTTCCCAAAACCAGTATTAACACCATACACTGGCTTACTTCCAGCAGCAATTTCAGAAATGCGCTGCGCTCCTTTCTCGATAGCTAAATGCGTATTATTATGAAGTTTACCCACTTCTCCATTAAAATAAATATCTTTAAGTTCACTAAGCGTTACCTCGCCCGGTTTTAGTGTAATCATCATGATTTTCTTTCTTCGTTCATTAAAGTACAATGCTTAACATTATTGATCTTTCTATAAAACAAAAAAAACTATAACGACTCTTTAAAGCGATAATGCTTTCTTAAAGGTATTCCTTACAATGGAGTCATTATCCAAAAGTAGAATAGTTGACGATAAATGAAAATGAAATATTGACAAGCACAACCAAAGTAATGGATTTCAAAAATAGATAACACTTTAATTTATAATCATAATCTAGCATGCTGCATATTAAATGAGAGAGCTGAATATCTTAAAACTCTCTCATTCCAAATCTGTGTATGTTGAATAAATCAAAACCATTCGCTTGCACGTAATAAGCGAGATTGGCGTATGGATAAAACTGTAAAAAAGGACTAAAAACTCCTCTTATGAACCGTGTCAAAGGCTGTCGCAACATTGGGAGATGAAAGTGTGGATGGTGCAGGCTTATTCTTTTATGAAGCGTAAAGATGGAAAACTCAATGGATTTATTATCAAGCTATTCTTACTAAACTTATAAAAACCTTAAATAGATAGCTGTCACAATCTATCATGATTGCAAAAATCAAACTCTATAGAAAATTAAAAACTTATTCAACACATCACAACAGAGAAGAAATTGAGCTTATTTGCCACTTCTAAAATTGTATTTAAAGCGCCAGATTAAACCTTGAAAAACACATCTTCAATAAAACCACATAAGACTCGGCCTAACCCGTTATTTAAAATAGAAAATAAAAGAAGTTTTCTTATATCAAAAAAAATAATTAATATATTGTTTTATATTATATCTTTTAAAAAGAGAAATGCTTCATATAGCATATTTATATTTTACTTTTTTGTTATACTGAATCTAAATTTAGAGATAATTTCAAAATGAGTTGTTTTTTTAAGGTTCTTCCAAGCCATTACTTTTTTACTACAAATTTCTGATTATGATAATTTTTTGTACTTTTTCAGTTATTTTTGTCAAAATTTATTAAAAACACTCTCATTTAATAATAAAAAGCAATCATAAAAACAAAGAATTATCAAACATTTCTATTCAATCTACCTCTTTCCATTTTATAAAATAATCTGTTGTTAAACTGCAGTAAAGAAAGCGCTTCGATGCTATAATGCAGAGCATAAGTTTTCTATTTAAACTCTCTCATATTAAATGAACAATGAAAATCAGCGGTAATAAGATGTCAATGTGAATGCTGAAGAAGAAAAAACCTTTCTCCCTCAAAGTCTGCCTTAATAATGCGTTAATTTTCTGAATAGCGCCCACTCTGATGTGCTAAAAGAGCAAAAGCAATCATCGATATCGGATTATCCTGCATACATATAGAGCTCACTTCGATACAAAATCTCCAAATTGCCTTGCACTTCATATTTCTTTATCAATGCGACCAATTGCCGCAAATATTCTTTTCCATGGCTCGCAATAGCGCGTTGCGCTTGCGTTGAAGAGCGGCTCATTCCAATAAAAGATTCAGACGAGATCATCATCGTCCAATTATGCGTATGGAAAGAAATTTTTTCTGCTTTTACCCCAAAGCCATCACTCATTTCCTGTAAAAAATCAAAATTACGATAATAACGGGAATAATTTGGACTCATCTTCTCTAACAATGTCTCATAAGCCTCTAGAAATTCGCTATGCTTGAAATCACGATTATTTTGAATAACCGCCATGACACCATTGACCCGAAGTTGATCTGAAATAACGCAAAGCAATTTAGGGCGATCCATCCATTGAAATGCCTGCGCTGCAACGATAAGATCTACCTTGCCTATTTGAGGCAATAGATCTTCGGCTCGGCCCTGATACCAACGCACGTTCGGAAATTTTCTTCGTCCCTGCTTAATCATATCTTCCGATACATCAATAGCATGATATTGGTGCTCGTTGCCTAAAAATTTAACAATCCCCTCTAATGCGATGCCTGTCCCAGCGCCTACATCCACGATGGACAAATTCTTTTTGTTCTTAAAAGGAAAGAGCATGGTCTTAAATAAAGTAAGGGGATAGCGAGGACGATAGCGATTATAATCATCAGCCAATCCGTCAAATTTTTCACTTTGCTGTTGGACACTTTCTATCATAGAACTTTGTCTCTCCTTACAGTTGCTGATATACATAATTAAAAAGTATTTTTATCCAATACGTTAAGCATAACTTCTAAAGGAAGAAAATAAGAACTGCCCTTACCTTCTATTTTTCTATAAAATTGATCCTTACATTTTTCTCTTTTCCAATTATTATCTGCACGTTGCGAAATCCAAAACTCCTACGAAAATAATATAATTTTCTGTAATAATAATTGATATAAATATTATTGATCTTTTATAAGATGACATCTATATTACTATTATTATTTTAATATCAACAAGTCACTTAAGCGTACCTAAAACGCATAGAGATATCAATTTATTGATAAATACGCCTGTTTATAAATTTCAAAATACTTTCCACCAAGAAAAAAGACTCTATATAATACATAAAATATCTGTGGAGACATCTTTATGTTAAATGTACAAACTTCTTCAATGTTTAGAATATTAAAACGATTTTCAATTATTATTTTTTTGGTATGGTTAGTGCCATTTTTAAGTGGTTGCGGATTCAATGCGATACCAACAAATGAAGAAAAAGCACACGCCGCATGGAGTGAAGTGCTCAATCAATATCAACGTCGTACAGACCTCATCCCTAATCTTGTAGAAACAGTTAAAGCTTACGCAGCTCATGAACAAAGCGTTTTCACAAATGTAATTGAAGCACGTGCTAAAGCAACGCAAGTCAATATTAATGCAGATATGTTGAATAATCCAGAAATTATGCAGCAATATCTCAAAAATCAAGCAAACTTATCAAGTGCACTTTCGCGGCTTATGGCTGTTGTTGAAAACTATCCGGATCTTAAAGCAAACCAAAACTTTCTTGCTCTTCAGTCACAATTAGAAGGAACAGAAAACCGTATTTCCGTTGCGCGCCGCGATTATATTGAAACAGTACGTGCCTACAATACTGCACTCAAAACAATGCCGACGATGATTTGGGCAAAGTTATGGTTTCGCGATGCTAAACCCATGCCAACTTTTACCATCGATACAGATAGCCAACAAACACCAAAGGTTAATTTTAATTAATGAAACTATTTCGATACTCTTTGCAACGTATTGTATTTCCAAAATTATGGGCTTTTATCTGCTCTCTGTATTTAGTTGCTGCATTGGGAAGTATCGCTTGTTCGCAAATAAAATTTCCTCATTTAACAGGGTATGTTAATGATGTAGCTCATTTGCTCGATAATGCAACCAAGGAAGACTTGATAAAAAAACTGGCAGCACTCGAAGAGAAAACGGGAGATCAAATTGTTCTTGTCACACTCCCTACTCTTTCGGGCAATGATATAGAAACGTACAGCAATTCTCTTTTTCGTACATGGGGATTAGGCCAAAAGAAGATCAATAATGGTGTATTACTGGTCATTGCACCAAATGAACGCACAGCACGTATCGAAGTAGGCTACGGTCTGGAAGGAGAACTAACAGATGCCATTTCTTCTGTCATCATTAATAGCTTCATGATTCCTAATTTTCGTGAAGGAAATTATCAAAAAGGGATTGTCGAAGCGGTTCATGCAATTATCAAAGTAATCACACAAAGTGATGCTGATTTTTCTTTTCGAATCAATCAAAAAGCTAAAGCTGTTGAAGAACAACGTAAACAAGCTGAAAAAGAAGAAATGATTATCAATACAATCATGTTTTTCATTCTCTTTATAGTCGTTGGTTTGCCCATTCTTGCAATGATTTTTGGTAAAAAAGTAGGCCCACAAAAGTATCTTTGGATGGGGATTATCTTCACACCTTGGTTTCTTAACTTAAGTGCCGGTGGCAGATATCCTGGTGGAAAGTTCGGAGGTCCTCGAGGTGGAGGGGGATTTAGGGGTGGTGGTGGATCATCAGGTGGTGGCGGTGCAACAGGAAGATGGTAAAACGAGCATATAACGATTTTTTTATAAAATTCATTGCACTTCTTATAAACTATCTCTTAATTTTATTCTTTTTTTATTTTTCTGATTACAATATAAACTCAAACATCAAGATAAATATTACTAATGACATTTGAATTGAAACATACGGATCGTAATCACTTATCACATCATTTTAATGCAATTCTAGGCAATCCACCAGTTGAATGGAAGATAAGTGATCATCTAGTTGAGTATCCTGAAGCTCTGCGTTATATGCAAGAACGTGTAGAAAAAATTCTTGCAAAAACCGCACATGAACAAGTTTGGCTTCTTGAACACCCTTCCCTTTATACAGCGGGGACGAGTGCCAACAAAAAAGATCTTTTAGCACCCCATTTATTCCCTGTTTATGAAGCAGGACGTGGAGGTGAATTTACATATCACGGTCCAGGACAACGTATTGCTTATATCATGCTTGATCTTAAACGCCGAAAACAAGACATTCGTGCTTTCATTAGTGCATTAGAAGAATGGATCATACAGATGCTTGCAAATTTTAATATTAAAGGCGAACGACGAGAAGATCGCGTTGGTGTCTGGATTAAACAGCCTCATTGCCCATCAAAACAAAATGATCTTTCTTCTGAAAATAAAATTGCAGCTATTGGCATTCGAGTGCGCAAATGGATAAGCTTTCATGGAGTTTCTATCAATGTTAATCCTAATTTAGCCCATTATTCAGGAATTGTTCCTTGTGGAATTACAAACCATGGTGTAACAAGCTTTCTTGATCTAGGGTACTCTGTAACAATGTATGATATTGATATCGCTCTCAAACACGCTTTTGAAGAAATTTTTGGTCCAACAATTGATGTTTCCTAAGTGCATTGATTTTTAAATAAAAAACAGGCATAAAATTTATTTTAATAAATATTTTATGAGGTGGATAGTTAAACGCTATGAGCGATAACAACAAGGATCTTTTTAGTGTTTTAAATAAAGCCCAATCTCGGGTAAATACAAAAGAAAGCACTCTGCAGTCTCCAATGAAATCAAAAGCGATGATTTCAAAAAAAAGTGCGAAAGATATGCAAGAAGATGACTATAATGCTCTCTCTATTCGAGTACTTGAGGGGTTAGAGCCCGTACGTTTACGCCCTGGAATGTATATTGGTGGAACAGACAGTAAAGCACTTCATCATTTATTTGCCGAAATTATTGATAACGCGATGGATGAAGCTGTTGCGGGTTATGCAGATTCTATTGAAGTCTCATTAGATAGGAACGGTTATATAACCGTTACAGATAATGGACGCGGTATTCCTGTCGAAAATCATCCTCAAATGCCTGAGAAATCTACTCTTGAAGTTATTATGACACAACTCCACTCAGGCGGAAAATTTGATGGAAAAGCTTATCAAACTGCTGGTGGGCTTCATGGAGTAGGAATTTCTGTCGTCAATGCTCTTTCTGATGATATGGAAGTTGAAGTTGCACGAGAACGAAAACTGTACCGCCAACGTTTCTCACGCGGTATTCCTCAATCTGGATTGGAAGATCTGGGAGATGTTTATAATCGTCGTGGTACGCGCGTTCGTTTTCATCCTGATCATGAAATTTTTGGTGAAAAAGCAGCTTTTGATCCAGAAAAAATCTATAAGATGACATGCTCCAAAGCCTATCTTTTTGGTGGCGTAAAAATTCGCTGGTGTTGTGATCCCGTCATACTTGAAGGCGCAAAAAATATTCCTGAAAAAGCTGTTTTTCATTTTCCCGATGGGCTTAAAGACTATTTACTTGCGTCACTAAAAGATGAATATCGAGTAACGTCAGAAATTTTTTCTGGCAAAACACAACAAAATAACGGCCATGGCTGCGTTGAATGGGCGATCGCTTGGCATGGTGGTGATTCTTGTGTGCAATCTTACTGCAATACGATTCCTACAGGAGAAGGCGGAACACACGAAATAGGATTACGCCAAGCTCTTTTGCGTGGATTGAAATCCTACGCTGAGTTAATAGGAAACAAGCGCGCAGCAATTATTACGTCTGACGATATTATGATTTCAACAGCCGCAATACTTTCAGTCTTTATCAGTAACCCTGAATTTGTTGGACAAACAAAAGATCGATTAGCAACCATTGAAGCACAGCGTATCGTTGAGAATGCAATCCGCGATCCTTTTGATCATTGGTTAGCAAATTCCCCACAAGAAGCAACAAAACTTCTCGATTGGGTTATCGAACGTGCTGAAGAACGTGTTAGACGACGCCAAGATAGAGAAATAAGTCGAAAAACTGCTGTCCGTAAATTACGTCTGCCCGGTAAACTTGCAGATTGTAGCCAGAACCATGCTTTGGGTGCTGAACTATTCATTGTTGAAGGGGATTCTGCAGGAGGATCTGCTAAACAAGCAAGAAATAGAGCAAACCAAGCAATTTTACCTCTTCGTGGTAAAATCTTAAATGTCGCTAGTGCTGCACATGAAAAAATGAACTCAAGCCAAACAATTAGCGATCTTATCCTTGCTCTTGGATGTGGAACACGCTCCAAGTATCGTGAAAAAGATCTCAGATATGAACGTATTATCATCATGACAGATGCTGATGTTGATGGTGCTCATATTGCGTCACTGCTCATTACCTTCTTCTTTCAAGAAATGCCTGACCTTATTCATCAGGGACATTTATATCTTGCCGTCCCTCCCCTTTATAGAATATCGCAAGGAGGAAAAGTTGCTTATGCTCGTGACGACATTCATAAGGATGAATTGCTCAAAACTGAATTTACTGGAAAAGCTAAAATCGAAATCGGGCGTTTTAAAGGGCTGGGTGAAATGCGCGCAGAACAACTTAAAGAAACGACTATGCATCCTCAAAAACGTACATTGCTTCGTGTTTCTATTGATGCCGTGGAAATACAAGAAACGAAAAAGACTGTAGAAAGTCTCATGGGAACAAAACCAGAAGCACGATTTCGTTTCATACAAGAAAACTCTACTTTTGCTTCTAATCTAGACATCTAATATAAAAAATATCCCTTTCAAACCACTGCGGCTGCGTCAATCACGCGCAGTTGCGGATTGATCGTTCCATTCCAATAATTCAAACTAAGATGACCAGCTAAATGAATCATTTCACCAATATTTTCAAAAAGAAAATCACCAAGTGATGTCCCTACAGCACGAAAAGCTATTCCTTGTAGTTTTTTTCCTTCAACATTAGATACAATGAGGCGAAGATGTCCTTTACCAACTTCAGATAGATTCACCAGTCGATGAGAGGGAAGAACAAAAACAGGTGTTGCATTCCCTGCCCCAAATGGCCCTGCTTTTTCAAGCAATTCAAACAGCGCTTCATTAACACCGGAAGCAGAAAGAGAACCATCTATACTAAGAGATTTTTTTGCACGCAACTGTGAAACCATTAAAGAAACTTTTTCTTCTAGCCATTTTCGAAAAATTTCAATTTTTGTTGATTGAATTGTAATTCCTGCTGCCATACTGTGTCCCCCTCCTTTTTCTAATAAATTTAATGTAACAGCTTCACGAACGAGTGCTCCTAAATCTATACCATTAATTGAGCGTCCCGACCCTATGCCATTTCCATCTTCTTTCAAAGCAATAGCAAAAACAGGACAAAAAAAACGCTCTTTGAGACGGGAAGCAAGAATACCAATAATTCCCGGATGCCATTCTTTATGAGAAATTACAAGCGACAATGGTATTTCTTGATCTTGATAAAGAGAAGTAATATAAGATTCCGCTTGTGCTAATTGAATGTTCTCCATTTCTTGGCGTTCTTGATTAAGCCGATCTAATTGTTCTGCTATTCTGTCCGCTTCATCTTTATTCTCACAACTAAGCAAACGTGCTCCCAAAGCTTGATCACCAATGCGCCCTCCTGCATTAATTCTAGGACCTAATAAAAAACCTAAATGAAAACTATTAAGCGGCTCCCCTATTCGTGCAACCTTTGTTAAAGCTGTTATTCCTAGATTATGCATAGAACGAGCAACTTGCAGCCCTTTTATCACAAAAGCACGGTTAACCCCCTGTAATGGAACAACATCACATATGGTTGCCAATGCAACAAGATCAAGCATACTGAGAAGATCAGGCAGTTTCCCTTTGAATTGTTTTTTCCGCAGTAAATGATGAACCCAAGCTAATGTAACAAAGACAACACCCGCTGCACATAAATGACCCTGTTCAGAAAAATCATCAGGACGATTAGGATTAACAAGAGCAATAGCTTCTTGATGAATCTCTGACATTTGATGATGATCTAAAATCACAACATCAGCCCCAGCAAGCCTAGCTGCTTTTACGGCATCTGGACTGTTTGCGCCACAATCAACAGTGATAATTAACCGAGCGCCTTCTTGCACAAGCATCCTCATTGCTTGTTCATTCGGACCATAGCCTTCAACAATACGATCAGGAATATAAATTTTGACTTCAATACCAAAATAACGAAAAAAACGCGCTATAAGTGCCGATGAACAAGCACCATCAACATCATAATCACCAAACACAGCAACCTGTTCTTGATTGAAAAGAGCCTTAACAATACGCTCTGCAGCGCATTGCATATCCCTAAAACTTTCTGGATCAGGCATAAGCGTACGCAATGTTGGATTAATAAAAGCAACAGCCTCAGCTTCATCCACATCTCTTGCTGAAAGTACTCGAGCTAGCTGATCTGGAAAACCAAATTTTTGAGAAATAGCGCGCGCATTATTTATCCCTTGAACATCAAGGGCATCTAACCAAGCTTGACCACAAGCAGAAGATTCAACATTGAGAAAATAACGAGGCGACTGCATTATTGTTTATTTTATAATGAAGAACGATAAAATACAATCATGCGTTAAAGATAAAATAGTCTTTTGCAACATTCATTTTAAATTTAAATGATCCACAAACTTCTTTAATATGGTATTATAATACCTCTCTCATAACATGCTGTTTTATAAAGTTTTTATTTTCTCTTGACGTCAATCAAAAGACATTATATCAGAGCAAGTAGTATGCGTTAAATATTTCGCTATGGTAACAATTTTCAACGCAAAACAGTAAAAATTCCCTTATATTAAAAGGGTTCTAATAAAGGATACTTCTATGGCAACTTTTTCACAAAAGCCAACTGAAGTGGTGAAAAAATGGGTTATTATTGACGCAGAAAACCTTGTTTTAGGTCGTCTTGCCACATTTGTTGCGAACCGCTTACGTGGCAAACATAAAGCTACATTTACTCCACATGTTGATGATGGTGACAACGTTATTGTCATTAATGCAGATAAAATAGCTCTCACTGGCAAAAAATATACGGATAAAAAATATTATTGGCATACCGGCTATATTGGTGGAATAAAACAACGTACAGCACGTCAACTTCTTGAGGGGCGTTTTCCCGAACGCGTTATTGAAAAAGCGGTAGAACGTATGATTCCTCGTGGGCCTCTTGGTCGCCGTCAATTGAAGAATCTGCGTGTTTATGCTGGAAACCAACATCCACATGAAGCACAACAGCCTGAATCTCTTGACGTTGGTGCTTTAAACCGCAAAAACAAAAGGATTGCTTGATTATGGCTGAAATTAATTCTCTTTCTGAGCTTAGCATAGTAACAAGTATTACAGAAACACATGAAAATGTTGTTCCTGTTCACGTGCAAAAGCTTGATTCACAAGGACGTGCTTACGCAACAGGAAAGCGTAAAGACGCTGTTGCACGTGTATGGATTAAACCAGGTTCTGGAAAAATCACGATCAACAATAAGGAATTTGACAAATATTTTGCTCGTCCTGTTCTTAGAATGATTCTTCGTCAACCAATTGTTGCAACAAATAGGGATACCCAATTTGATATTATTGCAACCGTTGCAGGCGGTGGTCTTTCCGGACAAGCCGGTGCAGTGCGCCATGGCATTTCCAAAGCTTTAACCTATTACGAACCAGAACTTCGCTCAATCTTGAAAAAAGGTGGGTTTCTTACCCGTGATAGCCGTGTTGTTGAACGTAAAAAGTACGGTAAAGCAAAAGCACGTCGTTCTTTCCAATTCTCAAAGCGTTAATTTCAATTTTTGCAATGCATAAAGCCTCGGACAAAAACGGGGCTTTTTCCCCTACTAAAACAAACTTTTAGATGAATGTAGGAACAAATCTATACCGATTAGAAAAAACAAGAATGCAAAACAATCCCTTCTCTTAAGATAAAAGGCAAGAAAAATAGACCGAAAAAATTCAAAACTTCAGTTTCAATTTTTAAAATCTGTTTTACTAACTTGTAATATATCCACGTGCTGAAGCACAAAAATATTTACGCGACAACTTTAGCAATCTTATAAGCTTTTCAATGCTTTTTCTATCACCACTTAACAAGCTTTAGTCCAAGAAATGCTTTACCATTGTGATAAAATGAGGGACAGAAATAGGCTTTGACATATATTCTTCACATCCACTGGCACGAATTCGCTCCTCATCGCCTTTCATAGCAAAAGCTGTTACAGCAACAACGGGGATTGATCGAAGTTCTTCATCTTCTTTTAATTGTTTAATAACATCTATTCCAGAGACCTCTGGCAACTGGATATCCACAAGGATAAGAGATGGCATTGATGAACGCGCCAAATCTAATGCCATAAGACCATTACGCGTTTCAACGGTTTCATAACCACTCGCTTCTACAAGATCGCGAAATAACTTCATATTAAGCTCATTATCTTCCACGATCATGACTTTTTTTGACATTCGTATAACTCCACCCTTCTCAGATAAAATAGAGAAATAGAAATGAATTCACATTCTCTTTGCTTAAGATAAAATGATAAAATGAATTGTAAACCACAAAGAGATTAAAAGATTCCAATAAAAGCATTTTTGCAAATATTTGTAAGACGCATCGCTATACTTATTCAGTTCATCAACATAAAACCCACAAATAGTCGTAAGATTGTGTGACCTTGTATTTTTTGAGTTGATATACAAAGTTTATGGATATCTCAATTAATGCATTCGCGTTTTCATCATAAAAAAATATCAACCACAAACTTAGCTAAAATGCGCATTTTGAAGAGGAAAAAATTTAAGTAAATTTAAAAAGCAACTGATTAGCTGAATTTAATGCACCATATACTGGCATCCACAAAACAATATCTTAATGATATAAAAGGATAAACTTATCAATGTCATTAAGATTAAAAAAAATAAATAAACCGTGATTAATTATCACGATTTATTTAATATAAAACATTCAATAACAGAATAATATATAAGTTTTATGTAAAAATAACTTGCTGTATTTATACAGCTTTTTTACAGTGAGGGACGCGTAAATAAAAGTTAGGGAATAGGATTTTTAACATTTCTCTATAAAGCACGCTTCGCACAATGTTTCTAATGTTTCTTTGAAGTCTGCTAACGCTTCTTGATGTAAGCCATCTAAAAGTCTCATAAACGCAACAACAGTTTCACGTTGCAACGGAGTAGAAGGCTTTATGATGATGCTTTTTCGACAAGAATAGGCTTCTTTTTTTAAGAGAGAAGCCTTCTCTTTATCTAAACCGTAAAGCTCTATGATCTTTTCCTCCAGTCCTACAGGAACAGATTTTTTGCCAATCTCGACAGAAGATAAAAATGCTAC